>JAGWBN010000015.1:22929-24131 GCA_021295875.1 Pseudomonadales bacterium
GTGTTCGGTCTGACGGACGACGACGGCGTGCTGACGTTCACCGTGTACGCCCTTGAGGATGGCGAGAAGTACGTCGCCACGTCCGACCGGGTGGCCGGCGCCTACGAGATCGCCAAGTACATCGGCGAGCAGCTGGACAAGTCCCTCGAAGACCTTGCTCCCGACCCGCCCGAGGAAGAAGCGCCCGAGGAAGGAGAGGAGGAGGCAGCCGAACCGATCGAGTCCGAGCCGGAGGCGGCGGCGGAACCCACGGCACCCGACGACACCGAGCCGCAGTCCCCGGGGGACGACGGCACGTGAGCATCGACCTCTACACCTGGCCGACGCCCAACGGCCGCAAGGTGTCCATCGCCTTGGAGGAGTTCGGGCTCGACTACACGGTCCACGCCGTCAACATCGGCAAGGACGAGCAGTTCGATGCCGATTTCCTCGCCATCAGTCCCAACAACAAGATCCCGGCCATCGTCGATCGCGACACGGGGCGGTCGCTGATGGAGTCCGGCGCGATCCTCCTCTATCTCGCCGACAAGACCGGCGAACTGGGTGGCGCGGATCGCTGGACGACCCTCGAGTGGCTCATGCTGCAGATGGGTGGCGTCGGGCCCATGCTCGGCCAGGCCAACCACTTCCTCAAGTTCAACGCCGGCAAGTCCGCCTACGCGGAGGAGCGCTACGCCGCCGAGGCCGCGCGGCTCTACGGCGTCCTCGACCGCCGCCTGGCCGACCGGGAATACCTGGCGGACGACTACTCCATCGCCGACATCGCCACGTGGCCGTGGATTTCGCGCTGGCCGTGGCATCGAATCGACTGGGCGGACTACCCCGATCTCGAGCGCTGGTACCAGGCGATTGCCGCCCGGCCCGCAGTGCAACGGGGCTGGCGCGTACCCCACGACGCCGGCGAGATTCCCCTCCCGTAGGGACGACCACAACGCGTCTGCAAGGGCGCGCGCACGCCCCTACGAATTCAGAACATTCCGCAGGACGTCGGCGCGGCTGCCGATGACGTCCTGGTCCACGTTCTCCGCGACGCCCGCGTTCCACACCGGCCCCGGCCAGGCCGCGTCGTGGGTGTAGCGGCCGATGACGTGGACGTGGAGTTGCGGCACCTGGTTGCCGAGGGCGGCGACGTTGATCTTCTCGGCATCGAACGCGTCGACGAGGGCCTTGGAGACCTGGGCGATCTCGTCGAACAAGGTCAA
>JAGWBN010000015.1:24150-30081 GCA_021295875.1 Pseudomonadales bacterium
GCGATCCGCGGTACCAGGATGACCCACGGGAAGCGGTCGTCGCGCATCAGCAGGACGGTGCACAGGTCGAACTCGCCGAGCGTCTCGCAATCGCCGGCGAGCTTCGGGTGAAGTTCGAAGCTCATCGTTTCGGAAACCCGCCGACCCAGATCGGACTCGACCAGGCGATGGCGTCGTTGGCCTGGGTGACGCGGACGAAGTAGTAGTCGCCCTGGCGCACGCCCCGATCCGCAAACTCGAAGGCGACGTCCATCGGTCCGTCGGTGATCGGTCGGCGCAGGGTGACCCGGTCGACGTAGCCGTCGAGGGGAATCCCCCGTGTCAACGTGCCGTGTTCGAGGTTGCGAAGTTCCAGCACGACCTCGGCGGGCGGCACGAGCCGGTGTGGTTTGAAGCGCGGCGGTCCACCGCCGAACTCGCGGCCTTCGTCGAGCTTGATGGTCAACATGGCGCCGCGACGGACGTCGTCCAGGGTCAGCTTGATGGGTGTAGGTGGCGAAGGCGATGCTGGTGCCGTCCGTGACCTCGAGCCGGTGGCCGGTGGAGTTGTGGAAGTCCATGCCCTGGGCGGCGGTGACCACGGCGCCGGCGACCTCCACCGTGCCTCGCCACCAACGCCAGCCCCGGGGGTTGTCGTTGGGGTGGAAGGGAGTCGAGTCCGACTCGAAGACCAGCAGGAACTCGCCGCCCTCGAGGTTCCGCACCTCGACGTCGGTGAGGTAGTCGCGCTGCCAGATCTCCACGTCGTTCCTGACCACGGTGACGGTGTGGATTGGCGCGGTGCCGATCACGCGCCCCTCGATCCGCCGTTCCTCGGCGAACGCCACCCGGGTGCCCATGTCGCCGTCGTTGACGGTGACGTCGAGGATCATCCGGTCACCCGTGGTCGCGTAGGTGGAGAGACTGCGCATGGCGTCGAACAGCGCGTCGCGGGTCCGCGCGCTCGCCCGCAAGGCGCCGAGGCCCGCTCTCTGGGAAAGCGAACCCGGTTTCGGCGTGCTGTAGCCCGGCTGGCTCAAGTGATTGTCGCTGGCGGCGATGAAGCCCACCTCGTGGCCGTGGTTCAGGTACATGCGGCCGAACCACTCGAAGGTGCCGTGTTGGGACATGATCTCCACCAGGGGTTCCAGCGACGGGTCGTTCAGGCGGTAGTCGCCGGACTGGTGGGCGTGGGGGATCACCACCACGTCCTCGGCTTCGTGGTGGTCGCGCAGGCCCTGGTAGAGCAGCGACAGGGTTCCGTATTCCTGGGCCGGGATGCGCCGTCGGTCCTCGGCGGTTCGGAACAGCACGTTGTGGTGGCCGCCCTGCCAGTTCTGGATCGTCCATTCGTAGCCGAGGAAGGCGATGAATTCCCCTTCCTTCGAGTAGCGCCGGACGTTGTCCTGCAGCACGTTCCACTCGAAGTCGTCCATCCAGATGTCGTGTTCGGAGTGGGTGACGTAGTCGAGCCGGGCATCGTCGCGGGCCCAGACCATGAACCGGTCGGGTGTGCCGATGCCCTCGGCGAAGCCGGAGTGGCCGTGGGTGTCGCCCCAGTAGATCCGCCGCGTCGGATTCTCCTCGACCAGGATGGGGTTGGCGACTCCGGCGATCGTGCCGTCCCTGGAACGGAACGAGAATCGATACACGCCGGGTTCGTCGAAACTCAAGCCCCGAAGAACCTGGATGCTATCGCCGCCGTTCTCGATGTCGGCGAAGGGCTCGCCGTTCAAGTGCACGACCCAGCCGGGAATCGGTGCCCTGGCGCGGTTGATGTACCGGTCCTCGGCGCGCACCGAGAGTTCGAAGGGTTCGCCGACGGCGACCACGGAGGGTGCGAAGCCGTGGACGCCGGCCACCGTCGAACCGGTGATCACGATGGGCTGGATCGGCAGACTGACGAGCAGCCCCGAGCCATCGAAATCCAGGTACAGGGGTAGCGGCATGCGGTCGCTCGAGAAATCCGGCAGGAGCAGGCCCGCGCCGCCGCCCGCGGTGTCGCCGTAGGTGATGGTCACGGTGTCGCCTTCGCCGAGGCGGCCGGACGCGACGTGGAACGCGAGCATCTCGGTGGCACGGCGGAAGCCGCCGTGCATACCGCCCATGCGCACGGCGGCACGGGAGAAACGCACGTCGGGGTTCGACGAGGTGATCGAGATGTAGTTGTCGCCGGCCGGATCCTCGGTGTGGAAGCGTCCGAAATTGGCCATGAAGTGGCGGCTGACCACGAAGCCGCCGCCGGGCACGATGTCGCGGGTACCGACGGCGCGGGTCCTGACCTCGAAGGGTCCCGTGTCGGCGACCAGGCTGCCGATGGCGCCGGGGTCGGCGTCGAGAATCGCGAGTTCGCGTACGGTTCGGTCCAGTGCCGGAACGGCCCCGGGGCGGTCGTAGGCGAGGGTGCCGGCGATGGCCGACGTGGCGTTGACGGGTACGTAGCGGCCGGTGAGCGAGTACGCGTTGAGCCAGTCCCACAGGATCCGCGCCCGTTCCTTGGCAACGGCCCCCGCGCTCGGTTCGTTCTCGACCGCCGCCTTCAGATCTTCGACCTTGGCACGCATTTCCGGGGAGAGGTAGTCCTCGGCGGCCCCGGCGAAGCACGGTAGCGCCAGAGCGAGTACCGCGACAGCGATGCGGTTTGTGGATCCGATCATGCATCCGTTCCTTCAACAAGATTTTCGAATTGGTCGATGCGGCCTTCCAGGGCGCCGAGCGTCTGCCGCCAGAAGTCGGGCTGCGTGAGGTCGACATCGAGATGCTTGGCGGCGAGGTCCTCCGCGGTCATCCGCCCGGTATCGCGCAGCAAGAAGTCGCCGCCGAGGGCGTCCCGTCGGGCATACACCCCGAGGCTGAACAGGTAGCCGAACAGGTACGGGAAGTTGTAGAACGCGAGGCCCGAGATGTAGAAGTGCAGCTTGCTCGCCCAGAACATCGGGTCGGGTTCGCTGAGGCAGTCGCCGTACCACTTCTCCCAGGCCGCAGCCATCATCGCCTTGAGTTCGACGGGACGCACGGGCTGGCGGGCGCGGGCCTCGTGGAAATTCCGTTCGAACTCGAAACGCGTCGGGATGTTGAGCACGAAGGTCACCAGCGCCGCGGCTTCCTCCCAGACGATTCGAAGCGCCGCCGCCGGCGACTCGGCGCGTTTGAGCAGGGCGTCCCGGACGATGGTCTCGCCGAAGGTGCTCGCGGTCTCCGCCAGCGACATACCGTAGCTCTGTTGGCTCGGCGGCAGGTCGCGCATCACCCAGCCGTGGAATGCGTGGCCGAGTTCGTGGGCCAGCGTGATGACGTCGCTGGGGCTGCCGGAGTAGGTCATGTAGACCCTGGGCGTGCGCGACTTCATGAACCGCGTGCAGTACGCGCCCGGTCGTTTGCGCGGTCCCACGGTGCCCTCGATCCAGCGCTTCTCCGCCGCCATGCGCACGAAGTCGCCCATGCGGGCGTCGACCGAGGCGTAGGCGGTCGCGATCAGGTCCACGGCTTCGGGGTATTCGATTGCACCCTGCTCCTCGCCGTCGATCGCCGGTGCCGGCGCGTGGGTGTCCCAGGGTCCGTAGTGCTCCTTGCCGTAGGCCCGCGCCTGCAGACGGGCGGCACGGCGGGCCAGAGGTATGCCCTCTTCGGCGACGGCGAGCAACGTGCCGAGGGTCGCCTTGTCGATACGGTTACGGTGCAGCGGCGCGTCAAGGTAGTGGACCGACCGTCCAGCCCGGGCCGACCGTTTGCGGCCCAGTTCGAGCCGCCATCCGGCGATGGCGTTGATCGCCGCGGCACAGGATTCGACATGTCCGTCCCACGCGGTATTGATCGCCCGCCAAGCGCTCTCGCGCAGACGGTCGTCGGGTTTCTGCTTCAGGCCGGCGGCTTCGGCGATGCCCATTCGCTCGAGTTCGTTGCCAACGGTGACCTCGCATTCGAGGGTTCCCGAGAGTTGGTCGTAGAGGCGGCCCCAGGCGTGGATGCCGTCTTCGGCGAGGCCCGTCACCAGGTTCTCCTCGGCCAGCGGCAGCAACTCGTCGGCCTGCTTGCGGGAGTGCTCGACGGCGAACCGCGAGGGCGCAACGGCGGGATCGTCTAGGTAGGTCTCGACCACTTCCCCGGACGCCTGGTCCAGGAACTGGCCTAGGGGTTCGTTCAATTCCGCGAAGCGCTTCTTCACCGCCTGCAGGCGACCGAGCAGCGCCTGTGCCGTCTCGTCCTGGCTGTCGACGCTGAGACGGCACTCGGCGTAGGTCTCGGGGTCGTCCAGCAGGGGTTTGGCGCGTTCGACGAGGGCGTGGATATCGCGCGCCGCCGTGATCGCCTGCCGTGCCGACTCGGCGTCCAGATCACGGGCGCTGGTAAGCAGGGGGACCAGGGTTGCGTTGCGATTTTCGATTTCGTCGAGCAGCCCGCCAATCGCGTCGAGATCCGCGTCCACCGCGGGCGAGTCGGCGGCGGGATACTCGCCAGCGAGATCCCATCCGACCCCTTGGACCACCGTTCGACTAGCGCTCATGGATGCTCCTTGGCACTTGTGCTGACACGGAGTTCGTCGCACGGTCGAGTTCCCGACGATGGGAGACCCGCCGACCGCCGAGCAGCGTGAGATTCCTGAGGAAGACTTACCATCCGTCCACAAAGAACGGCTCGAATCGACGACGCTAGAAAAGGTGCGGCCTGCAGAGCCGCCTAGCGGTGTCGGGTGGGCTTTTCAAACGCTATGCCACACAAGCGATTCGTTGCTCTCGCCGCCACTCGGCGCGACACAAACGACTCATCGCGAATTCGACTGTAGTTCCCCATTCACCCACTCACTGACGTGGCGACTGCCGTTCGGATAGGTTAGCACCCACCGACCGTGCCGTTGGCCGTTCGAGTACGGCCCTTCGCTGCGCTCGCCGGACGGGTACGTGTCGATCCACCGGCCGTGACGGATGCCGCGCACCAACGGCCCCTCCGATTGCGTGCCGTTGGGATATTTCCACACCCAGTGGCCGTGCGGCGTGCTGTCAACATACGGTCCTTCCGCCCGGACGCCACTGTTGAACAGCCCAACCCAATGGCCGTGCGCCTTGCCGTCCTCGTAGGTGCCCTCGACCTCCCACCATTTCCATTCGCCATCCTCCTGCCACCGGAACCTGGCTGTCCCCGTACCCGAGAGCTTGCCGTTCGCGCAGTCGGCCGAACCTTCGAACTCGAAGCTGTCTTCGCGCGAAGGAGCTGGATTCCAGACATGGCACGCCGGCCAGCCGTCGACTGACCGCCAACATGGTTCTCCATCCGCGTCACCCATGCACAGCGGTTCTGGCGCCACGGTTCGAGCCACCGACTCCACCGCTTCGATGCGTTGGGGAACTCGACCACCGGACTCTCCGGGCGACCGCGAAGCGGTCGCGTTTTGCAGGGCTTGTCCGACAATCGCCTTGGCTGCCTCCAGGCCCGCACTCCCACTCCGAGCGAAAATCTCTCCACTGCTGTCGACAACCACGTAAGTCGGCCAGGACCGGACATACCAGTTCCTCCGCACGAGTTCGCTACTGGCGCCAACGTGCCAGTGTGCCCACGGCATGGGATTGGCCTCCATGAACTCCACTACCGTCTGGACGTCGTCATCATTGCTTATGGCGAGGATCTCGAAGCGATCCTTTGGATACGCCGTCGCCAGTTGCCGGAGTTCCGGTAGCGCAGCCACGCATGGACCACACCAGGTCCCCCAGAAGTTCAGGAGAAGGACTTTGCCCGCGTAGGCGGACAGTTTCTCTTCGCTGCCGTCTAATCGGCGCCCCGTTTCGTCGGCGACGGTTCCGCCCACCGTTGCATGCCGGATGGCGTGAACGAGGCTTGCTTCGGCTTGCGCCAAGGTTGCGGGCCCGGGTCCAAGGTCGTAACGGCTCCCAACGAATTCCACGTCCTCGACGCCAACGCTGAGACCCGTTGCGACTTCCAACGCCCGTCGTCGGGTCT
>JAGWBN010000015.1:30128-30613 GCA_021295875.1 Pseudomonadales bacterium
CGGGCGGTGGCGACGACGACGGGGTTGTTCGCGTTGGCCGCGACGTCGGCGAAGAACGCGTCGACGGACTCGCGCGGGCCGAACCGCTCGAAGCCCAACGACATGAGCACAAACGGCAGGGGGCCGTAATCCGGGAAGTGCTCGAACAGCGAGCGCGCGGCCATGAGCGCGACTTCCGGCGATGTCTTGCCGGCGCCCGGATAGATCAGGAACTCGGCTGCTTGACGACCCTTTTCGTGCGCGCGTCCAAGTTCCGCGATCGCAAGGGCTGCGGCGATCGCCGCCGGGTCTTTGGGCTTCTGTCCCAGGGCCGCGGTGCGTTTGCGTTTCTCATCGTCGGAAATGTCCGCGTCGCGAATCTCTCGGCTTTCGTTCATCCATTCCTCGTACCGACGCTTCTGTGTTTCCACCACGCTCCAATCGGGACCCACGATGGACTTCAATGCCTGCAGGCCGAAATCCATGTCCTGGTCCGCCGTCGGCGA
>JAGWBN010000015.1:30732-40977 GCA_021295875.1 Pseudomonadales bacterium
TCTTCGACAGCCTGGTCTTCGACAGGCTGGTCCGCGCCGCGCATCTCTTCGGTCTTCGCCTGCCACGCGGCGTCCATATCGATGTAGGCCTGGACGATGTTCCAGTGGGTCTCGGCGGCGTCGGAAGCGTCGCGTGACTCGCCCGCAATGCCACTGCCAACACTGAGGATCGCCAAGCCCACGATTGGCACGCGGACGAGCGAGTTCCGCCATTTGGATAAGCGAGAGTCGCGGATCATTGTCGGTTCTCCTCTTCGAACGAGCTCGATGCCTTCTCACGACCGGCTGCCGACGTTCCGTCTTTCACCATGGAAATGCTGTTTTTGTAGCGTATGCGATAAAAGTAGCATTTGTTCAAGAGTGGGGCAACGGGTCGGGTCCCGGGATAGCACACGGAAATTCCTCAATAAGTAATGGATAATGCTGAATCCGTACTTTGTGGTAGCGGAAACGAACGGATGCGTTCCGAACCGGTTGTGATGCCGGCCACCGCCGATAGACGGCTGGGAAGGAAGGTGACGACTTCGACCGTGGGGGAGAAGGTGGAGGCGTTCGTTCCACCGCCCCTGCCTCCTGTCCCTCCGATACGCGTCGCCGAACTCTATGGGCTCCTTGAAGCGGCCAACCGGGCGATCGGACGGCTTCAGGGCGTCTCCTCGGTACTGCCCGGTACCCCACTGTTCCTCTACATGTACGTCCGCAAGGAAGCCTTGCTGTCGTCGCAGATCGAGGGGACCCGGTCGTCACTGGCCGACCTGCTGTTGCACGAGAGCCGAGATGCGCCCGGCGCGCCCGTCGATGCGGACGTCGAAGAGGTATCGAACTACGTCAACGCGATGAATCACGGACTCGACCGTCTTGACCAGGGGCTTCCGGTCTCCGTGCGTCTGATTCGTGAACTTCACGAAGTCCTGCTGCGGGGAGGACGGGGCAGTGCCGCGAGCCCCGGCGAGTTCAGACGCTCGCAGAACTGGATCGGCGGCACCCGTGCGGGAAACGCCCGCTTCGTGCCGCCGCCACCGGAGCTGGTCGCCGCGTTGATGTCGGACTTCGAGAAGTTCATCCACGACACCGCCCATCCCTTGCCGCTGCTGTTGAAGATCGGCCTGCTGCACGTGCAATTCGAAACGATCCACCCGTTCCTCGACGGCAACGGTCGCCTGGGCAGATTGCTGATCACCTTGCTCCTCTGTTCGAACGACGTGCTGGACGACCCCTTGTTGTACCTGAGCCTCTACTTCAAGACGCACCGCGACGAGTACTACGAGCTGCTTCAGTCGGTGCGAGCCCGGGGCGACTGGGAGGCTTGGCTCAGGTTCTTCCTCGAAGGCATCGAGGCGAGCGCGGATCAGGCTTCCGACACGGCCAAAAGTCTCTTGGATCTGTTCGATCGCGACCGGCGCCGGATCGAAGCACTGGGTCGCCCGGCCAGCTCCGCGTTGCGTGTCCACCAGACCGTCCAAGAGAGACCCTTCGTGTCGATTCCGGCAGCGGCCAAGCAGTTGGGGCTGTCCCGTCCAACCGTCGCCCGGTCCGTCGAGCACTTGGAGAAGCTGGGCGTGCTCCACGAGGTCACCGGTCGGCGTTGGGGACGAACGTACGCCTACCGGGAATACCTCCGCATCCTCGAGCTAGGCACGGAGCCGCTAGGCCGCTAGCACGCGCTCCCAGGGGGCAAAAGGCGGGCGTCCCGGCCCCAACCCGACCGCACCAGGACTTGTCAAGCCGCCTCGCCGGTGCAGTGCGCGCGTTTCGCGCGTCCCCCCGTCCCGCTCACCGGCATCAGGCTCTCGCGCATCCGATCCGCGATGGCCTGCCAGTCGCACCGCACCGCGTGGCGCCGGCATTCTCTGCGGTCCACGTCGATCGCCCGCGCCACGGCGACGGCGTTTGCCGCGTGGTTGCGTGACAACAGCGAGATAGCCACCTAGTCCGCCATCCGGCCGGCTCTTGACCCGTTGACCTTGCGCGGGACGGGACAAGCCCGTCCCCTACGAGTCTGTACGGCGTAGCCACATACGGTGAAAAACCTGCATAAATATCAGTGATATACGGGTTTAGCACCTAGTCGATCCCACTACGGATCACCTTCCCGATCCGCGATGCCAGGACGCCTTCCGCGGCTTCCCGGCGCGGCCTGACGCCCAACGCGTTCTTTTCCGAGCGACCGGCCGCTGATCGTCGCCCGCCGGCGGGGTCGGGTCAAGGGCCGCCAGGGCGTCCGGCTACGCCGGACGCGAACCCTTGAGGCGACGACGGCGGTGCCACGCTGAGCCGGGGAGCGGGCGGACAGCCCCGGCCCGCCGCATCGCGCGGCAATGTCGCCGTGTTCCGCACCGTCCTCGCAACCCGCCCGCTCCCTGCCGAGCGGCGAGCGTTCCTCCTGGCGCAGCGTGCGCGGCCACAAGCGCGGATCGGTGGTGTGGTCCGGGTTGGTGGGAAGGTTCCGGCAAAGGCGCTGCAGCGGCGTTTGCACGCCGTGTGGGCGCTGCAGCGGAGCGGCCCGGGCTCTATCGCCTGCGGCGACCAAGCCCCCTACGGGGTCTTGGCCCTGGCGGGTGACGATCCCTAGCGCTTCCGCCCTCCGGGCGGTGAGACCACATCCGCAGCATCGCTGGACGGCGGGTAGCGGCAGCCGAGCAGCGCGACCCCGCACAGCTCGTGCAGCAGGTGCGCAGCCAGCGCGTCCACGGTCCAGCGCCAGCCGTCGTCGGGCGCTTCGTTGAACCGCTCCAGGGACGCCCGCAGCGCCGCCGCGTCGATCTTGCCGCCCTCGCACCGCACCCGCGCGAACGGCACGCCGTGCTCGCCCTTGTCCGACGCCTTCTCCCAAACGTCGCGCATCCGCGCGTCGCCCTCGATCTCCAATTCCACGGCGAACTCGTGGGCGCCCGCATCGGCGGGCCCGTCGTCGAGGATCCTCATGCTCACCCCCATGCTCCCGGAAGACGATCCAGCCTCCTCCCGCTGACTGACCACGCCCGGCAGCAACCCCCCGGGTGCCGGGCCGTTTGCGCATCAGCACGCGGAACGTGGTTGACGTGCCGCCTGTTCGTCCCGGAGCCGAGGAGCTACCTGTTGTGTTCAGCGGCGAACCCGGCATAGCGGGTTCTACGGCCGATGCGCACAGCGACTATCGCCGAGGAACCCGGCCCGGTCAACTTCGGGGAGTCCGGACACCGCGCCGCTCCGGGGAGCGCCGGCCCACGCCGTCCCCGGCGAACGCCCACCCAGCCGTCGCACTTCCGCATCCAGCCTCCGAAGCCAGAGACCCGTTCGTCCGTCGGACGCCGCAGCGTGTCACGCGTGCTCCGCCGGTCAACCCCGACGGGTTCTCCGCTGCGCTCCGACCTCGCTGGCGCGAGGTGACCGGCCTGCGCGCGCGTGCCGCCCGTTCGGGACCGACGCACACCGCGTCGCAACCCTGGACCTATCAACTCTCATCGCCCAGTGGAGCGGCAAGCTCCCGCCGGGTTTCGTCCCACCCGCCAACCTCCAGAACGGATTGGCCGAGTGCGCCCACAAGCGCTGTCGGAACAAGGTCGCGATCAAGAGCGACGGCACGCCGGCGCACGCGTGCCAGAATTGCCTCGACAGGCGCGCGCGATCTTGCAAGCGCCGCCGGGCCGCAAAGGTCGCAGAAGGCGGTTGCCGCAGATGCGCGTATCGCCAACGGCTGAAGGGCGACTTCCTTTGTGCGCGGTGCAGCGAGGACCGCGACATCGAGCGCGCGCAGAAGCGGCAGGATGCCATCGACGCGGCGGCCATCGACGAGTTCGCCGCGCAGCCGGAACGCGTCCACAAGGCTTCCAATCTCGACATGGGCGTTTCGATCTGGAACTCCCGCCCGCCGCGGGAATCTTCCGCAGCGTACTGGGCGCCGCTACCAGACCCTGTGCCGAAGCACGAGCGCGAATGGGAGCGGTCGATCCATGACGATGGTAGGCGCTTCCATCGCTACTGATCCCGCCTCTTCGCCGGGGCGCGCAATGTCGCGGTTGCGCGTCCCGGTCCCTTCCTTCGCCCGCGAGCGAGCCCCTCCGGCCCGCTTCACGCACCACAGTAGATCGACGATACCTCGCGTCTCCGGTGTCCGAGTTCGGCCGCGATCGTCTGCCGCGCCTCGGTGTCGATCCGTCGTTTCGCCCCCGTCAGCGACCGCTGTGGCGGCCCCCCGGCCGCCGGCGCCTTCCAGCCCGTGATCTCCTCGTAGCGGGATTGAGCATAGTGGTGCCTCAGCCCGTGCATGCGGTACAGGCCCGCCTCGCGCGTCTGGGTCTCGTACACCTTGAGCTGCTGTCTGTAGTTGCGCTCCGGCGGGATCAGCGCGCCGCTCCCCGCCAGGCGGCGCGCCTCGTCGAGCAGCTTGCGCTGGCTGTCCCGCGCGGGCGGCCGCCCTTGGTGGTCGAGCCCTTCAGCCGGATGCGGTCGCCCCGGTCGTCCCTCGAAGGCGTGAACTTGATCGCCTCCTCGCGGCGCAGGCCGAACTCCGCCTCGAGGCGCAGCGCCATGGCGACGTGCGCGTCCCTGACGAGTGCCAGCCTGTCCGGGTCGAGAACCTGGCTCTTGTCCTCGTTGGTCACATACTCGCGGTTGGCGATGCCCAGCGCGCCGTTTACCGGCACCACGCCCGGACGGCCGATCCGATTCGCCCACCACCGCACGTGCGCCATCCGGTTCTTCATTGTCCCGATGGACCGCCCCTGGCGCTTCCACTCCCTGACCAGCGCCACGACGTGCTTGCGCTTCAGCCCGGCCGCCCGCAGGCCCTTGAAGCCGAGATCGTGCAGGGTGTCCGCGATCTGCGCCAGCGCGTAGGAGCGCGCCGTGCGCGTGCCGTGGGAGCCGTCGTCGTGCGCCGCCTGCAGGCGCTTCAGGTCGTAGTTCAGGTCGCGCACCGCAACCTCCTTCCAGCTTGCCGACCTCGCCATCCCCGGCAAACGGCCGGGCAACGTCCTCCCTTGGTCGACACGCTATAGCCGGTGCCCGCGGACCCGTCAAAGGCCGCGTGTTGATCAATTCGGTAAGCGGGAGACCGCTTGATGCGCCGTGCGCCGCAGCGGTGCCAGATGCGCCTCGGGAAGTTTTTCCGTGGGTGCTCGGAGGGATCTACCGCGCCCGGCGCCGCGTCAGCGGCCCGGGCCGGCGTACGGTTTAGTTTTGCTGGGCGATCCGCCGTCCTTCGACGAGGACGATGCGAACCCGCATTGCTGCGTGCAGCCCCGAAAGATGCAGTTGCCGTGCCGTCGCTTGCGGCGACCGCGGCGTGTCTTGCGACATGGCCGGCGGCCTCTTGTTCGGCGTCGATGGTGTCGCGGCCACGGTGTCTCTTACCGAATAGCCGGGGATGCCTCCCTGGCTACCGCCACTACCTCGCTCGCCGCGACAGTTCGGCTTCGATCAAGGACTCTGCTTTGTCCCGTCGTGCCCCGTGAACCTTCCGGTAGGTTTCACGAGGCCGCCGCGCTGCCGCGTCCGGATGTCACTTACAGCCGTCCCATGCCGGCCTGGCGCATCCGTCCCGATTCGGGCGACATGGCGCATCCCTGCCCACGGGTGCATCTCCTCATGCGATCCGCGATACTTGGCATCGCGGGTCGCGTGGCACCTGGACGTCGCCAGCCGCAAGCTACGGCTGCCGCGCCCCTGCCGGATTCCCGCCGGCTGTCCGGGCCTCCCCGGTCTGGTCGGAATGGCTCCCGACCGACCACCATACGGCGGTCCCTAGGCGGCGCGGAATATACACCCGGCACCAAAGCGGCACCAGAAAAGAATGCTTAGCAGCCTTGCCGCCGCTGGCCGCAATGCCGATTTAGCGCCCCGTCACTACCGGAAATCGCGTGGCGATCAAACGCCCGCATCCAGTAGCGAGACGTGCTGCGACAAACCGTTGGTAGTGACGGGGCACGACCCCATAGAGCGAACTATCCGAAGCCCACCCCCTCCATGGGTTGTCCTTCAAGCGCTTACTCGGCCCATAGCGTAGCACGGAGCCCACGGCTTCGAATCGACACCTCAACCTGTACCTGTGGTCGGCGCCTGAACGTGCGACGATTGGGAACAGGACACCGACTCACGACTCTTGCCTGTTGCGCGGCCCAATTCGCACGCGCCCAATCGTGAGCCGCTGCCTAAGACTAGGGAAACGGATCGTAATAGATCAACAGTCCCGGGCTCTGACAACAGCAGAGGCTCCAGACTGTCCACGTTCCCGCCAATGATGCAAGTCCATGCATATCTACATCGAGCACGGTATGCAGCAGTTCGTGGAACGTTACTCGTCGGGCCGGAACACCGGCTTCGAGGGCTTCTCGAAGTCCGACGTGCCCGCGAACCCGTCGCCGCTCAGCAACGGGGACGCTCGGCCAGACCCGGAACGCCGAGTTCCAGCGGATCGGCGAAAACGGGCTTGAACGTCGTTTCGTCGAAATCCAGTACGATGTGCCCCGCCTGGCTGCGAATGGAAGCGAGTCCTTTCAACACTTCCGCACGATGGTCCGACCCTCGGGCGGGAGGTTCGGAGTGGCTGGCCGCCCACGTATCGCCGGTCGTGGTCGAGACGAGCTCTTGGAGGCCACCGAGATCGTCGTATGAGACTTCCGCCGTGTCGCTTCCGACGTCGAATTCGGTCGGACGGCCCGTTCTGTCGTACGCCACCGTCACGGTGCGGCCGTCCCCGTAGACCACCTGTTCGACTCTGCCGCAGGCGCCGCATGCGCTCGCACTGGTCATTATTCCGTCATTCCGTCACAATGCCGGAACCCAGCTACGGCATTCAACGGACGCTGAGACTTGCGGGCAGCTTACTCTGGAATGAACTCGATGGTTTCCTGATCAAGAAACCTCACGTACGCGCCCCGCTCGGAACTGTACGCCATCGTGGATCTTAGGCCATCGGCGAACACGCGAACACGATCCGCCTCGACGCGGATCAGCTCGAAGCCACTGTCCTGCGAATCGACGAGCCGGAAGGCGGACTTCCAGCGTTGCCTGCCTTGTTCCACCAGGAGGTAGTCGGCACCGCCACTGGCAAAGATTGCGAGATACGTGACACGTTCCTTCAGGAACCCATCGCGCGCGAACAGCCGTCGTATGCCGAGATCTGGATCGACCGTGTAGATCGCGATCTGACCGCGAACTCCTCGATTCGCCTCTTCGCTCGTCGCGATCTCCGCGCGACCATCGCCGTCGAGGTCCCCCACGGCGATCGCCATCACGCCGTGACCGACGTCGTAGTCGTGAGTCCGTTCGAAACGGCCGTCGCGGTACTCGGCGACCTGCAGCATCGCGGGTTCCGTTCCCTCGGCCTCCGCCGCCGGGTTCGGCACGTGGACGAACACGAACTCCTCCCGACCGTCAGCGTCGACGTCCCCCAGCGCGCCCAGTCTTGCGGACAGGCGATCGGAACCGGTCGTGCGGTACGACGAGCCGTTCCATTGGATGACGTTGAGGGTATTCTTGCCTGTGTAGTTCCACTCGCCGAATAGGACGAGCTCATCCAGGTCATCGTCGTCGATGTTCCCCACGAGCATCGAACTGACCAGGATAGAGGGTTCGCCCTGCCACTCGATCTTCCTTGTCCCGTTCGCCCAGGTCGAGATCGTTGCCACAGTCTCGCGCGGGAACCCCGCGGTCGTCTCCACGGTGACGAACTCCTCGTGCGTATCGTCGTCCATCTGGGCGAACGCGAGGCCGACGGATGCGTAATAGCCCCCACCCCCCGAAATCATGGACGACCGACCGGCCCGCTCCAGGTGACGAGTGTCCGCGACCAACGTCACCGCCCACGCGATCCAGAGCATAGTGACGGCAGAACTGACGAACACGGAGGGGACCAACCCGGTTCCAGACCTCATACTAAATCTCTCCGATATGCACATGTCTGTTGGCGCCGGTGGTACTGTAGATGTAGTGTGTGCCATCAGGGTATGCGGCCCTGGCCGCTGCCTCGATTTCATCGATTGCTTCATCGTACGTCTTACCGGGCGGCACGTCGCTACGGACCGGGGCGAGGTCCAAAGCTCTTCCCCACTGGTGTTTGCTAGTAGTACTTGAGTCCCGCAACCCGTCGTTGTTCTTCGGATTCCGGTAGCCGCTCGTGATGCGGATCCCGTAGTCGGTTCCCGAATCGCTGTCTATCTTCTCGTTGTACTTGGTCCTTATCGCCTCCGCCATTTCGGTCATGCTACCGGGTATGAAGTAGTCGTAGTCGCCGTCGTTCAACTCGTACTTGGCGAAGTGCTCGGAGCTGTGCTCCGTGACGAATTCGCCTCTCGACGGGATCGGGTGTCGGTTCAGATCCTCGTATTCGGCGATGATCTTGTCGATCGTATCGGTCGTGGGATTGTTCCAATACGGGAACGGATCGTAGTAGGTCATCAACCCCGAGGTCTGACAATAGCAGAGGCTCCAGCTGCCCACGTTCCCGCCAATGATGCAGTCCATGCATATGTACATCGAGCACGGTATGCAGCAGTTCGTGGAACGGTATTCGTCCGGCTGGAACACCGGGTTCGAGGGCTTCTCGAAGTCCGACGTGCTCGGGAACCCGTCGCCGTCCAGCAACGGGGACGCCACCGCGAGCAGGGCCCGCGCCTCGGCCAGACCCGGAACGCCGAGTTCCAGCGGATCGGCGAAAACGGGCTTGAACGTTGTTTCGTCGAAATCCAGCGCGACGAGGCGCAGGGTCGAGCCGTCCGGCATGGCGACGTCTTCGAGCGCGCCGGAGTCGTAGTCGACGGTGATCTCCTCGCCGGGGGCGATGAAGTCGGCGCTGAAAGGCGTCGCGCCATGCCCGGTGAATCGCGCTGTTCCGTCTGCGCGCTCACGCCGCCGAAGGCGTGGCCGTGGCTGATCCGCGCCTGGTACATCGAGACAGTCGGCGGCTGCGAGTTCGGGCCGTACCGCGACGAACTCGAAGCCCACGCCGACGCCGTCATGCGCCGCGTCGAGCGTAACTTCGGCGAGTACGCCGTCTACGCCCGCACCGAACCTGACGGCACGCCGGACCTCGACGACATCCGCACGCGCCTGTGCTTCGAGATCGGCCGAGCGCGCCGCGCCACGGCAGGGCGTCGGCCTCCCCGGCGCGCCTGCCCGGCGCCACCGTCCAGGCGGCGGCCGTCAGTTTCGCGGCGCGCCGCCGAGGTGGTCGCACCATGCCTGCATGACGGGCCGCCGCTTCTCGAGGAGATCGTCGCGCGCGTAGGCGGCCACGGTCTTCGAGCCCTCGACGTGCGCCAGCGCGAACTCCGAGAGCAACTCGTCCACGCCCTCGTGGTGCGCCCAGTCCTTGAAGCTCGACCGGAACCCGTGGCCCGAGGCCGCGATCCCGGTGCTGCGCAGCGCCTGCGTCATCACCTTGTCGCCCAGCATCGCACCGGGACGCGAGCCCGGGAACACCAGATCGCCGCCGCGGCGGTCTGCACGCGCCTTGCGGAGCACACCCAGCGCCTGTATGGACAGCGGCACCCGGTGCGCCTTGCCCGTCTTCATCGACTCCCCTGGCTTCTCCCACACTGCGGCTTCAAGGTCGAGCTGCTCCCAGGTCGCCCGGCGCACCTCGATCTGCCGAGCCGCCGTCAGCGCCGTGAAGCGGATCGCCCGCTTCGTCGAGGGCGCGCAGTTGGTGCCGTCGATCTTTTCCAGCGCCGCGCCCACATCCGAGAAGTGCAGCGCGTCGTGATGCTTCGGCCCCGCCGCCCGTTTCGGCAGGCTGCGGCACACCGTCTCCACCGGCGAGCCCCCCGACCGGTACTCGTTGATCCGCGCCCAATCCAGCACCGCCGTGATCGCCGCGCCCGCGGTCTTCACCGTGGCGTACTTTCCGGCGAGCGCCANCCTCGTACACCGCCGCCGTGCCGATCCTGTCCACCGGCACGCCGCCGAGCTTCGGCAGCACGTACTTGTCCACCGCCATACGCCAGTTGCGCGCCGGACTCTCCGTCCGCCACGTCTCGAGCTTCTCGGCGAAGCAGCTTGTCTCCGCCGTGGCGAAGGTCGGCACCCGGACGCGGCGGGGATCGCCGCCAGTCCTCGCGATCGCCCGGTTGTCCGCCGCCACCCGGCGCGCATCCGCGAGCGAGACCAGCTCCGCGCTGCCGAGTCCGAGATCGACGCGGCGGTCGTGAATGGTGAGGCGCTGCACCCACTGGCGTGTCCCACGCGCCGTGACGCGGAGCATGAGGCCGTTTCCGTCGACGTAGCTGCCGGGACCGGCAGTGCGTACCATGGCGGTGGAGAGAG
>JAGWBN010000193.1 GCA_021295875.1 Pseudomonadales bacterium
ACGGGGGGCGGCTTTTGGATCAGAATCCAGGGGGGCGAAAGCCCCCTTTTTTTGTCCCGAAGAAAATCCGGAGAAAATCCGGACACGGAAGAAAATCCGGACACACGCGATCGCCGTCCTACAAGATCGCGTAAACGCGAGCCCGTTCCCCGGTGCGACATCGCCGCGATGTCAGGAGCCGCGACGACTCGTACCTTTAGGTTTAGGGGACGCGATCGGCAATCAAGGAGAACGAAGTCCTGAGTCGAGGCAGAGCGCGCAAGGCCGTGTCGCCAAGCCGCTTTCGCCATCGGATGGCCGATTGGAACTCCCCGCGGTGAATGACGACGGTAACGCGAAAACCGATCCGCTCGAGGAACGTCGCGACCTCCCCAACCGAGTAGACGCGGACGTGACCCATGTGACCGATCTTGCCTAGCTTGTCGTACTGTCCGTAGATGTCGGGTGCCAGACGCCCCTTGACCGCGAAGAAGTACCATCCTTTCCACGACGTCAGATTGGGCGTCGACAGCATCAACGTCCCGCCAGGTCTGAGAACCCGGCGGGCCTCCCGCAGGGTGAAGATGGGATTGATCCGCAGGTGCTCGAATACCTCGTTGAAGATCACCACGTCGTACCGGCCGTCTTCCAGCGGTAGCCGCTCGGTCTCGAAGTCAACCCTCTCGATGCGCAGCTCCTGCGCATTCATGGCCGATCGAAAGCGCTCGGGCTTGAGATCCAACCCGGTGACCGACATGCCCAACCGGGTCAGTGCGACCGTTAGGATCGGAGGCGTTGAGCCGAACTCAAGCAACTTCGCCGTCGGATCGGCGAACCGCCTGACGTAGTCCACGTCGAAGGCCAATCTCTTCTTCTGCCGCTCGGCGTAATTCCGATACCAGCCGAGCAGTTCCTCGTCATCCGGACGGATGCAGCCGATCACGTCCTCCACGAGGTCCATGTGCTCCGGCATCGTCCAGTTCTCCGAAATCCTTCTCATCGACCGCCCACCGGCTATGCGCTTCCTGCAATACTAGCGCGTCTCCCTTCGGGAGCCGTCCAGGAGCGATTCCAAGCGTTGTTCGAAATGCAACCTGCGTGTAAACATCAGCGCCGCTCAAGGAATCTAGCAACACTTGGATGGCGCTCTAGTCGATGGACACCCACTGTTGGACTTGGCGGCGTGCTCGACACACCCTTCGCCACGGCCTCGATGACGTGCGGCAACGCTTCACCCGACCCGCGGGCGCATGGGTCGATCCACCGGCTTGGCGCGTCGCCACCGCGTTCGCCCGGCGCCCGCCCGGGTTCCTGATCATCGGCGCCCAGCGGGCCGCCACGACGTCGCTCTACCGCCTGCTGACCAGCCACCCCGGCGTGCGGCCTGCGCTGCGCAAGGAAGTCCACTACTTCGACTTCCAGTACGCCAAGGGCCGGAGCTGGTACTTGGCGCACTTCCCGCTCCGCTCCTTCTCGGGATTGACCGGCGAGGCATCGCCCTACTACATGGTGCACCCGTTGGCCCCCGAGCGCGTGAAGCGGATGAACCCGCGCATGAAGCTGATCGCGATCCTGCGCGATCCCGTGGACCGGGCGTTGTCCCACTACCACCGGGAAGTCCGCCTCGGGTTCGAGCCATTGACGTTCGTGGAGGCGGTCGATGCCGAACCGGAGCGGCTTGCCGCCGACAGCCATCGACTGCTCGAGCCACCGCACTACTACAGCCACAACCATCACCACTACTCGTACCGCGACCGCGGTCGCTACGGCCACCACCTCGCCCGCTGGCTGGAGCACTTCCCAAGAGAGCAACTGCACGTGATCCGCATGGAGGCCATGTTCGAAGATCCCGGGGACATCATCGGCAAGACCCTGGCCTTCCTCGGGCTGCCGCCTGTGGACGTGGAACGCCTCCATCTGCCCCACGCCAACCGGGCACCGCCCTACGACGTTCCGGACCCGACGCTGCGCGCCCGACTGAAGCGGCACTTCGAAGCCGATCAGGCCGAGCTCGAGGGACTCCTGCAATCGCGACGACTCCTGCAATCGCGACACACGCGACTCCCGTCTCAAGACTGACGTCGCGGCGATATCACCCGCCGGTTTAGTGCCGTACCCGCGACACCCGCGCCATCCATCCCACCAGGGCGAAGGCCGCCACCGCTAGCCCGACCACCAAGCCCCACCACAGGCCGCGCACTCCCAACGGCTCGAATGCGCCGAACATCGATGTCAATGCGACCTCTAGGGGCGGCACCCAGCCGAAGCCGAAACACAGCCCGGCGCCAACGGGCAGCCCGACGAACCAATACGCGACCACGGCGATCACCATGGGCGCGCCCGTCACCTTGTAGCCGCGCAGCGCGCCCATGATCGTTGCCTGGGTGGAGTCGAAGACCTGGAACAGTGCGCCGAGCGCCAGTAGCGCGGCGGCCAGCCGGATCACCTCGGGATCGTCCGTGTAGAGGGCGACGATGGGTTGTCGGAACGCGAGCATCACGGCGGCCATCGCGAATCCCCAGGACAGCGTGGTCGCGACTGCCACCCACGCTGACAAACGGGCCCCGGCCAGGTCTCCGGCCCCGACGTTGAAGCCGACCCGTATGGTCGACGCCATGCCGAGGGCCAGGGGGATCATGAACGCGATGCCGGCGACGTTGAAGGCGATCTGGTGGGACGCCACGGTCTCAACGCCCAGGCGACCGACCAGCAGCCCGACGGTCGCGAACAGTCCGACCTCCACCAGGAGCGCGAGGCCGATGGGCACGCCGACGACAAGCAGCCGACGGATCTCGCGCCAATTCGGCCAGGAGAACGCCTTGAACACGTTGGACGCCCGTAGGCGCGAGTTCGCCACCACCACGGACATCGCGATCAGCGAATAGGTCATGACCACGGTCGTCGCCCAGCCGCAGCCGACGCCTCCGAGGGCGGGGATGCCGAGGGCCGGCCAGCCGTACATGAACACCCCGTTGAAGAGGATCTTCAGCGGCAGGGCGGTCAGGCCGATGACCATGGCGGGTATCGTCCAGGACATGCCCTCGGCGAGGTAGCGCAACGCCCCGTAGGCGAGCAACGGCACGAGCGCCGGGCTCGCCGCCTTGAGATAGCCGACGGCCACCGGAATGGCCCTCTCGTCGACGCCGAACAGCCGGTATGCCGGCTCGGCGTTGCGCAGCAGGAGCATCAGCAGCACGCCGCCGCACACCGCGATCCACAGTGCCTGGCGGACCACCCCGCCCGCGTCCGCCGCCCGTCCCGCGCCGTTGAGTTGGGACACCGAGGGCGTCACCGCCATGACCATCCCGGAGAGCAGCAGCATCGTGGGCCAATAGAAGTTGCCGCCGAGGGTCACCCCGGCGAGGTCGGTCGCGCTCAGCCGGCCGGCCATGACCGCGTCCGCCACGCCCATGCCCATGTGCGACAGCTGGGCAATGACAATGGGCGCCGCGAGGACGCCGAGGCGGCGGAACTCCACCAGGGCGGGTCGGCGTGGCATGGG
>JAGWBN010000016.1:0-24424 GCA_021295875.1 Pseudomonadales bacterium
CCACGGCGATCTGCGGATGGCCGCGGTGCAGGTGCATCGACTCGTGCAGCAGGATGCTTGCCCGGCGCTCGTCGTCGAGACGGCGCTCGCCGATCCACACGGTCGGGCGTAGGAGGCCGGTGGCCACGGCCTGGGAGCCCCGGGGCAGGATGCGGATCCGGCAGTTCCGGAGGGGTTCGGGCAACTCCCCGAGCAGGTGGTCGCCGTCCCGGGCCATGGCCCGCCAACGTCGCAGGGTCGATCGCTGACGCAGCGCCAGCAACGCGAATGCCGAGAGCCCCAGGCCGGATGCCACCGAGAGAACAAGGATTTCCGGCGGCATGGCGGATACGGGTAGCGCGCCGACGTCGGGCGTCACCAAGGGTACGTCCAGGGCCAGTATGTCGAGGACCGGCGAGGGCCCGCTGGCGACCGTGACGGGGATGGTGGGCAGCAGGGTCCACGGTAACGTGGTCACGAACAGGGCGACCAGCATCGCCCGAAGGCACCAGTGGGCGGGCGCGGACCGTAGACAGCCGACTGCGAGGAGCGCGACGAGCGAAAGTCCCGCACATTGGACCAGGTAGTCAATCATCGTCGTACTCCTCTTGGCGACGTTGCCGGCGGGCCAACAGGTCTTCGAGGTAGCGATTCTCCTCGGGACTCAGTTTCTCGTCGCGCAGCAGGAAGTTCCACATCGGTCGCCGGTCGCCGGCGAACACGTGCGTCACGAACCTTTCGAGCATCGACTCCTGCACTTCGCCGGGCGAGATGGCCGCCTTGTAGAAGATCGTACGGCCCGCCCTTTGCGCTCCAGCCGGTCGATGATGGTCTTCACCGTCGAGTAGGTCACGTCGCGGGCCTCGCCAAGCTCCTGATGCACCTCGGGCGCCGAGCATTCCTCGTTGCGCCATATCTGCTGCATCACGTCGAGTTCGAACTCCGAGAGCTTCATTCACCTATCTCTACAAATGTCTATATAGACAAGTGTAGAGAAACCTGTCGGGTTGTCAACAGTCGTTTCAGGACAACTCGGCGTCTCGGGGTTCCACACTGCCCGCACCGTGTTACGGTTGCCGCCTCAGTGCATCGTCCACGTCCCGAGGAATCATGGCTTCCGGTCTAAAGATCGGCATCGTCGCCGGCGAAGCGTCCGGTGACATCCTGGGCGGACGGTTGATGGCGGCGATCCGCGAACGCCAACCCGATGTGCAGTTCAGCGGCGTCGGCGGCGACACCATGCTCGCCGAGGGGCTGTCGGTCAACGGCATCAAGGATCCGCTGCTGCGTCTGCCGAGCCTCTACCGGTTGTTGCGCCGGCTCGTGGCGCACTTCGTCGGTGAGGGCGTGGACGCCGTCGTGGGCGTCGACTTCAACGTCTTCAACCTGATGATGGAGCGACGGGTCCGCCAGCGGGGGATACCCACCGCCCACTACGTCAGCCCGTCCGTCTACTTCTGGCGCCAGGGCCGGGTCAAGCGCATCGTGCGCGCGGCCGACGTGGTGCTCACGCTGTTTCCCTTCGAACCCGCGTTCTACGAACAGCGTGGCGGTCGGGCGGTGTTCGTCGGCCATCCGCTGGCCGACGACATCGGTCTGGACGACGGCGCCGACCTCGCCAGGCGGCGCAATCGCGAGGCCCTCGGCATCGAAGCCGATCGTTGCGTGATCGCGCTCCTACCGGGTAGCCGCCGCTCGGAGATCGCCTTCATGGGGCAAATGTTCCTCGACGCGGCCCGCCACCTCAACAGCGTGTTCGCGAACCCCCTGTTCCTGGTGCCCACGCCGACGCGGCAGGTCGTCGACGACGTGGAAGACCTGCTCCGCGTCGATGGCAACACCACCGGTCTCGCCGTGCGCGTCCCGGGAAGTCATCGCTGCCGCCGACATGGTGCTCACCAAATCGGGTACGGCCACGCTCGAGACGATGCTTCTGCGACGTCCCATGGTGGTGGCCTACAAGCTGGGTTCGTTGACCGCGTGGCTGGTGCGGCGTCTGCAGAAGTCCGACTTCGTCGCCCTGCCGAACATCCTTGCGGGACGTCAGTTGGTGCCGGAACTTCTCCAGGAGGATGCCGAGCCCGAACGCCTGGCGAAGGCGTTGGTCAGCCAGTACCAGCATGCCGGGTCGGACGGGGAATACCGACGTGCGTGTGAACATTGGCACGAGCAACTCCGCCAGGGGGCCGCAGGCAAGGCGGCCGATGTCGTGTTGGCACTTGCGGAGCACCGATGAGGATGCGGACGCTTGATCTTTATAGCCAATTGGCTATAAAGAGCTGATGATCCTGAGCAACATTGTTCGCGAAGCCCGTAGGCGTGCTGGTCTCACCCAAGCCATGCTGGCCGAGCGCGCCCACGTGCCGCAGTCCACGATCTCCCGGATCGAATCGGGAGCGCGGACGCCTTCCACGGCCATGTTGGAACGCCTTGTCGACGCTGCCGGCTACGAGGTTCGCATTGGTCTAGGCGAGCCGGACGCCCAGACGACATCACTCTTCGAGCGAACGCTGCAGCGAACGCCGGCCGAGCGCCTGGCGGACGCGACCCGAGCCGCGCGTTTCGTCCTGGAAGGTCGCGCGGCCTTGTCGGATGGTTGACCGCGCGTTCGACCCGCAACGAATGCTCGATGCCCTTGTGGCCGCCGATGTCCGCTTCGTTCTGATTGGAGGAATGGCGGCAATCCTGCACGGCGATGTGGGCGTCACGCTGGATGTCGACATTGCGCCTGCATTCGACGACGCAAATCTCGACCGTCTTGCCGCGGCACTCCGATCACTGGATGCCCGCATCCGCGCGGAGAGCGTTGCCGAAGGACGGCCGTTCGATTGCTCCGGCGGTTTCCTACGCCAGTTGGGGCCCGAGGGGATTCTCAACCTCACGACGTCCGCAGGCGATGTGGATGTGATGTTCAAGCCGGACGGTACGGGTGGATTCGATGACCTGAGGTCGGACTCGGTGGTCATCGAGCTCTCCGGAACCGTGATTCGGGCTGCCTCGCTCGCCGACATCATCCGCTCGAAGGCGGCTGCGGATCGGGAAAAGGACCGCGCGGCGCTGCCTCGTCTGCGTCGGCTGCTGGAGCGGGTGAGTCGTTGATGGTCTGCTTGGGCGAGGACACGCGGTCGTCGCCCAAGCCCACCTGTGGGTGCTCGATGCGGCCGGATTTCACAAGCAAACGGCGACATCGGCCGCCGCTGGCTTTACAATCCTTGCAGTTTCCACGGAGGGGCGATGCGGGATCTGTTCGGCGAACCGGGCGTGTTGGCGAACGGCGTCGACATCGCCGGCGTCGATGAGGTCGGGCGGGGTCCCGGCGCGGTGATTCTCGACCCCGCACGGCGGATCAAGGGCCTCAAGGATTCCAAGGAACTCGACCCCGACGAGCGTGGGGAACTGGCGGCACTGATCCGTGAACGCGCCATCTCTTGGGCGTTGGGTCGGGCCGAGGTCGCCGAAATCGATCGCATCAACATCCTGCGTGCGACTCTCGTGGCCATGCGCCGCGCCGTGGGGGCACTCGCCGCGGACGTGCGGGTTGCGTACATCGACGGCAACATGGCGCCGTTGCTGCCCGATTGCGCGGCGGTCACCGTCGTCGGGGGGGATGCCACGGTGCCGGCGATCAGCGCCGCGTCCATCATCGCCAAGGTCGCCCGAGACGAGGAGATGGTCGCGGCCTCGGCGCACTATCCGGGCTATGGATTCGAGCGTCACAAGGGCTACGCCACCGCGTCCCACCTCGCGGCGCTGCGCGATCTTGGCCCGACACCTCTGCATCGCCGCTCGTTCGCACCGGTGGAACAGGCCCATGCGCGGCAGACGCTGCTGTTTGCGGCAGTGACGCCGTCGTGAGCGAAGTCGAACTCGAAGAGCGGTCCGAGTCGGTACTCGAAGACGACCGGACGTCCGAGGCCACCGCGCACTACCAGACCGGCGACGAGGTGGCGACCTGCGCGTTCGTTCATCTCGCCGTGCACAGCGAGTACTCCGTCAGCGATGGCTTGGTCAAGGTCAAGGATCTGGCGGCGCGGGTGTCGGAATTCGGCATGCCGGCCGTGGCGCTCACCGACCGGGCGAACCTGTTCGGGCTGTTGAAGTTCTACAAGGTGTGTCGGGCAGCCGGCGTCAAGGCCCTGGTCGGTGCCGACATCGACTACGAGGATGCCGTGGCAGGCGCTGGAATGTGCCGGGTTCTGGTGGCTTCCAAGACCGGCTACGGCAACCTGCTGCGTCTCGTGTCGGCGGCCTATACGCCTTTCTCGTCGGAACGGGGCGGGCTGCCGACGCCGGAACGGGCCGCACCCCATGGACGGGTGACCCGACAGGATGTCCTGGACGCATCCGAGGGACTGATTGTCCTGATTGGTGCCGGCAGCGACGTCGGTGCCGCCTTGAAGCGACGGGACGAGGAGGCGGCCCGACAGCGGTTGGCCGAGTGGCGCCACGCGTTCGGAGACCGGCTCTATCTCGAGGTGGTGCGCGCCGGTCGTCCCGGAGATGACGCGTTCGTCGTCGACGCCGTGCAGCTTGCGGCCGAGCAGGGCATCCCCCTGGTGGCCACCAACGACGTGCGCTTTCTCGACCGGGACGACTTCGAAGCGCACGAGACCCGGGTCTGCATCCAGGAAGGCCGGGTGCTGGACGACTCGCGTCGCGAACGGCGCTACCGCGAAGAGCAGTACCTGCGCAGTCCCGCCGAGATGCTGGCGTTGTTTGCCGACCTGCCCGAAGCCCTCGAGAACACCGTGGAGATCGCCAAGCGCTGCAGCTGCGAAATCGAGTTGGGCGAGCACCATCTGCCGCATCCGCCGGTGCCCAAGGACCGCTCGGAGGAAGCGCTGCTCGACCAGCGCAGCCGCGCCGGTCTGCAACGCCATCTCGAGCAGTTGCCCCCGTCCGAGGGCGATTTGGACGTGGCGCGCTACCGGGACCGCCTGGACTACGAACTCGGCATCGTCAACGAGATGGGCTTCGCGGGGTACTTCCTCATCGTCGAGGAGTTCGTCAACTGGGCCCGGGACAACGGCGTTCCGGTGGGCTGCCGGGGTTCCGGCGCGGCCTCTCTCGTGGCCTTCTGTCTCGGCATCACCGACCTCGACCCGCTCCGCTACGACCTGTTGTTCGAACGCCTGCTCAATCCCGAGCGCGTGTCCATGCCCGACTTCGACATCGATTTTTGCATGGAACGGCGCGAGGAAGTGCTGCACCACGTCGCCGAACTCTACGGCCACGACGCGGTGAGCCAGATCGTCACCTTCGGCACGATGGCCGCGAAGGCCGTGGTGCGCGACGTGGCGCGGGTGCAGGACAAGCCGTTCGGGCTGGCGGATCGGCTGTCGAAGTTGATTCCGTTCGAAGTCGGCATGACGCTCGCCAAGGCCATGGACCGCGAGGAGGAGTTGCGCGACTTCGTTGCCGAAAACGAAGACGCGCAGGAAATCATGGACATGGCCTACCGGCTCGAGGGCACGGTGCGCAACGTCGGCAAGCACGCCGGCGGGGTGGTCATCGCGCCGACCGCGTTGACCGACTTCGTCCCGCTCTATACGGACCACCCGGGCGGGGCCGTGGTGTCCCAGTTCGACCTCTACGACGTGGAGGAAGCCGGGCTCGTGAAGTTCGACTTCCTCGGCTTGAAGACGCTGACGATCATCGACTGGGCGGTGGCCGCGATCAACGCAGACCGCGTAGCCGCCGGCGAAGGCCCGCTCGACATCAAGCATCTACCCCTCGGCGATCCCGACACCTACGAATTCCTGAGGGGTGCGAAGACCACGGCGATCTTCCAGCTCGAATCGGACGGCATGAAGGAACTGATCGCCCGCCTGCAGCCGGATTCGATCGAAGACATCATCGCCCTGGTGGCGCTCTTCCGCCCCGGACCCCTGCAGTCCGGCGCGGTGGAGGACTACATCGGCCGCAAGCACGGCCGGTCGCCGATCCGCTATCCGCACGCCGTCCTGGAAGGAGCGCTCTCCGGCACTTACGGGGTGTTCCTCTACCAGGAACAGGTGATGACCATGGCCCAGCTTCTCGCCGGGTTCACCTTGGGCCAGGCCGACCTGCTGCGCCGCGCCATGGCCAAGAAGAAGCCCGAGGAAATGGTCGAGATGCGCACCATGTTCCTCGAAGGCACCCGCGGTCAGGGCGTCGACGACCGAATCGCCAACGACATCTTCGACCAGGTGGAGAAGTTCGCCGGCTACGCGTTCCCGAAGGCGCATGCCGCCAGCTATGCGCTGCTGACCTTCCGCACGGCGTACCTCAAGGCCCATTATCCAGCCCACTTCATGTCCGCCGTGCTGTCGGCGGACATGCAGAACATCGACAAGGTGGTCACCCTCGTCGACGAGGTCCGGCGCATGGAGATCCGGGTGCTTCCGCCCGATGTCAACGAGAGCGAGTTCCGTTTCCGTGCCATCGGCGACGGCATCCGCTATGGACTCGGCGCGGTCCGCGGTCTCGGCGCGGGTCCGGTCCAGGCGATCGTCGAGGAACGCGAGCGCGACGGTCCGTTCCAGGGCATCGACGACTTCTGCCACCGGGTCGACTCGCGGCGGGCGAACAAGCGCGTCCTCGAAGCCCTGGTCCGCTCGGGCGCGATGGACTCCTTCGCCGGGGACGACGAGGACGTGGATGTGGTGCGGGCGCGATTGCTGGACGAGTTGCCCGACGCCGTGCAGGGTGCCGAACAATCGGCCCGCGATGCGCAACTGGCCATCGACGACATGTTCGGCGGGGTGCCGGAACCGACCCGTGTCGCGGCACGGCGCGCGATCCGTCCGCTCACCGCCCACGAACGACTCGACGGCGAGAAGGACACCCTCGGGCTGTACCTGACCGGCCATCCGGTGGACGACCACTTGGCCGAGATCCGCTTGTTCTGCCCCACCGAAATCGGCCACCTGCGCGCCCGGGAGGGCGTGGTGGTCTCCGGCCGCACCAGGCGAGGCCGGCGGGGCACGATGGGCTTTGTCGAGTTGGACGACAAGAGCGGGCGCATCGAAGTCAATGTCTTTGGCGAGGTCTACGAGCAGAACCGCGCCAAGCTCGAAAAGGACGCCGTCCTGGTGGTCGAGGGAACCGTCCAACGCGACGAATACACCCAGGGCCTGAAGCTCCGGGCGGAGCGGATCATGACCCTGACCGAGGCGCGCACCCGGCGTGCCAACGGCATCGTCGTCCGGCTCGCCCACGACGCCGCGGGGGACATCGTCGAGGGCCTGAAGCGCACGCTCGCGCGCCATGCGAATGGCCGAGGCTCGCAGGTGGTGATCGACTACGTCGCCGCGAGCGCTTGCGGGCGTGTCGAACTCGGTGATGCCTGGCGCGTCGACGCCAGCGACGCGCTACTCGCCGAACTGCGCGACGACCTCGGGGCGAGCGCCGTTTCCGTGGACTATGGTCGATAAGGTCAACGCCGCCCTCGAGTCCTCGGCGTCGCTCCGATCCTTCTTCGACATTCCACCCTGTGGATCGGTTTCAGCGGTGGCGTCGACTCCACGGTGCTGTTGCACGCGCTCAAGCACGTTCGCCGGGCCGTGGCCGTGTACATCGATCATGGGCTCGTTGCCGAGGCCCGGGACTGGGTACGCCACTGTTCGGCCGTTGCCGATGCGGTGGGTGTCCCCATCGTGCGTCGTTCGGTGCACGTGGATGCCGAGGGCAGTCGCGAAGGGGCCGCGCGGGCCGCGCGCTACGGGGTGTGGCGTGCGCTGCTCAAGCGGGGGGACGTGCTCGTCCTCGGCCACCACGCGGACGACCAGGCGGAGACCCGGGTGTGGCAGCTTCTCACCGGCCGCGAGCCCGGCGGGATGCCGGCGGAACGACCGCTCGGTGCCGGACGCCTGGTGCGGCCGTTGCTGGGCATCCGCCGGCGCGAGATCCTCGACTACGCCGAACGCCACGGCCTGCAATGGATCGAGGATCCGTCCAACGCCGACCTCACGATCGACCGTAACCGCATCCGCCACCAGGTGATGCCGCGTCTCGAAGCACGCCACCCGGGTGCCCTGGAACGTCTTGCCGCCCCTCGACGTCCGCCGGCGGAACGCTTGGCGTTACTGCCGTCGGTCGATGTGGACGAACGAAACGTCGAAGCGTGGCTGCTCGCCGGCGGCCTGCCGGTGTCCGCGACCGCGATTGCCGAGATCCGTCGCCAGAACACCGCCGCCCGAGACCGCAACCCGCGGGTCCACCTCGTACCCGGGGTGGATGCATGGCGCTACGCGGGCGCCTGGCACTGCGTTCGCGAGCGCGATTCACCGACGCTGGGGGAATCGCTCACAGCGGGACAGGATCTCGAACTCTCCACGGGGGCGTTGGCCTGGCGGCCCGGAGCGCGTGGCCTACCGGCCGGGCTCGCACTGTCGCTACGGTTTCGCGCTGGCGGCGAGCGCTTGCGTCCGGACGGCCGCAACGTCACCAAGACGGTGAAGGCCTTGTTCCAGGAGGCGCACGTCGCGCCTTGGCACCGGTCCGGTTGGCCGTTGCTCTACGCCGATGATCGGCTCGTCGCGGTCCCGGGTCTGGCGGTCGCCACCGAAGCCGCGGTGGATGACGGACTCGAACCGCGTTGGAGTCCCGTAGGGGCGTTGCGATCGGCGTCCGCGTAGCGACCCAAACGGGGGTGGTGCTATCGTGCGTCTGGGTACGTCACGGAGAGATGCATGGCAAAGCTCAAGGTGCTTGCCGAGACGTCTAATGAGCGCGTGATCGTGGTTGGTCGTCTGCCCATTCTCGAGACCGGTGAGAACTTCAAGAATCCCGACATGCGGCGTGTGCTCGACGACCCGGAGGACGCCGTGCACCTACAGTGGCTGACGGAGGATCAGCTTGTCGCGGTGATTGATGCCATCGACAAGCGGCCGAGAGGAACAGAAGAGTGACGGGGCATGATGTGCGTGCCGATCATGCTCCAGATTTCGGCTTGAACCCTTGAGCATCGACAACCGTTCCGTACAGCCCGTAGGCCTCCCATCACCCGAACAACGCCAAGTCGAAGTCCCCGATGGGTCTTCGTCCCGCGCACCTTCGGACCAGTTCGGTGAAGTACATACCCGCGGAGGTCGGCAAGTCGTGGTCTTCCGGCGGCGTCTAGGCCATTCGCATGATCGCGTGTGGGCCGCCATCACCGACCCGGCCGAGCGAGCGAACTGGGTTCCGGGCATGCGGTTTGAGCCGGTTCCCCATGGCCGGTTCGATATCTGGTTCGGCGACGCGTGCGAAGGTCCGGCCCACGTCTCCGGCCGGATTGCCGCTTGCGAGCCGCCGAGGCTGCTCGAATTGGGCACCATGCGTTTCGAACTGATGCCAGCCGCCGAAGGCTGCCTGCTCGAGTTCTCGGATGTGTTGTGGTTCGACGCGTCCCGTTCCCGGTTCGACTTCGCGAACGCGGTGTTGGCCGGGTGGCATCGCTTCCTCGACACGTTGGCGATCTGGCTGGACGATGGCGTGTCGGCCTTGGACTTGCCCGAACCGGACTACTCGGTGGTCGATGTGCCGGGTCGGGACACGCCGTAGGGCGCGTCCGGGCTCGCTCCTATGCGAACAACTCGCCGACACTCTCGCCGGTGTGGATGCGGCGGATGGCTTCCGCCAACAAGGGGGCAACCGAAAGTACGGTCATCTTGTCGAGGCGTTTACCGGGTGACACGTCGACGGTGTTGGTGACGGTAAGCGTCTCGATGGTCGGATCGGCCATGTTGGTGATCGCATCGCCCACCAGGACGCCGTGGGTCGCGCCGGCGATGACGCGACGGACGCCGGCCTGGGTGAGTGTGCGCGCCGTCTCGGCCATGGTGCCGCCGGTGGAGATCTCGTCCTCGAAGACGATGGCGTCCTTGTCCCGGACGTCGCCGACCACGTGCCCTTGGCGTACTTCGGTGTCGCTGACCCGGCGCTTGTCGATGATCGCCAGCGGCAGGCCGAGGCGGGTGGCGAACTTGCCGGCGCGCTTGGCGCCGCCGGCGTCCGAGGCGACGATCACCGCGTTGTCCATGTCGCAGGTCTCCCTGATGTGGTCCGCGACGATGGGAATGGCCGTCAGGTGGTCGACGGGAATGCTGAAGAAGCCGTGCACCTGTTCGGCGTGCAGGTCCATGGTGAGCACGCGGTGGGCGCCGGCCGTCTGCAAGAGGTCGGCGATGAGGCGACCGGCGATGGAGATGCGTGGCGCGTCCTTCTTGTCGGAACGGGCGTAGGAGAAGTACGGAATCACGGCCGTGATGCGCCGTGCGGAGGCGCTGCGCAGGGCATCCAGCGTTATCAGCAGTTCCAGGATGCGGTCGCTCGCCGGCTCGGTGAACGCCTGCACCACGAACGTATCCCGTTCACGCACGTTTTCGTCGATCTGCACGGACAGGTTGTCGTTGGAATAGCGCGAGATGGTCAGGCTGCTGCGCTCGATGCCCAGGCAACCGCAGATCTCGTCGGTCAGACCCGGATTGGATCGGCACGCGAAGACGCGCAGTTCGTCGTTCATGCCGGATGCTTGTGCCATGTCGATCCTCTTCAGGTGGCTTCGCTCGTTTGTACGGTCTCGAGCGTCGCGAGCTTGGTCCGTTGCGCCTCGAGGGCTTCGAGTTCCTTGGCCAGCGTCAGCGCCCGCTGCCGCTCCTTGGCGACGACCGGGGGCGGGGCCTTGGCGACGAAATTGGCGTTGGCGAGCTTGCCTTCGGCGCGGCGGAGTTCGTTGCCGAGCTTGTCGACTTCCTTGGTCAGGCGTCGGCGCTCGGCGTCCACATCGATGAGGCCCGCCATCGGCACCATGACCTTCAACGGCTCGCCCGCACCGTCGTTGGCGGCTTGTCCACCAACCAGTTGCACCGAAACCGGCGGCGGTTCTTCGGCGTCGTCGAGCCAGCGCACGTCGCCCACTTTAGCCAGGCGCGCGAGCAGGGAGCGGGTCTCGTCCAAGCGTCGTCGGTCGGCCCCGGTCCCTCCCTGGAGTAGCAGGGCGACCTCGGTGCCGGGGGGCACCTTCAACTCGCCGCGGATGTTGCGGATCGCCGTGACGGCGTCCTTCAGCCACTCGATCGCGGCTTGTGCCTCCGGATCGTGCGGGACGTCGTCGGCGTCCGGGAACGGTTGGCGCATGATGGTGTCCGCATCCCGGGAGGCGCCGGTCAGTGGTGCGATCCGCCGCCACAGGGTCTCGGTGATGAACGGCACGATGGGGTGCGCCGTGCGCAGCAGCATGTCGAGGACGGCGAGCAGCGTTCGCTTGGCCGCGCGTGCCTCGGCCGGACGCGCGACGGCGTCGAACAGCACGGGCTTGGTGAGTTCGAGATACCAGTCGCAGTACTCGTGCCAGGCGAACTCGTAGACGGCGTTGGCGTACAGATCGAAGCGGTAGTCGGCGAGGGCGCGGTGCGCCGTGGTCGCCAGCTTGCGCGTCCGCGAACGGATCCATCGGTCCGCCTGCGACAGCGTGGCGTCGCCGTCGAGTTCGGCCTTGTCGCCGACGTGGCCGAGGACGAACTTGGTGGCGTTCCAAAGCTTGTTGCAGAAGTTCCGGTAGCCCTCGATGCGCTTCAGGTCGAAGGCGAGATCCCGGCCCTGGGACGCCATGGCACAGAACGTGAAGCGCAGCGCGTCCGTGCCGTAGGCCGGGATGCCGTCGGGATACTCGCGCCGGGTGCGCGCGGCGATCTCCTCGGCCATGCGCGGCTGGGTCATGTTCGCCGTCCGCTTGGCGACGAGGCGTTCGGTGGTGATGCCGTCGATGAGGTCGAGGGGGTCGAGACCGTTGCCGCGGGTCTTCGACATCTTGGCCCCTTCGGCGTCGCGCACCATGCCGTGGATGTAGACCTTGTGGAAGGGCACCTCGCCGGTGAACTTCATGGTCATCATCACCATGCGCGCGACCCAGAAGAAGATGATGTCGTAGCCGGTGACCAGCACACTGGTTGGATGGTAGGTGGCGAGTTCCGGCGTCCGCTCCGGCCAGCCGAGGGTGCCGAACGTCCACAGCGCGGACGAGAACCACGTGTCGAGGACGTCGTCGTCCTGGCGCAGCGGCACGCTGGCGTCGAGCCCGGCGCGCGATCGGGCCTCGGCCTCGCTGCGGCCGACATGGATGGCCCCGGTGTCGTCGTACCAGGCGGGGATGCGGTGGCCCCACCACTGCTGGCGGCTGATGCACCAGTCCTGGATGTCGCGCATCCAGGCGAAGTACATGTTCTCGTACTGGCGCGGCACGAACTCGACGTCGCCGTCCTCCACGGCCTTGATCGCTGGCGCCGCCAGGGGTTCGATCTTGACGAACCACTGGTCCGTGAGCCACGGCTCGATCACCGCCCCGGAGCGGTCGCCGCGGGGCACGGGTGTGGCGTGTTCCTCGATGCGCTCAACGAGTCCGGTCGCCTGCAGGTCGGCAACGATCCGCGCGCGTGCCTCGAACCGGTCCAGGCCCCGGTAGGCCTCCGGTGCGTTGTCGTTGATGCACGCCTCGACGTCGAAGATGTTGACCAGTTCCAGCCCGTGGCGGTCACCGACGGCGTTGTCGTTGAAGTCGTGGGCGGGGGTGATCTTGACGCAGCCTGAGCCGAACGCGCGGTCCACGTAGTCGTCCGCGACGATGGGAATGCGCTTGCCGACCAGCGGTAGAACGACCGCCTTGCCGACCAGCGTGCGGTAGCGTTCGTCCTCGGGGTGCACCGCCACGGCGGTGTCGCCCAGCATGGTTTCCGGACGGGTGGTGGCGACCACCAGGTGATCCGCCCCGGCATCGGTCTTCACGCCGTCGGCCAGCGGATAGCGGAAGTGCCACAGATGCCCGGGTTCCTCGTTGTTGTCCACCTCGAGGTCGGAGATCGACGTCTTCAGGACCGGGTCCCAGTTCACCAGCCGCTGACCCCGGTAGATCAAGCCCTCGTCGTAGAGGCGCACGAAGACCTCGATCACCGCCCGCGAGAAGCCCTCGTCCATGGTGAAGCGTTCGCGGCTCCAGTCCACCGACGAGCCCATGCGCCGGATCTGCCGGGAGATGTCGCCCCCGGTGGTGCGCCGCCAGTCCCAGACCTTGTCGATGAAGGCATCGCGGCCGATGTCGGTGAGCGTGATGCCCTTGTCCAGCAGTCGTCGCTCGACGACCATTTGCGTCGCGATCTGGGCGTGGTCCGTACCGGTCTGCCACAGGGCGTTGCGGCCGCGCATCCGGTGGTAGCGCATCAGCGCGTCCATCAGCGTGTGCTGGAAGGCGTGGCCGATATGCAGGCGGTCGGTGATGTTCGGCGGCGGGATGGCGATGCAGTAGGGTGCGCCGTTGCCGGTCGGAGCGAAGTGGTCCTCGCGTTCCCATTCGGCGTAAAGGTCGGCCTCGATGGCGCGGGGATCGAAACTGCCTTCCATGTTCATCGCGGCAAGGTTGGTGTAGCGCGCCCGGTGGCGCGGGCGTTCCCTCTACTCCCAATCATCGAGTTCGTGGTGGAACAGAGGATAGCCGCCTTCGCGGTAGCGGCGGTACTTGTCGCGGCCCGGACCCCGGGCGCTCGCCAGCACGACTTCGGAGACGCGTTCGAAGCGCCCGAAGGACCCGGGAATGTCGGTGGCCAGATTGATCAGCACATCGTCGTGCGGCGGTTCCTCCTCGACGTTGCCCACCGTCACCGGCTCCTTTTCCGAAGCATCCGCGACGCGTGCGTGGGGTAGGAACCGGTCCGGCGGGTATTCCCAGAGGAGTTCGTCGAGATCTGCGGCCGCCGCGTCGTCGGCGCGAATGTGGACACGCTTGCCGGCGGTGGCCGCGCGGTGCGCCAGCCGGCAGCAGAAACGCCTTCTCGCGGCCTCGTCGACGTCCGCCAGGATGTAGAAGTCGATGCGCGTCATCCGTTGGCTGACGCAGCCTTCAGGAGGTATTCGAACAGCGCCGGCAGCGGTCGTCCGGAGGATCCCCGACCGGCGACGTAGGCGGTCCCCGCAACGTCCAGGTGGACCCACGGAAACGCCTTGCTGAAGCGCGACAGGAAACAGGCGGCGGTGATCGAGCCTGCCGCACGGCCGCCAACGTTCTTGATGTCCGCGAACGTGCTGTCGATGGCCTTCTGGTATTCGTCCCATAGGGGCATGCGCCACACCCGATCGCCGGCGGCATCGCCCGCGTCGGCGACGGCATCGGCGAGGTCGTCGTCGTTGGCGTAGAGCGCGCTGGCGTGGGAACCCAGGGCAACCACCTGGGCACCCGTCAGGGTCGCCACGTCGATCACCGCGGCGGGCTTGAAGCGTTCGGCGTAGGTCAGGGCGTCGCACAGGACGAGCCGGCCCTCGGCGTCGGTGTTGAGAATCTCCACGGTCTGGCCGGACATCGTCGTGACGATGTCGCTCGGACGGGACGCCTGGCTGCCCGGCATGTTCTCGGCGGCGGCGGCGATGGCGATGAGATTGATGGGCAGTTCGCCCTCGATGGTGGCTTTCGCGGCACCGAGCACGGCGGCGGCACCGCACATGTCGAACTTCATCTCCTCCATCCCCGCGCCAGCTTTCAGGTTGATGCCGCCGGTGTCGAAGGTGATGCCCTTGCCGATGAGCACCACCGGCTTGTCGCCCTTCGTGCCCTGTTTGATGTGCACGATGATCATCTTCGCGGGGGTGGCCGAGCCCCGGGTGACGGACAGGAAGGCGCCCATGCCGAGTTCGGCCATCTTCCGCTCGTCGATGACGGATACCGTGACATTGGCGTTGCCGCGACCGAGCTTGCGCGCCTCGCGGGCGACGAAGCTCGGGTTGCAGACGTTGGGCGGCTGGTTGCCGAGGTCCTTGGCGAGCGCAAGACCGTCGTCGAGGGCCTGGGCATGGGCCGCCGCGCGCCGGGCCGGGGCCCGCCGGCAAGTCAGCACGGCGACCTGGCGGAGCTTGGCCGGGGTGGGCTTCTTCGACTTGTAGGCGCTGAACCGATAGGACGCGTGGGCGACGGCGGCGAGGGCGATGCGGGCCTTGCGGTAGACGTCGGACTCATCGCCGGCCTCGAAGTCATCGAGACATACCGTGGCGTCGCGCACGTCGAGGTTCGCGATCGCCCCCGCCGCGGCGGTCATGTCGCGGCGGAAGTCGGCCAGCGATCCCGCGGAACCGTTGTCCTTGGCGTCCGCGCCGATGATCAGCAAACGCGAAGGGCGCTTCGCGAGGTAGACGCGGGCAACGCCCCCAACCCGACCCTTGGTGCCTTCGAGCACGAGGCGCACCTGCTCCTCGACACCGAGTGCGGCGGCGACACCGGACGCGGCTCGACGAGCCACCACAAGACAATCGGTGGCCACCGAGGCCACGTTCCCCGTTCTCGTCGCGTAACGCATAATCGGTTCCGACCCGCCCTAGGGCGCGATTCTAGCATCGAGGCCGAATTTGCAGATGGCCAAGGAACGCACACGGCCGCGCGCCTCGACCCGCTTCGTGGCGGCGCGCTACGTGGCGCGCGAGTTGCTACTCGTGTTCCTTGCGGTGTTCGTGCTGCTGCTCGTCGTGGGCTTGAGCGCGCGCTTCATCGGCTTCGTCCAGGGTGCCGCCGCCGGTCGCTTCACGGCGGAGGCGCTGTGGCTGCTGGTGGCGTTCCGGGTACCGGAGTTCGTCCAGGTCACCGCGCCGTTCGCCCTGTTCATCGCGATCCTGCTGACCTTCGGACGATTGCATGCCGAGCACGAGTACGCGGTTCTGGCCGGTGCCGGCGCGACCCCGGGACGCATGATCGGCTGGCTGTTCGCGGTGTCGGTGCCGGTCGCGGTCCTCGTTGGCCTGTTGTCGCTGTCGATGACGCCCGAGGCGCGCAGGCTCTACGCCGAATTGTCCCTCGAGCAACTCGTGGACAGCGAACTCGACGCCTTCGTCCCCGGTGCATTCCACATAGGGAGCAATAGTCGCCGCGTCACCTACGCCCAGGCCGTGGACCGCGATGCGAATCGGCTCGGCGGCGTGTTCATGGCGGAACGCCGGGGCGCGGTCGGCGTCGCCGTGTTCGCCGAGGCCGGGCAGCAGTACCGGTTTCCGGAGACGGGCAGCCGCTTCCTGGAACTGGTCAACGGCGTCCGCTACGAGGGCCGTCCGGGCGAAGCGGGCTACCGCGTAACCGAGTTCGCCCGCCTTGGGCAACGCATCGATCGCCAGGCCCCCGTGCCCATGGCCGACGTGCGCGGATTCGACACCCTCGCCCTGTCTCTTGACGCGCCCGAGGAGGCGGCGGAACTCAACGGTCGGATCGCCTGGCCGCTGATGTCGCTCATCGCGGCGCTGGCGGCCTTCGGCATGGCGCGTCCGCCGCCGCGCGCCGGTCGTTTCGCGCGCACACTTCCGGGCGTGGGCTTGTTCGTCGCCTACTACCTGGCGCTCGTCTTCGCCCAGGAGGGTCTCGCCGAAGGGATGCTGCCGCTGGCCGTCGGGCTCTGGCCGATCCACGGCATCATGCTGGCCATCGCGATCTGGCTGGTGACGAGAAGCAATCGTGGTTGAACGCCCTGGGCCGGTGCGTGGCGTGACGCTGACGGGTATGCGGGTTGACCGCTACATCGGCACGATGGTGCTCAAGTCGGCGGTCGCCGTGCTGGCCTGCCTGCTGGTGCTCGTCACGCTCTTCACCCTGGTCGACGAGTTCCGCGACATCACGCCGGGCTACACCAAGGGTCACGCCGCGATGTACGTGCTCTACACCCTGCCAAGGCAGCTCTACGACCTCGTGCCCTATGCCGCGTTCATCGGCGCCCTGGTGGGACTCGGGGTGCTCGCAAGTCGCACCGAACTGACCGTGTTTCGCGCCGCGGGGGTGTCCATGGCCCGCCTGTTCGTCTCGGCGGCGGTGCCCATGCTGCTCTTGGTGGGGGCCAACCAGATCCTCGGCGAGTTCGTCGCCCCGGTGGGTGAGACCGCGGCGAGTTCGATGAAGCTCCGCGTGCAACGCGGCGACGAGGCCGGACACATCATCTCGTCGCACTGGTACCGGGAAGGGCCGCTCTACACCGAGATCGGGGGTTACGCGCAGGAGGGGGAACTGGTCGCCATCCGCCAGTACCAGGTAGACGCCGGCCGCCTGTCGTTGAGCCGCTACGCGGACCGCGCCGTGTTCGTGGCGGACGACCAAGGTGGCGGTCACTGGCTGCTGGAGGGCGTGGTGGAGACCCGTATCGGTGCCGAGGGCACGAGCGTCCACCGCTACGACGAGTTGCCGTGGCGGAGCGAAACCGAACCCGAACTGCTGAGCGCGAAGGCGCTGTTCGACCCCGCCAAGCTGTCCTTCGCGGACCTCCACTTCCAGATCCGCTACATGCAGCGCGAAGGCCTCGATCCGACCCGCTACCAGGTCGCGTTCTGGAGCAAGGCGCTGCAACCCGTCGCCGTGGTCGGGCTCGTGCTGGTGGCGCTGGCCTTCGTGGCCGGCCCGTTGCGCGAGGCGGGTCTCGGCGCACGCCTGGGCGTGGGCATCGCCGTGGGGCTGGCGTTCAAGTACCTGGTGGACGTGTTCGGGCCGATGGCCGTGGTGTTCGCGATCCCTCCCTGGCTCGCCATGTCGATCCCGGTAGTGGTCTGCTGGTTCGCCGGCGTGCTGCTGGTCCGGCGCGTCTGAGTCACCGGGTCGACCGCCGTTTCGGCGCCCGCACCACCACGCTGCGCGACAGGCGGTCCGACCAGGTCATTCGGTCCCGGTCGAACCACATCCAGAAGAAGCCCAGGCCGAGGGTGGCGAAGCTCGCGAGCCCGCCGACGAACCGACCGAGCGCCTGGGTGGGTGTGAACCGGCCCTCGGACTGGATGCTGAGTCGCCAGGCAAGCATCCCCAGGGTCTGGCCCCGCCAGCACCAGAAGAACGCCAGGAAGACGTACAGCTCGACGAACAGCAGGCTCTGCACCCAGGCGCCCACGACCGCATCGCCGATGACGGTCACCAGGCTCACGATGGTCATCACCCAGATGGCCAGCACCACCAGGGCGTCGTAGAGTATGGCGGCGAATCGGTAGCGCAGCGGCGCAACGGTCGTGCCTTGCTCGTCACCGGCCGAGCCGGACGAACCGGAACCCTTGGTTGTCACCCTGACCATCGCGACCATCATGCGGCATGCGACCAGGACACGGCCACTAGCTGGAAATGATCAACTGACCCGGTACTATTCGTCGTTTCGCAAGGGGGCATTATGACCAATCGAGTCGACCGCCACGGTCTTCGGGTGGCGAAGGAACTGGACGACTTCATCACCGCCGAGGCGCTGCCTGGCACCGGGCTTGGAGAGGACGCGTTCTGGTCCGGGTTCAGCGCCATCGTGCGCGACCTGACGCCCAGGAACCGGGCGCTGCTTTCCCGGCGCGACGAGTTGCAGGGAAAGATCGACGCCTGGCACCGCGACCGCCGCGGTCAGCGGCACGATCCCGAAGCCTACAAGGCGTTCCTCGCCGAGATCGGCTATCTCGTGCCGGAAGGCGGGCCCTTCGAGATCGCCACCGCCAACGTCGACGACGAAATCGCCAACATCGCCGGACCTCAGCTCGTCGTGCCGGTGATGAACGCCCGTTTCGCCCTGAACGCCGCCAACGCCCGCTGGGGCAGCCTGTACGACGCCTTCTACGGCACCGACATCATCCCGGAGTCGCCGGGACGCGAGAAGGGCACGAGCTACAACCCTGCCCGCGGCGAATGGGTCATCGAACGCGCCGCCCGTGAACTCGACGCCATCGTTCCCCTGGACGGGGCAAGTCACGGCGATGCCACCGCGTACCGGGTCGTGGACGATGGCGATGGCCGCGATCTGCGGGTCCTCACCCCCGGCGGCGAGGTGGGCTTGGCCGACCCCGCGCAGTTCGTCGGCTTCGCGGGTGATGCGCCGGACGAACCCTCGGCCGTGGTCCTACGCCACAACGGCCTGCACATCGAGATCCAGATCGACCGGACCCACGACGTCGGCGCCGCCCACCCGGCCGGGGTCAAGGACGTGCTCCTCGAATCGGCCGTCACCACCATCCAGGACTGCGAGGACTCCGTCGCGGCGGTGGATGCCGAGGACAAGACGCTGGTCTACCGCAACTGGCTTGGCCTGATGACGGGCGGGCTCGAAGAGACCTTCGAGAAGGGCGGCGAGACGGTACACCGCACCCTGGTCGGCGATCGCATTTTCACGGCTCGCGACGGCGGCGAGCTGACGTTGCCGGGGCGCAGCCTCCTCTTGGTGCGCAACGTCGGTCACCTGATGACCAACGACGCCGTGCTCGACGCCGACGGCGAGGAGGTGTTCGAGGGCATACTCGATGCCGTGGTCACGAGCTTGTGCGCCGTGCACGACCTGAAAGGACTCGGCACGCACCGCAACAGCCGTGCCGGCAGCGTCTACATCGTCAAGCCCAAAATGCATGGGCCGGAGGAGACGGCGTTCACCTGCGAACTCTTTAGCCGTGTCGAGGACGTTCTAGGTATAGCTCGTAACACGCTGAAAGTAGGGGTTATGGATGAGGAACGGCGTACGAGCCTAAACCTGCGCGAGTGCATTCGCGTCGCCCGGGAACGCATCGTCTTCATCAACACGGGGTTCCTCGACCGCACCGGCGACGAGATCCACACCAGCATGCAGGCGGGCCCCATGGTGCGCAAGGATCCGATGAAGCAGGAGCGCTGGATCCTCGCGTACGAGGACGCCAATGTCGATGCCGGCCTCGCCACGGGCTTCCCGGGACGTGCGCAGATCGGCAAGGGCATGTGGCCGAAGCCGGACGAGATGCTGGAGATGCTGAACACCAAGGCGAACCATCCGACCGCCGGCGCCGACTGCGCCTGGGTGCCGTCGCCCACCGCGGCGACCCTGCACGCGCTGCACTACCACCAGGTGGACGTCGCCGACCGCCAGGACGAGCTTGCCGCCCGCACCCGGGCCAGCGTCGACGACATCCTCACCATCCCGCTGCTGGCCGGCGAGAACCTCGCCGCGGGCGACATCCAGCGGGAACTCGACAACAACGCCCAGGGCATCCTCGGCTACGTCGTGCGCTGGATCGATCAGGGGATCGGCTGCTCGAAAGTCCCCGACATCAACGACATCGGCTTGATGGAGGACCGCGCCACCTGTCGGATCTCCAGCCAGCACATCGTCAACTGGCTGCACCACGGCATTGTCGGCGAGGCCCAGGTGAGGGAGACCCTGGAGCGCATGGCCGTGGTCGTCGACCGCCAGAATGCGGACGACGAGAACTACCGCGACATGGCGCCGGACTTCGACGCCAGCATCGCCTTCCAGGCCGCCAGCGACCTCATCTTCAAGGGCCTGACCCAGCCCAACGGATACACCGAGCCGATCCTCCACGCCCGGCGCCGCCAGGCGAAGGCGTCGTAGGGGCGACCGCGCGCCCTTCGGGCACGTTGTGGTCGCCCTACTTGCTCGCCCATGCATGACGACCAGTCGGGTGTTCCGTTCCGCCATCGGATGGGCGGGCGCTGCGATACTCCTGAGCTTCGTGTTTGCTTCCATTTCGATGACCGTATGGCAACCTGATGACAGCCGAGGAAACCGAACCGGCTCCTGAACCTGCCACGTCGGAACCGCGGCACGATCCCGGGCTGCGCGGGGTGGACTACTCGGGCGTCAGTCCGCTGACGATTCCCGCCGAAGCCCTGGTCCGGTCGATCGAGGCGCTCTCCAACCTGTTCTGGATCTCCATCGCCGGCACGGTGGTGACGATCTTCCTCGCCTCGGTCGCCAAACTCGACGGTGCGGCGAGCGGATCGCTCGAATTCGGCGAATACCAGATTCCACTGGCCGTGCTGCCCATCGCCTGCCTGTCGTTCGCCATGTTCCTGCTGTGGCTGACCGCCGCGCGTCTCAGAATGCTCGACGCCGCCCTCGGCGACGACGATCTCACGGCGAGCCTGGCGCGCGACATCTTCCGCCTGGATCCCCCCGTACTGGATGTCTTCGACGTCGGCAACCTGCGTCAGCTTGCGCTGCTCTCCGGGTTCTCCGTACTGCTCTGGATCTGGAGCCTGTTCTTCGGCAGCAGCATCGGGCTCATCTTCTCGGCGATCGTCATTCCCGGCGTGGCCGCATCGGAGGATGTCAGTGTGGAATTGCTCCTGTACGCAATCGCCATACTGGCGATCATGGTCTACGGCGCGGCCCGGATCGTGCCGGTGCTCCGCCGGATACACGGAAAGCTGAATGATCAACGCCTGAAAGTCGGTCTAGCGAGGATCGTGGTGGCGACTCTGGTCGTGGTGGCGGGCGTCCTAGTGGCCAATCCGGACATCCCCGGCGTGTTGGTGGCCGGGGGCGAGTACCGAACGGTGGGCCCGGCGCGTGCCAACGCGATCGATGGAGAAACCCTGATCATGGAGGGGGGCGAAGTCGTCGTGCTGCTGGGCATCGAGTCATTGCGGCCCGGGCAGACCTGCTTCGACGGCGACGGGGACGCCTACCCCTGTGGCGATCAGGCCACGGTCCATCTGCAGTCCCTGGTCGCCGCTGTCGATGTATTCTGCTTTGTCTACTATCCCAATCTCGGCATATGCATACCGATACCCGAAGGATCCCCGCTACCCGAGAGCGAAGCGGACGTCTACGTGGCAGAGAACCTGCAAGCGAGAATGGTGGCCGCGGGGCTGGCGTTTGCGGATAGAGGAGGCGCGGTGTACCTAGGCCCATTGCAGGACAAGGCGCAGCGCGACCGGGTCGGCGCCTGGCAGGGTGCGTTCGAGCCGCCCGGCCGACGGACCGGAATGCGTTGAGGATCGACGGAAGCTGAACCGGTGGCCAGTCGCGATTCCCGCCGCCCGAACGTCCTGTTCGTCCTAGGTTCCTTGAGCGGGGCCAAGGTTGACGGACGGGTTGCATTTCACCGATCGGCGCTACGAGTCGCTCTTGGACGGCTCGCGTACTCGCGAGACGCGCTAGGCCGTAGACTCGCGCCGATGCAGCTCCACCTGCTGCTCCCAGAATGCTTCCGCTTTCTGGTCCTCGGCCTCAGGGTCGCAGACCTCGGCAAGTGCCGCCGCAAGCTCCTTGGCCTGGTTCGGATTCGCGTCCAGGCGGTTGTCGAGTTCTTCCGGGTCGTTGCCCAGGTCGAACAGTTGGTCGGGAGCCGCGATGTTGTGGATCAGCTTCCAGTCGCCGCGACGCACCATGAACGAACCCGCCCGGGTGCCATGGCCGTGGTACTCGGCGAACACGACGCGGTCCCCATCGTCGGTGGCCAGGTCTTGCAGAGGCGTGCCGAGCCAGCTCGCCGGGTGTGATGCACCGGTCACCGCGAACACGCTGGCCTGCAAATCGTGCAGGTCGACGGGTGTGGCCACCCGCACACCGGGGGCGAAGTCCGGGCCCGCGGCGATGCAGGGGATGCGCGCGGCATCCTCCAACAGGTTGCACTTCCACCACAGGCCGAACTTGCCCAGCATCTCGCCGTGGTCGGAGGTGTAGACGAGATTGGTGGTGCTGGCCAGGTCCGCCTCCGTGAGGGCCGACAGCAGCCGGCCGAGTTGTTCGTCGATGAAGCTGACGCAGGCGTAGTAGCCCCGCCGCAGCCCGCGGACGTGTTCTTCGGGTACGTTGTCCAGTTGGAAGTGCGTGCGCAGGTCGACGGCGTAGGGATGCTGCGCGGTCGCCGACTCGACGTCGTGTTGGGGCAGATCGCCGTCGGCCCGGTAGCGGTCCCACAGTTCCTGGGTACAGTAGTGCGGGAAGTGGGGTCTGACGAGGTTGACGTACAGAACCCAGGGACGTTGCAGCGCCGGTGCCCGGGTCTGGAGCCACTCGACCGCCGCGTCCATGAAGCCAAGATCGCGCCCCCAGGGCGGCTCGTGGGGACCGTACCGATCGAAACGCTGGTCGGCGCCCTCGCGCACGGCGAGCGGCCGGCGCTGCTGCCCTTCGTCGAAGCCGGAGGCACCTTCGTGGGTCTCGATGGTTTCCGAGAACCCCAGTTCGGTGCTCGGTCGATAGGCGTGGACCTTGCCGACGAAGGTGGTGTGCACGTCCTCGTCGGCGAGCACGGCGCCGAGCCCGTGGGTCTCCGCGGGGATCCCCGCGCGGTTGTTGCCGTAGGCCTGCACGGCATGGACCCGTTTGCCGGTCAGAAACGCCGACCGGCTCGGCACGCACAGTGGCGACGGGCAGTAGGCGTTGTCGAACAGCGTGCCGTTGTCGGCGAGCCACTGCATGTTCGGCGTGTCGACGAAGTCGTGCCCGTAGGGCGACGAGTAGCGCGGATTGTGCTCATCGGACATGAATACGATGATGTTGGACATGGTTCTCCTAACGGGCCTGGACGTCGGCCTTCTGCATGCTCACTCCAGGGCCTGGTAGATCAACGCCCGCACCTTGCCGAAGTCGCGCAGCCCGGGCGCGGGCAGCACCTGGGTCATGTAGACGACCGTGAGTCTTTCGACCGGGTCCACCCAGAACGTCGTGTGGTAGGCACCGCCCCAGGAATACTCGCCTGCCGACCCGAGTTGGCCCCGGGCGCCCGGGTCCGTCACGACGCCGAACCCCAGGCCGAAGCCGCCACCCGGGAACAGCGCGGCGAGATCGCCCAGGTGATCGGTGGTCATCAGTTCCACGGACTTGCGCGACAGAATCGGTCCGCCTTGGCGGAGGGCTTCGAGAAAACGGGTGTAGTCGGCGGTGGTGGACAGCAGGCCCGCGCCACCCGAGAAGCTCTTCCGGGGTCCCGCAACGTAGTGTCCCTGGCCATGGAACGGCGTGTTCGCGTCGGCGCGTTGCAGCGTTCCGTCCGCAGTGCGCGAGTACACGGCCGCGAGCCGGTCGACCTTGTCCGGCGGCAGATAGAACGACGTGTCCTGCATACCGAGCGGCTCGAAGATCTCCGTCTCGAGGAACGCATCAAGGGCTCGGCCGCTCGCGACCTCGACCACGGCACCGAGAATGTCGGTGTTGTAGCCGTACACCCACCGTTCACCGGGCTGCGCGTCCATGGGCAGCGCTGCCATCCGCCGCACGGTCTCGCGGATGGGCTCGTCGCGGTGGCCGAAGTACCAGTGCTGGATGCCGGCGGCGCGCCATTGGTCGGCCGCCGGGCCGCCGCCGTAGCCGATGCCGGCGCTGTGGGTGAGCAGGTCCCGAATCGTGATGGACCGCGCGGCGTCGACGACTTCGTAGCCTCCGCCGTCTTTGGCCACGGCGACGGTCGTGGCGGCGTATTCCGGAAGAAAGTCGGCCACCGGCTGGCCGATCAGCAACGCGCCGCGCTCCTGCAGCATCATCACCACCGTGCTGACGACCGCCTTGGACATGGAGGCGATGCGGAAGATGGTGTCCTCCCGCATGGGCGCGTCCGACTCTCGGTCCCGATGGCCGACGGCCCGGTGGTAGACCGTGCGACCGTCGTGGGTGACCTGCAGGACGGCACCCGGCAGCTTTGCCTCGGCCACAGAGGCGTCGAGGAAGTCGTCCAGTCGGGAAAGACGTTCCGGCGAGACCTCGGCGGTGATCGGCGCGGCGAGTGCGAACGCGGCGAGGTAGCTGACTAG
>JAGWBN010000016.1:24619-32179 GCA_021295875.1 Pseudomonadales bacterium
TTGCCCACCGTGCCGATGAAGATCGTGTAGTCGTCGGCCATGCACACTTCCTAGTGGTCGAACACACTTGCAATGATGTATCTGCGCGACCACAAGCGTCCAGCCGCTTAGGCATAGGGTCAGCGACGCCGATTGCCGTCTCGTTTCGACCGCCTTCGTCTACCCCGGTCTGGCGGACTGATCTGACGCTCTTGGTTCGGCTGGATTCGGCGGAACGGCCATCAATTCCGCCGGACGTCCCGGAATGGCCCGCGGTCCATCCTCGGTTCCTTGGGCAGCCCGAGTACCCGCTCGGCGATGATGTTCCTCTGGATCTCGTCGGTGCCGCCGGCGATGGACACGGCGGGGACCGAAACCAGGATCTCGGCGATCAAGCCGTCCAACGCGCCGTCGGTTCCGGTCAGCATGGCGTCGGGTCCCGCGATCAGGGTGTGCACATGGCAGGCCAGGCGGGCGACGTTGCTGGCCGCGAGTTTGCCGAGCGAGCCTTCCGGTCCCTGGGGCTGGCCCCGTTCCTGGGCGGCGCGGGCGCGGCGCGCGGTCCACTCGGCGGACCGCGCCATGGTGAGCAGCTTGGCGATCTCCTGGCGGACCTCCGGATCGGCGATGCGCCCCGTCACGTTTGCCCGCTCGACCACGAGGTCAACGCGTCCCGCGCGCTGGGGATACCACTTGTAGGGTTCCATCACGGTGGCGGTTTCCCGGCGTTCCTCCTCGTAGATCGAGCCTTCGAAGCCGTGGTCGCGGGCCTGACCGCGCAGGCCGTCTGCGCCACGGCGTTCGTGCGCGAGGGTGGTGATGGCCACCTGCCAGCCGTTGCCGATGTCCGAGACCCGGCTCTCGGCGGGGATCACGGCGTCGGTGAAGAACACCTGGTTGAACGAGGCGTGACCGTTCATCTGCTGCAGCTGGTTTACCGAGACGCCCTCCTGGCGCATGTCCAGGATGAAGTAGGAGAGCCCCTGGTGTTTCGGCACGTCCCAGTCGGTGCGCGCGAGCAGCAGGCCGTAGTCCGCGTGATGGGCGCTTGTGGTCCACACCTTCTGGCCGTTGACGATCCAGCGCTCGCCGTCGAAGTCGGCACGCGTGGTGGCGCCGGCAAGATCCGAGCCGCTGCCCGGTTCGCTGAAGAGCTGGCACCAGGTGTCCTCGCCGGTGAGGATGCGGCGCAGGAAACGCGACTTCTGGTCGTCGCTGCCGTGCTCCAACAAGGTGGCGCCGGCGAGGATCCGGATGCCGGTCGTGGCGGCCCCGACCGCGCCGATGCGGGCGAATTCCTCGTCGACCACGGGGCCGAGGGCCTGGGGCAGGTCGCGACCGAACCACGCGGAAGGCCAGGTGGGCATGCCCCAGCCGGAGTCGGCGAGCTTGCCCCGCCAGGCGACAAGGCTTGCGTTGGAATCCCAGTTCGACTCGAGCCAGGCACGGACCTCCTCGCGCACGGCTCGGGCCTCAATGCTGTCGGGTTGTCTCGGAGTGGCCGGTGCCGCTGTCGTCGCCCGGGTGTTCGTCGGCGGGGTCTCCCAATGCCGCATCATGTGCTCGCGGTGCTTGCCGGGATCGCCGAGAAACACCTCCGAACTCTTCGCGCGCTTGTAGTAGAGGTGGGTGTCGTTCTCCCAGGTGAAGCCGATGCCACCGTGGATCTGGATGCAGTCCTTCGCCGCCTGCATGTAGGCGTCCGCTGCTGCGGACTTGGCGAGGCTCGCCAATGCGGGTAGATCGTCATGGTTGTCGGCGGCGGCGTTGGCGGCTTGGTAGGCCGCCGACTTGGCAAGCTCGACGGTGAGCGTCAGGTCCGCCAGGCGATGCTTGACGGCCTGGAAGGAGCCGATGGCGCGGCCGAACTGGACGCGCTCCCTGGCGTAGGCGACGGCCGAGTCCAGCAACCTGGCGGCCCCGCCGACCATTTCGTTCGCCAAGGCGGCGTTGGCTAGGTCGAGGGCACGGGCGAGGGCGGGACCCGCTTCGCCTTGCTTGCCGACCACGCGGCCATTGGCACCGTCCAGGGCGATTCGTGCCAGCTTGCGCGTGGGATCCAAGGTCTTGAGCGGTATTCGCGAGACGCCTGCCGCGGTTGCATCGACGGCATACAACGAGAGACCGTCCGTGCCGGTCGTACCCGGTTCTCGCGCGACGACCAGCAGCAGGTCAGCGATGCAGCCGTCCACCACGTGGCTCTTGCTGCCGGTGAGCCTGCCGTTCTCGGCAACGAGCCCCACCGCGTCCAAGTCCCACCCGCCACCGCGTTCGGTGAACGCCAATGCCGCCAGACGGTTGCCGGAGGCGAGAGCGGGTAGTCGCTCCGCCTTGTCGTCTTCGGTGCCGGCTTCGAGGAGCGCGGTTGCCGCGAGGACCGTCGACGAGAAGTACGGGCCGCAGTAGAGCGCTCGGCCCATCTCCTCGAGGACGACGCCGAGTTCGGCGAAGGTGAACCCCTGGCCGCCGTAGGCTTGTGGAATGTGGACGCCGGCCAGCGCCAGGTCGTGGCAAAGCTGACGCCAGACCTCAGGGTCGTAGCCATCGTCGGTCTCCATCAGGCGCCGGACTTCGCTAACCGGCGAACGATCAGCCAGGAAACGCCGCACCGCGTCCCGCAGTTGCTCCTGTTCCTCGGAGAATCCGAACCGCACGGTGTCAGCCGGCGGAGCGCTTCTTCGGCAGGTCGACGAACTCCCCGGGGCGCTTCTGCTGGTTGGCGAGCATGGCTTCCTGCATCTCGGCACCCTGCAGGAACGAGGCGTTCCAGATCGCGATGTAGTCGAGGCCGTCGGCGGTGGAGTGGTCGCGGGCGTAGTTGATCATGCGCTTGCAGCCGTACACCGCCAAGGGCGGCTTGCCCGCGATCTCCCGGGCGACGTCGAATACTCCCTCGAGCATCGCGTCCTGGTCGGCGTAGACGCGGTTGACCAGGCCGATCTCCTTGGCTTCCCCCGCGGACAGGCGGCGACCCGTGTAGGCGAGTTCGCGGACGATGCCTTCCGGGATGAGCTTGCACAGGCGCGGGAAGGTGCCGACGTCGGCGGTCATGCCGATGTTGATCTCGAAGATGGTGAAGTAGCCGTCTTCGGTGGCGTAGCGCATGTCGCAGGCCGAGACCATGTCCACCCCGCCGCCGATGCAGCCTCCCTGGATGGCGGCAAGGACCGGGATGCGGCACGCTTCGAGGCAACTGAGGCTGCGCTGCATGTGCAGCGCGCTGTCGTAGAAACTCGCGCCGTGACGAATCCTTGCCGCTCGGGCCGCCGCGTCGTCGCCGCCATCCCCGCCGCCGCTCCCGCCGCCGCTCCCACCGCCGAATGAAGCGAGGTCCATGCCGGCGCAGAAGTGCGGCCCGGTGGACGAGACGACGATGGCGCGCGCCCTGGCGTTGCCGTCGATGTCCTCCACGATCGCCGGCAGGTCGCGCCAGAACGCCGGAACCATGCTGTTGCGCTTCTCCGGCCGCGTCAGAACGATGTGCGCGATCCGATCCTGGATGTCGACGCTGAAACTCTCGTAGGTCATGGGGTGAACCCCGACGGTTGCTTCTAGGTTGGGTGCCAATGTTAGCGGCGATTACTCTTGACGTACATCGTCAACGGACTATGCTCCGTGCGTGATTCTCAACTATCGGGACAGGAGCACCGAGCGATTTGCGAACGGCCTTGCTGTAGGGGCATTTCGGGGGATTGAGACGCAGGCCGCCAAACGATTGGCCATCCTGAATGCCGCACCGTCTCTACACACCCTGAGGTCCTTGCGGAGCAATAGGTTGGAAGCACTGGTTGGTGATCGAGTAGGCCAGTATTCGATACGAATCAATCGACAATGGCGAATCTGCTTCGAGTGGCCGCAGGGTCAAGTGGGCCCGAGCAGCGTCGAAATAGTCGACCATCACTGAGGAGAGTCTGACATGCTGAACCGTGCCGTCCACCCGGGTGAAGTACTTAGGGACGAACTCGGCGAGTTGGGTGTGACACCGACGGAATTCGCTCGCCAAATCGACGTGCCGCCCAACCGTGTCAGCCAGATCATTCGCGGCAAACGGTCGATTACCGGTGACACAGCACTCCGCTTTGGCCACTACTTCGGGACAGAGCCGGAGTTCTGGCTAAATCTGCAGGCGCATTTCGACTTGGTGACCGCCGCGACCGAGAAGGGCGACGAGATTCGCGTTCTGCCCACGGCCGAGGAATACGGAGTCCGGCCAGCGACCTAGTGTGCCGCTGCCAAAGTAACGCTGCATCACTAACGTCTGATCGGTTCTGCGGAGACGTGCGTAACTGCTTGATTCAAGGCGGCACTCCTCCACTTGGACTCCGCCGTGCTGAGTCGAACACTTCGTCGCAAGGGAAGTACATTCCTGGGTTGTGGCGCGTTCACGTCTAGCCGCGTTAGGCCGTGGCCTTGGCCGCCCGTCGCACATAGCCCGCGTTCCAATTCCACGCGACGAGCCCGACGCCGACGTTGCTCATCGCGGTGGCGATGAAGATGCCGACGTAGCCGAACAGATGGTTGCCGAGGATGGCGAGCGGCACGTAGACCACCAGCGTCCGCAGCAGCGAGATCACCACGGAGGGGAAGGGCTTGCCCAGGGCGTTGAAGGAGGAACTCGCGATCTGCGTCATGCCCATGAAGCCGATGCTCAGCGGAATGATGAGAAAGAACCACACCGCGACGTCGACAACCACGGGATCGGTGCTGATCCAGGTCGTCACCACCCACTCGCCGCAGGTGACCATGACGACGAAGGTGAGCACACCCCACCCCAAGGCGAAGTTGTTGGTGAGTTTCAAGGCGCGGCGCACACGACTGATGAGACCCGCACCCCAGTTCTGGCCGACGAACGGTTCCACCGAGGACGATGCCGACCAGAGGATCATGTGCGCCAGCATCTCCACCCGGGAGGCGACGTTGTAGCCGGCGACCACGGCGTCGCCGTGGCCGGAAAGCAGTCTGGTGATGATGAACATGGACACCGGCATCACCAGGCCGCTGCCGATCGCGGGCCCGCCGACGTGCATGATGGCCACCCAGGAAGAACCGAGACCGCGTAGGGTCCAGCGGAACAGGTGGGCGCGGGCGATCAGCACCGCGTAGGCGATGCTGGCGAGACCCCGTGAGATCACGTAGGCCCAGGCGGCCCCGGCGACGCCCAGTTGCGGAGCGTCGAGCCAGCCGAAGACCAGGATCGGGCAGAGGATGATCTGTCCGACCGAGCCGAGCATCATGACCAGGCCGGGGCTCGCCGCGTTGCCGGTGGCGCGGAGCAGCATCGAGCCGACGATGGAGGTCATGAACAGCGGGAAGCCGATGGCGAACACCATCAGGTAGTCCGTGGCCATCTGCCGGACTTCGCCGGTGGCGCCCAGCGCGCCGACGATGTGGCCGGCGGACGCGGCAAACGCCAACGAGACCACGACACCCACCAGCAGGGCCAGCAGGTGCGCGTGGGTGACGATCGCCCCGACCCGGACCCGGGCGCCGGCGCCGAACGTGCGCGCCGTGACGGAGGACACGCCCGAGCCGAGGCCGCCGGCGAAGGCATACAGCGTGATTGTCGTCGGGAAGGCGTAGCCCAGGGCGGCCAAGGCGTCGGTACCGATCTTGCCGAGGACGATGGTCTCGGCGATCTGCGCGCCGAGCATGCTCACCGAACCCAGCGCCATGAACGAGCCGAGGCGGAACAGGTGTCGGCCGACGGCACCGCTGGTGAATCCTCCAGCGATCCGACTCGGCGTGCGGGCCTGCCCGGAGTGGTCTCGGCCGGCGCCGACGATTGAAGTGGGGTGCTTGCGCTCCCCGAATGGGGTTTTCAGTCCGCGACTCCGGTCAGGCCGCGTACTCGAAGTAGGCGTTCGAGACCACCACCCGATCATCGACCCGCGCCTCGAAGATCACCCGGCCGTCGCCGTCTGTCCAGGCGCAGATGTTCAACTCGTCGTTGAGAAACACGGGCGCGGAGAAGCGCACCTTGATTGTTCTGAACCGCGTCGGGTCGCCGTCGGCGAGGGCGCCGAGCAACAGCTGGGCGCAATGGCCAAAGGTGCACAGGCCGTGCAGGATCGGTTCTTGGAAGCCGCCGAAACGTGCCGAATCGGGGTCGATGTGCAGCGGGTTGTAGTCGCCGGATAGGCGGTAGATGTGGGCCTGGTTGTCGGCGATCCGATGGGCCACGGTGACGTCCGGCTCAACTTCGGGGACGGCGATCTTCTGCGAGTAGGTCTCGCCCGATCCTTCGAAGGGTTCGATGTCGCCCAGTTCCTTCACGCCGCGCCGGAACGAGCCGTTGACCATCTTGACGTACACGTCGCCGTCGGCGTCGGTGACATTGCTCTCGAACTCGACGAAGCCGTTGCCGCGGCCGCGGGGGTGGATGCCGACGACACGGGAACGTACGAACACCGACCCGGACCGGGGTAGCGGCTTGACCATCTCCAGGTAGCGTTCGGCGTCGATGTTGAGTGGCCCGGGCGAGTTCGGCACCAGGTTGTGGTCGAGAGGTGCTCCCGCACCGCCCCAGCGGATCGAGAAGGTCGGAAAGACTGCGAAGTCCGGATGGCCCTCGTAGACGTAGCGCAGGTCCCGGCTGCCGATGCCCACGGCGTAGAGCAGCACGTCGCGCTGATCGTAGGAAATCTCCACCGCCTGTCCCCAGGCACCGGGTTCGCCGTTCGGCAGGGCTTCGGTCGCGCGATACGTTGGCATGGCTTCCGGTTCCCCCTCAAAACCGGCCATTCTACGCCGTAAGGAGCGACCCGGCGGTCGCGTGTGGCAACGGTCCCCGAGGTCGCCTCAAAGGCCTGCGGTTTCGATCGCAGCGGCCAAGGCGTCGAGCCGTCGCCGGTATTCGCTGCTGTCCGCGTAGCGCCCACCGACCACGAAACGCGCGACCCCGGCTTCGTGGAAGTCGTTCAGCACCCCGGCGGCCGCGTCGGCGTCGTTCAAGGGCAACCCACCCATGACGACGATCTCGCCGACGGTCTTGCCGGCGGCGGCACAGATCTCGGCATAGTCGGCACGGGCTTGGGGAAGCCGCTCCGGCGTCATGCCCATGGGCAGCCAACCGTCGCCGAATTTCGCGGCACGTTTCAACGCATGCGGCGCGCGCCCGCCGATGTAGATCGGGGGACGCGCGGGCCGAGGTCGGAACAGGAACGTCTGGCCGTTGACCGTCACCTCGTCGTTGTCGAAACAGTCACGGATGAAGGCGAGGGTTTCGTCCGCCAGCCGGCCGCGTCGATGCCGGTCGACCCCGAGGGCGCGGAACTCCGGGTCCATCCAGCCGATGCCCGCGCCGAACAGCAGACGCTCACCCGAGAGTTCCTGGATGCTGGCGATCTGCTTGGCGGTGGGCAGCGGCGGGCGGTAGGGGAGAATGAGGACGCCGACGCCGAGCCTGACGCGTTCGGTGACACCTGCAAGCCAAGCCAGGGCGACCAAGGGGTCCACGTAGCGCCCGTTGGAGCCCTCCGCGTCGTCGGGCGGGATGGCGATGTGGTCCACCACCCACACCGACTCCAATCCGGCAGCCTCTGCGGCGGTGGCGCATGCGGCCATCGTCCCGGGCGTGGACTG
>JAGWBN010000194.1 GCA_021295875.1 Pseudomonadales bacterium
CGGGGGCTGTCAGTCCGTCACCCAGATCGACGCACCGCGCACGCATCAATGCCTCGTCCTGATAGGACGTCTCCGATGCGATCACGTTCATGTGGCCGAACTCGGGGTGCGAAACCCGCAACAACCAACCTTCCGGATCCATGGCCCTTACCGTCCAGTCCCTCTCGACGAACGCGGCAGCCGCCTCCTCCATGGAGCGGGAACCGAGGGCAACGAGGAGATCGACGTCCAGCGTGAAACGCGGCTCCCGACGATAGATGTTGGCGGCGTGGTCACCGACCACGGACCAGCCGGAGTCTGTGCCAAACAACCCGTCGAGGAACTCGGCGAGGCTCTTGTCGATCATCGCTCGCGTGAGCGGGGAGCGTTGGGGGATCGAGCATGAAGACGCAACAGGCTGTTGCGGAACCTGACGTGCTGTGCCATGGCGGTCTCGTCGTCGCGGACAACCGGGTCCGACATCCGCCCCAGTCGTCCGTTGATGGCGAACACCTCCTCGAGCGTGCGCGGCGGCGGCGTCGACATCGCTGGCAGACCGGCCTTCCACGCGCCAAGTTGGCGCATGCGTTGCCGATCCCTTGCGCTGACAACAGGTGGCGTGTCATTGGAGCCGGGCATCAACCGATTATACGTAGCAATCGTCCGGGCGAAGCGCTCCGCTGCTTGTGCGCGTCGACGACGCCCGCAGCCGCTATACTCGGTTGCTCGCGCGTCCCGGCAAGTCAGTGGCAGGAGCCCAAGGTGTCCGACCGGCAATTGACCTTCACGGAGTCCGAACTGCTCTCCGACCACGACTATGCCGCACCGCACGCAGTCGGCGACCAACGCCTGCACGGCGGTTTCGACGCCGACGGCAACTACGTTCCTCCCCGGTCGCAGGGCAGGCGCGTGGCCATCGACAACTGGACCGCCGCCTTGCGGGAGCGGGGCGGGGACCTGTTCGAAGCCGACTCGTCGCTGCTTTCAGGCCCCCGGGTACCCAACGTCGAGCAACAGCGGCTCCTGATCGACAACGGCATCACGCGCCCGTTCTGGAACGGCCTGACCATCACCGGAAAGATCGAGGGTCGCGGCCGGATGATCGCGCAGATACCGTTGCCGAACCTCGGGAGTCTAGTCGTCGAGGACATCGGCGGCATGGCCATCGGGCATCTAGGCAAGGGTCTTCTAACGGCCCACGGCATCGACGAAGGCGGCGAACCGGACAAGGGCATCGGTGGTCACGACGTGATGTGGTTCGTAGCCCGGGATCTCGCCTTGGGAGCGGACGCGCATCCCGACGTGGAGCCCCCAGGGAACATCGCGCGTCCGGATGGCGAGAAGCCGGCACGGCGGATGCCCGAGATCGAACTGCCCTACGAGATGCTGCTCGGCTTCCTGATGAACCTGCTCTTGATCGAGTTCCGCGCGGAGATTGGCTTCGCCAGCACGCAGAACGTCCTGCGCACGCCGACGCTGTTCACTGATCGGCGCGCCGAGGCCGAGGAGGCCGCCGAGATCGTCGAGCGCATCCGCACCGACGAACGGATCCACGTGGAGTCGTTGCGTCTCTACCTCGGCGAGTTTCGCAGCCTCACGTTCAAGACCGTGGACGGAGGCGAGGTTTCCGGGGCGGATCTGATCGACCCGTTCTGGAAGGGCTTGATCCACTGGGCAACGGTGGAACAGCCCCGGATCGCCGCGGAAAACACCTACCAAGCGCTTAAGGGCCAGATTCTCGAGGACGCCGACGGCGAGCGGATCTTGCAGGACTTCGACGCCCTGGCGGATCCCGGCTACTCGCTGGCCGCGGGCTAACGACCGACGTAGTCGGCATTCCCCGGAAACCATGGACAAGAAAGCGCTCCTTGACGAGCTGAAGATCGACCGCGAGCGGCCGAAACGCCCCCGCTGGCCGTGGATCGTGTTCATCCCCGTCGCGCTGATCGGTGGCCTGGGAATCGTCGCCTGGGCGTTCGGCGTATCGTTTTATGGTGTCGACCCGACCGAAGTCGAAACCTACCTGGTCCGCGCCAGTGTCGACCCCGGGTCCGATGGTGTCGTCCTGGACGCCACGGGTTACGTCGTCGCCCGGCGACAGGCGACGGTCAGCTCCAAGACCACGGGCAAGGTCGAAGAGGTGTTGATCGAAGAAGGCATGACCGTCGAGGCGGGACAGTTGTTGGCGACACTGGACGACAGCCTGCCACGTGCCCAACTGGAACTGGAGGAGTCCCGTCTGGCGGCGGCCGACACGGCACTGGACGAGATCAAGGCTTCCATCCAACAGGCCGAACTGGACCTGGAGCGCACCAGGGACCTCGCCGAACGCGAACTCGCGAGCCGTGCCGACCTCGATCGCAACCGCATCACCCTCAAGGGACTGACGGCGCGTCTCGCCTACGCCGAGCGGCAGTTGGAGGTGGCCCGGCGGGGCGTCGACCTGCAGCGCCTGCTGCTCGACGACATGGAGATCCGCGCGCCGTTCGGCGGGGTGGTGATCGCCAAGGCGGCGCAGCCCGGTGAAATGATATCGCCCATTTCGGCCGGCGGCGGATTCACGCGAACCGGCATCTGCACCATCGTGGACATGGACTCCCTCGAGATCGAGGTCGACGTCAACGAGGCCTTCATCAACCGGGTTCGTCCCGGACAGCCGGTCACGGCGAGGCTCAACGCCTACCCGGATGCGAGGATTCCCGCCGAGGTCATCGCGACGATTCCGGCGGCGGACCGCAGCAAGGCCACGGTGCGGGTGCGCATCGGCTTCAAGGACCGCGACTCGCGCGTCGTGCCGGACATGGGCGTCAAGGTCGCCTTTCTCGAGGAGGAAACCGATGTCGTCGACGCGCCGCCAACCGGTGTGCTGGTACCCAGGACGGCGGTGCTCGGCAGGGGCGACGATAGCCATGTCTTCGTGGTGAATGCCGACGACGCCGAGGGGCAATGGGTGCCGGTGGAACGTCGTAAGGTGCTGGTCGGCGTCGAGCGGGACTCGCGGATACGCGTCATCGACGGACTCCGGGCGGGCGAGCGTATCGTCAGCGATCCGCCCGCGGGACTAGGCGACGGCTCCCGGGTCGTTTTGGCCGACTGACGCCGTCGCGTCGGTCGCTCAGTAGCAGGTAAAGGAGGCCACCGTTGGCAATCATCGAGCTTGAGGACGTGCACAAGTCCTTCGTCAAGGCGCGCGAGTTGGTCGAGGTCCTGCTGGGCATCGACCTGACGGTGGACGAAGGCGATTTCGTGGCCTTGATGGGTCCCTCGGGTAGCGGCAAGACGACGCTGTTGAACATCATCGGCGGCCTCGACAGCGCGTCGGCGGGGCAGGTGGTGGTGGCGGGGAACGATCTCGATGCGTTGTCCAACCGCGACCTGGCGCCCTGGCGGGCGGCGACCATCGGCTTCGTGTTCCAGTTCTACAACCTGCTGCCGGTGCTGAACGCCCAGCGCAACGTCGAACT
>JAGWBN010000195.1:0-3158 GCA_021295875.1 Pseudomonadales bacterium
ACCGCGCCACGACCTACGCCCTGGCCATGCCCGGTCAGTTTTATCGGTCGTCGACCCCTCTGGGCGGCTTCGAGGAGGGTCCGCGCCTGTTCAATCCGGACATGCGGCATGCGGCCGTCCTGCTACGCGGGGACGCTCTGTACGTGTTCTGGACCCAGGTCGGACACGCCCCGGAGCGCATCCTGCTATCGACCATCGACCTGCGCGGCGACTGGAACGAGTGGCGGGAGTCGGAACCGGTGGAGGTGTTGCGCCCGGAACGCCCCTGGGAGGGCGCGGACGAACCGCTGACGCCATCCGTGCGCAGCGTCGCCTACGGCATGGTCAACCAGCTACGCGACCCGGCGATCTACGTCGAGGGCGACGAGGTCTACCTTCTCTACGCCGTCGCAGGCGAGAGCGGCATCGCCATCGCACGCGTCCTGACGGACGCGCTGGACTGAAGCAGCGCCGAAGTTTCGCGTCAGCGAAACTTCCAACGCGCCCGAAGGGCGCGCCTACGCGGTTGTTGCGAATACCTTGTCGGCGGTCGCCGCCGCGACGAAGTTTTCCTTCAGGACCGTGTAGTTCTGGATGTCGGCGTTCACCACGTCCATGCCGTGGGCCAGCACGAAGGCATAGCTGCGCTGGAAGTCGGACAGGTTCTGGCTCAACACCGACTCGTCGTAGAACGGGTCGAAGACCGTGCCGTTGGCCCCGCCGCCGAACATCCTGCCGGCCAACAGCCGCCCGACCTTCATGCCGACGAGCCCGATGCCGGCCTCCTTGGCACGTTCCAGCAGGGGCGAGAGGTGGGTCATGTCCTCGCTGCCCTCGAGGATCTGGCGCTTGTTCCAGTCGTACCAGCCGGCCGGCGTGATGGCGACCATGGCGAGATCGAACCAACCGGTGTCGATCGCCGCCTCGAGCACCTGCTGGGCGTTCTCGTGTGTGGAGAGCCCGAGATAGCTGACCTTGCCGGCGGCCTTGGCGTCCTCGAACGCGCGGTACATCTCCTCGGCGCGGATCACGCCGGGGTTGTTCGCGGCCATCTGGTAGTAGGCGTCGACGTGACCGGTATCGAGTTCACTCAGGCTCTTGTCCAGCAACATGGTCCAGGCCGCGGCCGCCCGCTTGGCGGTGGCCGTGTCCACTTCGTCGTCCGCGCGGACGGGCGCGGGCGCCTTGGAGATCAGGAAGATCTCGTCGCGATGCTGCTTGGCGAAAGCGGAGAGGTTCCGCTCGGCGTCGCGGTAGTAGCCGCTGTAGCCCACGTCGTAGACGTTGACCCCCGCTTCCATGGCGATGTTGAGCAGGCGGTCGTTCGGTCGTCTGGACAACGCGGCACCGCAGCCGTAGACCAGTCGACTCGCCCGGAAGCCGGTGCGGCCGAGGGTGCGGTAGGTCATGCCGGGCCAGGGTTCGCCATCGACGGACTCCTGGGCGGAATCGGTGGCCGCCTGCAAGTCGCGCGTCCTGAGCAGCACCTGGCTGCCGACGCCGACCATGGCGAGGGTCTCGAGAAAGGAACGGCGGTTCGTCTTGGGTTGCGGCATCGGTTGTCTCCGTGCGGGTCGCGCCAACCCCATAGACTGCTACGGGAGGGCGCGTATTGCAATGCAGTGCGGTGGCGGGCTTTGCAGCGTGGCCCTACGCACGCAGGTCGACGCCCACGGGGCAGTGGTCGGAGCCGGTGACGGTCGGCCAGATGAAGGCGTCTTCGACCAGGCGCTGGGCCGAGGGCGAGGCGAGCACGTAGTCGATCCGCCAGCCGACATTGTCGGCGCGGGCGTTGCCCCATTGGCGCCACCAGGTGTAGTGGCCGCCCTCGCCGCGATGCTGGCGGCGGAACGTGTCCGACCAGCCGGCGTCGGTCCAGCGATCGAATTCGGCGCGTTCCTCCGGCAGGAATCCGCTGGTCTTGGCGTTGGATTTGGGCCGCGCGAGGTCGAGTTCCGTGTGCGCCGTGTTGTAGTCGCCCATGACGATCACCGGTCCTCGTCGGCGCAGACGCTGCAGACGTTCGAACACGGCCTGGTAGAAGCCGAGCTTGTAGGGCACGCGGCTGTTGTCGCGGTCCTTGCCGCTGCCCTTGGGAAAGTAGGCGTTGGCGACGGCGAAACGACCGAAATGGGCGATGATCAGGCGCCCCTCGATGTCGTAGGCGTCGATACCGAGCGTGGTGTCGATTCGAGTAGGCATTCTGCGGCAATAGAGAGCGACACCGCTGTAGCCTTTTCGTTCGGCGGGCGCGAAGAACGCGTGCCAGCCCGCCGGCGCGCGCGCCTCGGCGGTGAGTTGGTCGGGCATGGCGCGCAGTTCCTGGATGCCGACGAGATCCGCGTCGGACGCCTCGAGGAAGTCGAGAAAGCCCTTCCTCACGCAGGCGCGCAGGCCATTGACGTTCCAACTGACGATGCGCCGCCCCGGCGAGCGACTCGAATTGTTCAAGGGCTTGCCCCGTGTGCTGTGCCAACGCCATTGTCGCCCGGCGCGGGACCGACTGTCGTGGGTCGAGTGGCGTGTGAAATGTCTACGACGGCGTCGTGGTGCTGCCCGAGTTGCCCCGGCACTATGCGCTCCGGGTCCAGTACAAGTGGTGACTGCCCCATCGAGGTTGTGAGGGACCGGCGAATGCGCCATGCTGGCGGGGTCTTGAGGGAGGATCCACTGGTGATGCGACGAACAATCTCCTCGGCCGCGGCTGCGGTCGCGATGGTGGCCGGCGTGGCGTGGTCGGGTACGGCGATGGCGCAGGAGGACGCGCCACCAGCCAAGGACGCCGACGACACCCCCGCTTCAGTGGCCGACTTGGCCTGGATGACCGGAACCTGGTCCGGTCCGGTCGGCGGCGGCAACGTCCTGGAAGAGAATTGGACGGTGCCGAGAGCCGGCTCCATTCAGTCCCTGGTGCGCCAGACGGGGCCGAACGGCACGGGCATGGTGGAACTGATCGTCATCGAGGAGGAGGAGGGGACGCTGCGCCTGCGACTGCAGCAGTGGAACCCCGGCATGAAGCCGCGCACGGCCGGGCCGGCGGTGATGAAGCTGGCCGAGATGGGTGAGAACACGGTGGCGTTCGAGGCGGAAGCCGATTCGGCCTTCGACATGCTGCGCTACACCCGCGACGGCGACAACTTCACCATCAGCATCACCTTCCCCGGTGGCCGCAGCATCGA
>JAGWBN010000195.1:3205-7516 GCA_021295875.1 Pseudomonadales bacterium
AGTGCCGCACGACGCCCTTGATGTAGCCGTCCACCTGGCCGGTCGTCACGCCGGTCATGAACGACGGATAGTCGTCGATCGGCACGACGTGGGTGACCAGCGGTTTCAGGTCGATGACGCCCTTCTCGATCAGGCGGATGGCGGGCGGGAAGGGGTCGCGCATCTGCGCCGCCGGCGACGAGTTGACGATGGTCAGGGCCTTGCCGTGCCAGGTGCTCGGGTTGAATGCCGCCGTGTCGCCCTTGATCCAGCCGAACAGGTTGATCCTGCCGGCGCGCCGCACGATATCCGTGGCCAGGTCCAGGCCGTCCTGTGACCCACTCGTGTCGACCACCGTGTCGATGCCGCGTCCGCGAAGTTCCGCCCGCCTCTCGGCGAAGTGCGGGGAGGTTACGTTGTGGGCCTCGGTGGCGCCCATTTCCCGGGCGAGTTCCAGGCGCCGGTCGTCGATGTCCAGGGCGATGAGCTGATCGGCGCCGGCACCCGCGAGGCCTTGGATCATCATCAGCGCAGCCGACCATGGCGAGGCGTTCGCCGGCGCGTAGCTGGCAGTGGTCCATGCCGGTGACCACGCAGGACACGGGCTCGACGATCCAGTGGGGGTCGTCGAGGTCCGACTCGGGAATCGGGTAGACGCTCCGTGCCGGGGCGTTGCGCAGCCTGCCGAAGCCCCCGCCGGCCACCCGCTGACCGATCTCGATGCCGGTGACCCCGGGGCCGAGCTTGGCGATGTAGCCGACGCCTTCGTGACCGGGAGGGGCGGCGTACGGCGAGTCCGCGCCCGCCTTGAACGTCTGTATGTCCCACGAGCAGATGCCGCAGGCGGCCACCTCGATCTGAACCTGACCCGGCCCGGGATCCGGCACATCGACGTCGATGATTTCGGCACCGCCACCCGGCGTATATCGAACGTTCTTGACTCTCATCCAATGCCCTCCATGTCTACTGCGCTCGGCGTTGTGTCAGTAGGTGTAGGTGAACTCCAGTGGGTGCCCCTTGATCTTGACGGGATTGCCGTCCCGGTTCCTGGCGGCGATCCGAACGCGATGTTCCATGATCGTTCTCGGCTCGACGTGAAGCGTCTTGCGACCGATGACCCGGCCCCGGTGGGTAACGGTCAGGGCGAGCTCGACGACGCCGTCCTGCGAAGCCCCGCGCCGTGTCCTGCGCGGTAGGGGAAGGAACAGGGGCGTCGGTTCCTCGAAGATCGAGGCCCGCCGTCCCGGGTTCTCGTCCAATAGTCGCCAGACGCGCCGGTAGTGTCGCACGGCGGTCGGATAGTCTCCATACAGGATGTGCCAGTCCGCGTAATCCAGCAGCGCGGTTGCGAGATCCTCGTTGCTGTCGAGCGAGGACTCCTCGCGCAGGGTGACGACCTCGCCGAGCGCATCCCGACCTTCGCGAAAGGGGTCGAGCCGCTGCCATGGCGGAAGACGTCGAATGCCGGGCGGCCACGCCGCGAACTGACCACGTCCCGCCTTGCGCCGACCGAACGCGCTCTGACGCCAGAGACCGGCATGTTCGCGCAGCAGCCGGACCAGCGGCTCCGTTTCATCCTGCTTGCGCACGGTCTCGATGAGCTGTTCGAACAGCACGTGAGCGGGGATGTTCTTGTAGTGGTGCCGGTACCACTCAATCAGCCGGTACGTGTTGTCCTGATGGCGGCGGTCGTCCGCGCCATAGGCGCGTCGGCTGATGTTGTAGGCCTGTTCCTGGCGCCCATTGGCCTCGGGCCACTCGCCAAGCGCCGAGAACGCGGCGACTTCCCGGTACAGGATGTCCAGTTGCGCGGTGCCTTGGATGCCGTCCGCCAGGCGCACGATGTGTTTGGCGCGGTCGTACGCCTCGAGGGCACCGACGGGATCGTCGAGACCCATGCGCGCATCGCCGAGCAGGACCAGGGGCTGCGCAAGGGCGATGTCGTAGCGGCCGGCGACGGCTTCGGTTCGGGCGATCCAATTCTCGGCCCGGGACGCGGCGTCGAGGAACTCGCGGCTCTCCAACTGTTCGCGGAGACTCGACTCCAGTTCTGTCGCGGTGACGGCTTCGGCCTGCTCGACATCGGCGTCCACGGCGTGCGAGCCGAGTACCAGGATCGCACCCGACGCAACCAGCAAGTGGGCGAGGCCTAGTCGGTTCACGACCAATCCACCTCAGGGGCCGAACTACGGCGAGAGCTGCACCGCGTCGATCAGGCCCTCGTTCAGGGAGCCGCTGCGGAACCCGCCAAGGTCCACGGCGACGAACCGGTAGCCGACGGCCTTGATCCGGTCCTGAATCGACTCGCGCAGTTCGAGGGCACGCGGCAACTCGTCCGCCACCAATTCGATGCGGGCGACTTCCTCATGGTGGCGGACTCGGAACTGGGTGAATCCGAGTTCGGCGAGGGCGTCCTCCGCGGCCTCCACCTGGGCGAGCCGGGCCTCGGTGATGTGCGATCCGTACGGAAAGCGGCTCGACAGGCAGGCCGCCTGGGGCTTTTGCGCATTGTCGAGGCCGAGGGCGTCGGCCAACGCACGAACGTCGCGTTTGCAGAAGCCGGCGTCGACCAGGGGGGAGACGACCCGGTGGTTGTTGGCGGCGATCAGGCCCGGCCGGTGGTCGCCGAGGTCGTCGGTGTTGGTGCCGTTGAGGACGTGATCGTAGCCTTCCTGGTCGGCGATTTGCTCCAGGGCCTCGTACAGCGATGTCTTGCAGTGGAAGCAGCGGTTGACGGGATTGGCGCGGTACTCCGGCTTGAGGACCTCGTCGGTCACGATGATCCGATGGCGCATGTTCCACTTGTCCGCGAGCTCTTCGGAAAGCGCGAGGTCGCTGCGTTTGAGACTTTTCGAACCCGACGTCACGGCGAGCGCGTCGTCGCCCAGCGTCTGCGCGGCGACGAAGGCGACGAGCGAGCTGTCCACCCCGCCGGAGTAGGCGACCAGGACGCGGCCAAGGCCGCCGATGTGCTCCTGCAGGCGCTCGTACTTGTCGGTCAGTTGGGCGTCCATCGCGTCACAACCGATTGATCATGTTGGCAAGATAGCCCGCTCCGAAGCCGTTGTCGATGTTCACCACCGAGACGCCGGAGGCGCAGCTGTTGAGCATGCCGAGCAGCGCGGCCACGCCGTTGAAGGATGCGCCATAGCCGACGCTGGTGGGGACGGCGATCACGGGCTTGTCGATCAGCCCGCCGACCACGCTCGGCAGCGCGCCTTCCATGCCCGCGACGACGACCACGACCTTGGTGCTGCGGATTTCCTCCACCCGTGCCAGCAGCCGGTGGACACCGGCCACACCGACGTCGTTGATGCGCAGCACGGGGCTGTCGTAGAACTCGGCGGTGAGCGCGGCCTCTTCGGCCACCGCCAGGTCCGAAGTCCCGGCCGTGACCACCGCGACCTGGGTGTCCACCGGGTCGGGTTCGACTTGCTTGAACGTCACCAGTCTGGCTTCGGCGTGGTGGACGGCACCCGGCACGGCTGCCAGGGCGGCGGCCGCCGCCGTTTCGCTGACCCGGGTCGCGAGGGCGTTGTGACCGCGGTCGGCGACCGCCTTGAAGGTGGCGGCGACCTGCTCCGGCGACTTGTGCTCGCCGTAGATGACTTCCGGCGACCCGGTGCGCCGTAGCCGGTCGTGGTCGATGGTGCTGTGCCCGAGGTTCTCGAAATACGCCCGCCCGAGCGCGGTCGATGCTTCGGCGCGGTCGATCTCGCCCGTGGCGAAGCGGTCGAGAATGTCCTCGATCGCGCTCATCGTGGCCGAGCCTGGGCGATGGAGGCAAGTTCCCGGTCCAATTCTCGAGACACGGCGGTGCGCGTGATCAGGTAGCCGTCGCCCGTCCGCGCGGCGATGGCGGCAATGTCGTCGTGCTCGGGCTTCCAGCGTCGCGAGCCGTCGGGCAGGGTCACGACCTTCACGCGCACGTCGCCTAGGGAGGTGGTGACGGAGCGCTCCTCGCGGGGGAGCATGCGCTTGGTCACCTCGCGCACCCGGGCGCCGATGGTGGTCGACGCCGAAAACAGTTCCGCGAGCACGGCATCGAGCCCGGGCTCGTCGACGAGCATCGTGATCTTCGTCGCCGGGCGTGATTTCTTCATCACGATGGGCGTCAGGAAGACGTCCTTCGCGCCCTTGGCGAACAGCGCCTCGGTGAGCGGGCCGAAGGCTTCGGGCGTCATGTCGTCGATATTGCACTCGACCTCGAGGTTGATCTCGGAGTCGGTGGCCAGCGGCAGGTCGGCACACTCTCCGAGGGTCAGGCGCAGGGCGTTGGGCACCTCGAAGTCCTTGTGCCCGAGGCCGTAGCCGATGGCGGCGGCGGTGAAC
>JAGWBN010000196.1:0-5177 GCA_021295875.1 Pseudomonadales bacterium
CCGGCAAGCGAACTTCGGCTCGCCGAGGCCGCATGACACAATACGTCACCGAATTTCCGGGCTACAGTACTTAGCTAGAACTCGATAAGCACCCACTCGGGCACGAGCATGTCGGCCTGCTCCAGATCGCCGAAACCCTGCGTCGGGTCTCGCGGGGCGAGGAAGTAGGGCCTGCCGTTCTCCGGTACGACCTTGATCAGGCGCAACTTGCCGTTCTGCCGATACTCGTAGACGGTTCGTTTCTCGCCGGCGATGAGCGTCACGTCCGGTCCCCGCGCCTCGGTGATCGACACGGCGGGCGGCGGCTCGCGGGGCGTCGTCGTCGACGGAGGTGCTGCCTCGTCGGTTGCGGATCCGCTTTGCGCCTCGTCGGATTCGGCATCTTCGACGTTGTCGGATTCCGGCCCTTCGGGGAGTTCGTCGCGTTCCTCGGCCAGCGCGATAAACGGGAGTGCAGCCGCCAGCACGAGCGCCCGTGTGATCGGAGGCGACTGATGACGGGGTAGGGGCGGCACGGCGGTTGTGCTAACGTCGATGCGGAGGGAATCTAGCATGGCTGCCGACAAACCGTTACTGCTGGTCGACGGCTCTTCGTACCTTTTCCGGGCGTTCTACGCGCTGCCGGATCTGCGCACCCTCGACGGATTCCCGACCGGCGCGATCCGCGGCGTCATCGGCATGCTGCGCAAGCTCGCCAACGACTTCGAGGGCAGCCCGGTGGCGGTGGTCTTCGACGTCGGCGGCAAGACCTTCCGCAACGATCTCTATCCCGACTACAAGGCCAACCGGCCGCGCATGGCGGACGATCTTCGGGTGCAGATTCCGCCCATCTTCGAGATCGTCGAAGCCATGGGCATGCCGCTGTTGCGCATTGCCGACGTCGAGGCCGACGACGTCATCGGCACGCTGGCGACCGAGGCCACGCGCGTGGGACGACGGACCATCATCTCCACCGGCGACAAGGACATGGCGCAGCTCGTCTCGGAGCACGTCACCCTGGTCAACACCATGGACAACTCCGAGCTCGACCGCGACGGCGTGATCGCCAAGTACGGCGTGCCGCCGGAGCGCATCGTCGACTACCTGGCGCTGATGGGCGACAGTGTCGACAACATCCCCGGCGTACCCAAGGTCGGCCCCAAGACTGCCGCCAAGTGGCTTGATGCGTATGGGTCCCTGGACGAAGTAATCGCTCACTCCGAGGAGGTCAAGGGGAAAGCTGGAGAGAATCTGCGCGACACCGTCGACATCCTGCCGCTGTCCCGTGAACTGGCGTCCATTCGCTGCGATGTCGACCTGGGTCTGGGTGTCGCGGATCTCAATCCACAGCTAGCCGACGAAGCCAAGCTGCGGGAGTATTTCGAACGCTACGAATTCAAACCGTGGCTCGAGGAGCTTGGTGGGGGCGCGGCACAGGCGCCGGCAACGGAACCGCTGGAGGTCGCCGTCATCCGCAACCGCGACGGTCTCGACGCCCTGTTGGCGCGGGCGAAGGACGCCGGCAAGGTGACGCTCTCGGTCGAGGTCACCGGAGCGCGGTTCATGGACACCGCGCCGGTGGGTGTGGCGCTCGGAATCGAAGCGGGGGATGCGGCCTACGTTCCCGTCGGCCACGACTATCTCGGCGTTGGAGAGCAACTCGCCTGGAGCGAGTTTCTCGAACAGGCGAAGCCGCTCCTGGAAGATGCCGGGGTGGTCAAGACGGGACAGGATCTCAAACAGACGAGCAGCCTCCTGGCCCGGTACGGGGTCGATCTCGCCGGCATCGGCAACGACACCATGCTCGAGTCCTACGTCCTCGACAGCGTCGGCGCACGCCGCCACCAACTCGACGACGTCGCCAAGAAATACCTCGGCCGCGAAGCGCCCAGCCACGAGGCGCTCGCCGGCAAGGGACCAGATCGAGGTGGCAAGTGTTGCGGAGTATGCGGCGACGCGCGTGGATCTCGTCACGCGGTTGCACGACACCCTGCGCGCGAAGCTCGAAGCCACCGGGCGCTTGGCGGAGGTCTACGACGAAATCGACCGCCCGCTGCTATCGGTCCTGTCGCGCATGGAACGCCGGGGCGCGTTGGTGGACGCCGGCCTGTTGGCGGAGCAGAGCCGCGAGCTCGCGACGGGCATGGAGAGCCTGGCGGCGCAGGCCTTTGAGGTGGCGGGCGAGGCGTTCAACCTGGGCTCGCCGAAACAGCTCCAGGAGGTCCTCTACGACAAGCTCGGCATGCCGGCGCTGCGCAAGACCCAGAAGGGACAACGCTCCACGGCCGAGCCGGTGCTCCAGGAGCTTGCCAGCAGGGGATTCGACCTGCCGCGGATCATCCTCGAACACCGGTCGCTGTCGAAGCTGAAGTCCACCTACACCGACTCGCTGCCGGCGGAGATCAATCAACGCACCGGACGCATCCACACCTCCTACAACCAGGCGGTGGCGGCAACGGGCCGGTTGTCTTCGGCGGATCCGAACCTGCAGAACATCCCCATCCGCACGGCCGAGGGGCGACGCATCCGCCAGGCGTTCGTCGCACCTCCGGGGCGCAAGCTCGTGGCGGCCGACTACTCGCAGATCGAGTTGCGCATCATGGCGCACCTTTCCGGCGACGAGGGCCTGCTCTCGGCGTTCGACGGGGGCGACGACATCCACCGGGCGACGGCGGCCGAGGTCTTCGGTTGCGGTCTCGACGCCGTCTCGGACGATCAGCGGCGCAGCGCCAAGGCCATCAACTTCGGCTTGATCTACGGCATGTCGGCGTTCGGTCTCGGCCAGCAGCTGGGGGTCAGCCGGCACGTCGCCGACGAGTACATCGAGCGCTACTTCGACCGTTATCCAGGCGTCCATGCCTACATGGAGACCATCCGCGCCCAGGCCCACGACGACGGCTTCGTGGAGACCGTCTTCGGTCGGCGGCTGTATCTGCCGGAGATCAACGACCGCAACCGGATGCGGCGCCAGGCTGCGGAGCGCACCGCCATCAACGCGCCGATGCAGGGCAGCGCCGCCGACATCATCAAGCGCGCCATGTTGGCGGTGGATGCATACTGCGCCGACCCCGGCGTCGATGCCGCGATGATCATGCAGGTCCACGACGAGTTGGTCCTCGAGGTCGCCGAAGGAGCGGAGGACACGGTCATCGACGGAGTCACCGGCCGGATGCGGGACGCTGCCCGGCTGAGCGTGGAGTTGGTGGTCGACGTCGGCGTCGGCGACAACTGGGACGAGGCGCACTGATCGAGGATCGGATGGTGGCCGACCCGCCCGACGAAACGGACTCTGAGGAAGCCGCTTCCACCGAGCCGGCGCGCAGGCGTGGCCGACGGTGCGACAACTGCGGCGCGCGGCTGCGTGGCCGTTTCTGTAGCACGTGTGGGCAGCGGGACCCGAACTACGATCAGATCGTCTGCGAGAACTGCGGCGCCGAGAAGCAGGGACTCTACTGTGCGGTTTGCGGCCAGAACGACCGCAACTACCGGCGTACGGTGTTTCCCGTCGTCGGCGAGTTCCTTGCGGAGACGTTCGAGACGGACTCCCGCCTCTTCCGAACCGCCCGGGTGATGTTCACGCGGCCTGGCCAGCTGTCCGCCGAGTTCTCCCGCAACCGTCGCGCCGGCTACCTCTCGCCATTCCGGCTCTACCTGTTCACCAGCATTGTCTTCTTCTTCGTTCTGTCGCTCAGCGTCGATCTTCCGGAAGGACCGTTGCTGCCGCCCGATGCCGCCGCCCGTGACGGCGAGGGATTGCGTGACGGCCCGTTGCGGGGCCGTCCGGGGTTCCCGGGTGGAGCCGAGGGGGATTCGCCTTCGACGGACGACGAGCCCTCACCCGAAGTCGCTGAAGAACCGTCGACGCCCGAAGTCCCACCGAGCGTCGCTGTCGAGGTCGATCTGGGCGCCGATGAGCAAACTGATGGCGGTCAACCGGCCCCACCCATCACGGGCGAATCAGGATTGACTCGGGGTCCTGGCGGTGTTCTGGAGATGACGCCGGAACTCTTCGAAAGGGTCGACTGGTTCAAGGGTCTGCTCGACGACTCCCGCAGGCGCAAGCTCGACCAGATCCTGCGCCGGCCGTTGCTGGGTGAGGTGGTCGCCTCGGGACTGAGGATAGTCGAACCCGGGGACGCCGACGCCGTTGGCGGCGGTAGCCGATACGTGATCGGCCAACTGATCGACGTGCTCCACCGGCCGTGGGACGCCGCCAAGGTCTGGTTCGAGAACCTGCCGGTGGCGATGTTCTGCCTGCTGCCCGTCTACGCCCTGCTGCTGAAGGTCATGTACGTGGGCAGCAGGCGCTACTACTCGGAGCATCTCGTGTTCGCCATGCACATCCACACGGTCGCCTACCTGGTGTTCACCGTCATGGTGCTGGTTCCCGACGGCGCCATCGGTGGCTGGGTGAACTTCGTGTCGCTGCTGGGCCTCGCCGCCTACTATTTCATGGCCCTAAAGCGGTACTACGACAACGGGGCGTTCGTTACCGTGGTCAAGTACCTGTTGCTGGCCGCGATCTACTCCGGGCTTCTCGTCGTGACCCTAGCCGGCGCGGCTGCGGCGGTGCTGCTGTTGTTCTAGGAGTGTTACGCCTCACGGGAGGCGGCCTGCTTGGGCTCGAGCCAGGCGCGCAAGGCAGCGATGGCTTCGTCGGCGCCGAGCCCCGTCGCGGCAGAGAACAGGAGCGCGGTCGAGTTCGGGGGCATGTTCGTCTGATTCTTGTGTAGTGTCTGGGCGCGCGCGCCGCGTTTCAGCTTGTCCGCCTTGTTCAGCAGGACGAGCAGGGGCATGGACCGATCACGACACCAGTCGATCATGCCCTGGTCGGACGCCCGTAGCGGATGGCGAATATCCATCACGAGGACGACGCCAACGAGGTTCCCGCGGTCGTTCAGGTAGTCGTCGACGGCTTGGCTCCAGACTTCGCGCCGTGACTTGGCGGCGCGGGCGTAGCCGTAGCCTGGGAGGTCCACAAGCCGTCCGCCATCGTGGACCGTGAACAGATTGATGAGCTGGGTGCGGCCCGGGGTCTTGCTTACGCGCGCGAGCTGCCTGCGACCGGTCAGTCGGTTCAGGGTACTCGACTTGCCGACGTTGGAACGGCCGACGAAGACGACCTCGGGCACGTCGTCGTCGGGACACTGACCGAGGCTGGCGGCACTCAGCAGAAAGTCGCTCGCAAGCGGCCTTGG
>JAGWBN010000196.1:5269-7132 GCA_021295875.1 Pseudomonadales bacterium
TTTCGCGCGCTCCGGCAACCGTCGGGGCCTAGACGCCTGGCCCTTGGCGGGGCGTTCGTAGCGAAAAATCGCGGATGGAAGGATGATTGTGGGATCGCGAACAACGGGATCGCGGGGAGTCACCGCCGTTTGGTGTCTGGGAGTCTTCCTGTGTCTTGGGGGCCCCGTCGCCCCGGCGGAGGAGCCTGTAGAGCCGCGGGAACCGGATGTCGCCGCCGGTCGTGTACTGGCCGGAACCTGCGCCGCCTGCCACGGCGAGGACGGCAACACCCTGTTGCCCGGACATCCCAACGTCGCCGGGCAGAACGCGCGGTACCTGCTCCGGCAGATGCAGTACATGCGCGACGGTGGCCGTGATCCGAAGACCATGGCCGGCCAGTTGGACGCACTGACCGACGAGAATCTCGCGGACATCGCCGCCTTCTACGCGAGCCAGTCGCCGCGGATCGGACAGGCGTCGCCCGAAGGCATTGCCGACGGCGAAGCGATCTATCGTGGTGGGATCGTCGACAAGCAGGTGGCGGCCTGCACCGCCTGCCACGCACCGGATGGCAGCGGCAACCCGCTGGCCGGGTTTCCGAGCCTCACGGGTCAGCCCAAGGACTACGTCATCGCGCAACTCACCGACTACCGGGAGGGTCGGCGGACCACGGACCGGGAAGACTATGCGGGCATGATGCGCCATACCGCCGTCAACATGACCGACGCGGAGATTGAAGCGGTGGCCAACTACGTGCTCGGATTGCATTGATCCCGCGTCGTGTCTCACGTCTAATGTCGATCCGGCCACGGTCATCCCGAAGCGACGCCGATGCGACCATGAAGATCCGCCTCCTCATCCTGCTCGCCGTTACGCTGGTAGCGTCGGCCTCCGCAGCCGAAACCGACGAACCACGAACGGTTCCGAGGTTCGCGGAGGGCACCCACTACACCCGGCTTCCCGTTCCTGTGGAGACGCGGGATCCGAGCAAGATCGAGGTGGTGGAAGTGTTCTCCTACATGTGCCCCCACTGCTACACCCTGGAACGGACCCTTGCACCCTGGCTCGCTGTGCAGCCGGATGACGTGGACTTCCACCGCATCCCGATGGCACACCAAGGTCTGGAGACACTGGCGCAGGCGTTCTACACCGCCGATGCCTTGGACATCCAGTCGCGGGTGCACCTGAAGATCTTCGAGAGCATCCACGACTACGCGATCGACATGCGGCGCCCGCAGTACGTCCGCCGGCTGTTCGTCCGCGAGGGCGGTGTCGACGAGGATGAATTCATGCGCACCTACGAGTCCTTCGGGGTGATGACACGGGTCCGCCAGGCGGACGCGCAGACCAGGATGTACCGGATCCTCGGGACCCCGAGCATGGTGGTCAACGGCCGCTACCTGGTCGAAGTTTCGAAGGCGGGCGGGCTCCACGGGATGCTGCTCGTGGTCAACCAACTCATTGAAGCGGAACGCGCGGCGATGGCTTCGACCGAGACCCCGGCGGAGGATTCCTAACCGGTCGCCTGCTTGCGGGAAGTCGCCGTCTCGCGCGCGCTCGTGCAAACGTATCCATGTATCTAGGCATCGATCTAGGCACATCCTCCGTGAAGGCGGTGGTGACCGATGGCGCTGCGGTGGTCGCCGAGGCGAGCGAGCCGTTGTCCGTGTCCCGACCGGGACCGCGCATGAGCGAGCAGGCGCCGGACGACTGGTGGCGGGTCGTCGAGGTCGTCATGGCGAAGCTTCGCGGACACGGCCCCTCGGTGGACGCCATTGGCCTGTCGGGTCAGATGCACGGTGCGGTGCTGCTGGATGCCCGGGGCCAGGTGCTCCGAGACGCGATCCTCTGGAACGACGGGCGATCAGACGCCGAGTGCGTCG
>JAGWBN010000196.1:7236-11056 GCA_021295875.1 Pseudomonadales bacterium
GTGCTGCTGCCGAAGGACTACCTGCGCCACCGCATGACCGGCGAGTTGGCGAGCGAGATGTCCGACGCGTCCGGCACGCTCTGGCTCGACGTGGGTGCGCGGCGCTGGTCGGAGGAAATGCTTGCCGCGACGGGGCTCGACGAAACCAACATGCCCCGTCTGGTGGAGGGTTCGGAGACGACCGGCACCCTGCGGCCCGAACTGGCCGCACAGTGGGGGATGAGACCCGTACCGGTCGTGGGCGGCGGTGGCGACCAGGCGGCCGGCGCGGTGGGTGTCGGTGCCGTTGCGTCCGGCACCAGTTTCATTTCCCTGGGGACGTCCGGCGTGTATTTCGTCCCCGACTCGACCTATCGGCCCAACCCGCAAGGCGGCGTGCATGCGTTCTGTCACGCCCTGCCGGAAACGTGGCACCAGATGTCGGTGATCCTCTCGGCCGCCAGCGCGTTGACGTGGGTGACCGGGTTGACCGGGGCCGCCTCCGAAGGAGCGCTGGTCGACGAAGTGCGGTCGTCGGACCCGGGACCCGGCCCGCTCTATTTCCTGCCCTATCTGTCCGGTGAGCGTACGCCCCACAACGACGCCAACGCCTTGGGCGCGTTCATCGGCCTGGACCACGACGTCGACCGCGCGCGGCTTGGCCACGCGGTGCTGGAGGGCGTCGCGTTCGCCCTCGCCGACGGCCAGCGGGTGCTTCTCGAGGCGGGCGCGGACCTCGGCGAGGTGAGCGTGATCGGTGGTGGAGCGCGCAGCCTCCACTGGGGCCGCATTCTGTCCGCGGCCCTGGGACGCCCGCTGCTGTACCGGGAAGACGCCGCCGTCGGCCCCGCCCTCGGAGCGGCACGGCTGGCCGCGCTGGGACATGCCGGTGGCGACCCGGTGGACGTCTGTCCCCAGGCGCCGGTGGTGGAGACGGTCGTGGCCGCGACCGCCGAGATGGATCGGGCGGCGGAGCGTTTCGGCATCTACCGGGGTCTGTACCAGGATCTGAAGGCACGCTTCCCAGCGCTTCACGACTCGGCGTAGCAGACGCGACCGATTCGCGAAATCTGCGGGTGGCAGGCGGTGCCAACAGGCCATAATGGGCATTCCCTGAGTCGAGGTGCATGCCGATGAGCTTCTTTCCCGACGTCGACACGATCGTCTACCGGGGACCGGATTCGACGGACCCGCTGACGTTTCGCCACTACGACGCGAACGCCCGGGTGCTCGGCAAGACCATGGCCGAACACCTCCGTTTCGCGGTCTGCTACTGGCACTCCTTCGACGCTCCCGGATCCGATGTCTTCGGCACGGGCACCTGGGACCGGCCGTGGGCCAACGGTGGCGACGATGCGATGTCCGCTGCCAAGGCAAAGCTCGCCGCGGCGTTCGAGTTCATGTCCAAGCTGACCGTGCCCTATTTCTGCTTTCACGACCGCGACGTGGCACCGGAAGGCGACACCTTCGCCGAGTCGGAGACGAACCTGCTCGCGATGGGCGACCAGATCGCCCGGGAGATGCAGCGCACGGGCATCAAACTCCTGTGGGGCACGGCGAACCTCTTCGGACACCCGCGCTACGCCGCCGGCGCCGCCACCAACCCGAACCCGGAGGTGTTCGCCCACGCGGCGGCCCAGGTGAAGTCGGCCCTCGATCTGACGCACCGCCTGGGCGGCGAGAACTACGTGCTGTGGGGCGGCCGCGAGGGCTACGACACGCTGCTGAACACGGATCTCAAGCGCGAGTCCGACCAGCTTGGGCGGTTCATGCAGCTGGTCGTCGACTACAAGCACAAGATCGGCTTCACCGGCACGTTGCTCATCGAACCGAAGCCGTGCGAGCCCACCAAGCATCAGTACGACTACGACGGCGCGGCCTGCTACAGCTTCCTGCAGAAGTACGGGCTCGCCGACGAGTTCAAGCTCAACATCGAGTGCAACCACGCGACGCTGGCGGGCCACACCTTCCAGCACGAGGTCGCCTACGCCATCGCCCACGGCATCTTCGGCAGCGTCGACGCGAACCGGGGTGATCCGCAGAACGGCTGGGACACGGACCAGTACCCGAACAGCGTCGAGGAAGCCACCCTCGTGCTCTACGAGATCCTCCGCGCCGGCGGCTTTGCGACGGGCGGCTTCAACTTCGACGCCAAGATGCGCCGCCAGAGCACGGCCCGCGACGATCTCTTCTACGGCCACATCGGCGGCATGGACACCCTCGCCCGGGGGCTCGTGAACGCGGCGGCCCTGGTCGAGTCGCAGGCGTTGTCCAAACACGTCGCCGACCGCTACGCGGGTTGGGACGGGGATCTCGGACAGCGGATTCTCGGCGGCGAGGCGAACTTCGAGACCCTCGCCGCCTACATCGACACGACGAACCCCGACCTGTCGCCACGAAGCGGTCGCCAGGAACTGTTGGAGAACGTCGTCGCCCGTTTCGTCAAGTAGTGGACTCGCGGTGCGTACAACCGACACACGGTCGAGAGACGTGACATCCATCGGTCGGCGGGTGCTTCGACTCGTCTTCAACGACACGATGGTCACCGGTCTCGCGATCCTCGGGGCCTGCACCGTCCTGTCGGTGGTCATCACGGTGATCACGTGGCTGTCCCATCGCAAACGTTTCGAGATCGACATCGGCTACTTCGACTACCTGGGGTTGCTCCTGTGACGAGCGCCCCGGAGCCCCGGAAACCGCGCACGTGATAAGGTGAACCGGGTTGCGGGACACTCGTAGAAAACGCATGGCCACCTTGGCTTACGTGACTTTGCAGGTCGGCGACATCGCACGCGTCCGCGACTGGTACGTGAACACGGTTGGTTTGACGGTTGAAGCGGAAACGGCGGGACAGATCGCGGTTCTTCGCGGGGAAGGGGACTGTCGGCTTTGCCTGGAGAGCGGCCCGCCCGTGGCGGAACCGGGTCGTGTGGATCTCCTGTTCCAGGTGGCGAGCGTCGACGAGACCCATGGTCGTCTCGTTGGTCAAGGCGTCACGTTTTGGCGAGGTCCGACTGATGAGGCCTACGGTCATCGGAATGCCATCCTGTTCGACCCGGTCGGCCACAAGGTTGAGTTCTTCGAACATCTCGCGGCGAGTTCAGGCGAGTGATAGCCCCTAGCGTCTCCCTTCGGGAGCCGTCCAAGAGCGACTCGTAGCGCCCGTCAGTGAAATGCAACCGGACCGTAAACATTGGCCCCGCTCAAGGAACGCTAGGGCGCTACACTTTGTTCATGGACCGTCCGCAGTCGCGTCGCGCTCGGCCCGGTGCTGCTCGCGTGATCCGACGTGAACCGACCGCGGTGACGAACAAGCGGCAGCTCCCAGCCGGTGCCGCCGAACCGGAGCAGTGGAATCCTGGAATTAGACGGGGAAGGACAGTGAAGATCTCTGCTGGATGGGCGGCAATTGCTGCGGCGTCGTCGATGCTTGCGACCCAAGGCGCGCTCGGCGAGGAACAACAATCGGCGATCACGGCGGCGACCATCGACGACTGGGCGACCGAGCTCTCCAACGCGGGTCGCTGGGGTGAGGACGACCAACTGGGCACGCTGAACCTGATCACGCCGGCGGTCCGCGTGGCGGCGGCGAAGCTGGTTACGGAGGGCGTCTCGGTGTCCATGGCCCACCCGCTGTTGACGGCCCGATCCGCCGACAACTGGACGCCCTTCGAACACCGGATGCAGGCGACGCCCGAGCGGGCTGGAGGCTGGGCGACGGACACCTGGAGCCTGATGTTCCACGGCTTCGCCCATTCGCATATCGACGCCCTCTGCCACCTGGCCTACAAGGGCAAGTACTACAACGGCTTCCCAATGTCCGAGACCACCGCCGAGGGTT
>JAGWBN010000017.1 GCA_021295875.1 Pseudomonadales bacterium
CGGCGACAGCATCTACCGGACCATGTACGACGCGCCCGCGATCCAAGGCATCTGCTTCGACATCACGCTCATGCCCGTCGTGTCGATCCTCGGTGCCGCCACCTCCGTCTACGTGATGAACTACAGCTTCGGGCACATCATCCCGGAATTGATCTGGCTTGCCATGGCCACCATGCCCCTGGCGCTCCTTTTCACCGCGCCGTTGGCGGGAATTGCCCGCCGCGCCAGCCAGGCGAGCCGTAGTTCAGGGACCGCGACCACCAACCGGATCGAGGAGAACACCGCCAACATGGCCGCCGTGCAGAGCCACGGGGCCGAGGACCGGCAACGCGAGGAATTCGCCGGCGCCAGTGTCGACTCGTTCCGCCGCTACCGGCACGTGGTCGCGGTCGGCATCGCCATCGACGTGGCGTCCTCCCTGGCGCTCCTCGCGGTGGGCGTCTGGACGTTCCTCCTCGTGACCGACCAGATCATCCGGGGCCAATTGCTGCCGGGCGACTTCATCGTCGTGCTCGGGCTGTTCGGCGCCGTGGCGGGCGCGTCGATCACCTTCGGACGGCTGTGGGTGGACTTCCAGAACAACGCGGCGGGCGCGCGGCGGGTGCTCTTCCTAATCGATCTACCCGGCGACGACGACGCGACCGCTTTGCGGTCGCCCCGACAATTCGCTTCGCGGACTCTCCAACGCGCGCGGGCGAGACGGCTACGCGAAGGCATCGCTGTCGACGACGTCGGACTGGTCTATCCCGATGGGCGGCAAGCGCTCCACGGGGTCTCCTTCGACGCCCGCATGGGCCAGATCGTCGCCCTTGTCGGTCCCACCGGCGCCGGCAAGACCAGCCTCGCCTACCTCGTGCCGGGCTTCCTGCAACCGACCTCCGGGCGTGTCCTGTTCGACGGCGTGGACGCCCGTGAGATCGATCCCAACTCCATCCGCGATCAAGTCTCCTATGTCTTTCAGGAACACCTGTTGTTCTCCGAAACGATCCTCGACAACCTGCGCCTCGGGCGACCGGATGCGACCGAGGCCGAACTGCAACGGGCGGCGCGTATGAGCGGCGCCCACGACTTCGTCGCCGCGCTCCCGGATGGGTACCAAACCGTACTCGGTGGGGGTGGCGGCACGCTGTCGGTGCCTCAGCATCGCCCGCGGTCTGGTGCGGGACACGCCGGTGCTGATCCTGGATGAACCCACCGCCGCGCTGGATCCCGATACCGAAAGCGTATTGGTCGACACACTGAACGGGATCAAGCAGAACCGGATCGTGTTCCTCATCGCCCACCGCCTTTCCACCGTGGCCAGCGCGGACCTCGTCGTGTTCATGGACGAAGGCCGAGTCGTCGAGCTGGGTTCGCCGGCCGAGTTGATGGCCAAGCCGGACGGCGCATTTCGGCGATTCGCCACGTCGTAGGGCGTCGACGCCCTTTGTTGCCAGACTTGGCTGCTGTCAGCTACCGGCTGCTGAGAGAGCCCTCTTCCCTCCGGTATCAAAGTACGGGTTCAAAACGGGTTCAAAAGATCAGGAGTGCAAAACGGTTCGAGGTGAGACACTGTCGCGTCGACCAACCACAAGGACGCGCCGGATGGCCTACGTGATCTACGAGAAGCGCGACCACGTCGCGATCATCACCCTGAACCGCCCGGAGCGCATGAACGCGCTGGGTAGCGAATTGAGTTCCGAACTGCGCCAGGCGGAGGCCGAGTTCGCCGCAGACGACGACGCTTGGATCGGCATCTACACCGGCGCCGGCGACCGGGCATTCTGCGCCGGTCGCGATCTCAAGGAGGCCGCCGAACAGGAAGCCCGGCCAACGTCGGACGGAGGCAAGCCGAGCGTTCCCCCGCCGATTACGCGGTTCGAACGCATCGCCCCCGATCACGGCAAGCCCACGATCGCCGCCATCAACGGGGCAGCGTACGGCGGCGGCTTGGAGAAGGCCCTCACCTGCGACATCCGCATCTGCTCGGACAACGCCCATATGGCCCTCGCCGAGGTCAAGGTGGGACTCTGCCCGCCCGGTGGTTCGTTCAACCTACCGCGGCTCGTGGGTCTGTCGAACTCGATGTGGCTATTGCTGTCGGGCGAACCGGTGCGTGCCGAGGAGGCGCTTCGCATGGGACTGGTAACGCGGGTGACTCCCCTACCCGACCTGCTCGATACCGCCGTCGAAATGGCTGAGACCATCGCCCTCAACGCACCGTTGGCGGTACGCGCGACGCGCAAGCTCGCGCACCTGGGGCTCGAAATGCCCCTCGACTACGCCCGCCGGATGGGGGCGATGCTGATCGAGTCCGTGTGGTCGTCGGAAGACGCCGTGGAAGGGGCGCGGGCGTTCGCGGAGAAGCGCCCGCCCGCGTGGCGAATGCGTTGACGCGGCCTTTCCACGGACGGCTCCCGAAGGGAGACGCGCTCGGACGGCTCCCGAAGGGAGACGCGCTCGCGTACTCGCGAGACCCGCTAGGCCATTAGCTCGCGCGCCTCTTCTTCCAGCGCCGCGAGGCGGCGGACCCAGTTGTCCATGTGGGCGAAGTCGTCGTCGCTGATGCCGAAAACCCGGGCGACTTCCTTCAGCAGGCACTCCTCCTCGATCTCGAAGGCGCCGTCGACGTAGGAGAGGCGGAGAAGGTTCAATACGGCGACCGTGCGTGCTCGACGACTGTCGAATATCGACTCGATGCCCTCGAGTTCCAGGTAGTCCGCAACGGCGTCGGGCCTCAAGGCCATCTCGCGCTTGAACTCGTCGAGCATGTCCTCCTCGTTGGGATCGAGAAGGCCATCGGAGACGACGACGTTGTGCGCGAGCCCCAGGAGGGCGTCGCGTTGCTGGTCGGTCAGGGTCGAAAGCCACATGGCGCGACCTCGTCGGTCAGAAGAACAACAGCGCGACGAAGCTCGTCACCATGATGATGGCCGCGAGCCAGCCGAGCGCGAGAAAGAGCTTGACCACCAAGCCCTGCTCGAAGAAATCCTCGATGAGATACCACATTTTCCCCACCGCCCTCGTCGACGTCTCCTGTTCACGCGAAGCCTACCACACCACCCCTTCAGCGTCGTTTCCGACGCCTTTGAACAACGTTTGAACGACGGTGCAAACCTGCCGAAGCTTGTTGACTCTGCAACGCCACCGCCTCAGAATCCGCCGCCATGGTCAGTTCAACGTCTACCGTTGTCATCGGCTCCACCGGCGCAGTGTCGCCGGCGGTCGCCTATTGGTTCTTCTATCGGTAGGCGTCTCGTATATCGAGGGCGCCATCTGTCGCCCTTCGAAGAACCCCGATCGGCGGCAGTCATCGGGGTTTTTCTTTGGGGACAGGAACAGTGATTGCCGCAACCGAGCACTCGAACATCGCCACGCACCGGTCATTGCCCGCACCTTCCGAGGTCAAGGCATGGTATCCGGCGTCGGCCGAGGCACTGACCTTCGTCGCCCGTTCCCGACGACGCGTCGAGGACATCCTGGCGGGTCGCGACCACCGTCTGCTCGTGGTGGTCGGGCCCTGCTCGATCCACGACCCCGAGGCGGCCATGGACTACGCCGGGCGACTGGGCACGCTGGCCCGCGAGACCCGCGACTCGCTCTACCTCGTGATGCGCACCTACTTCGAGAAGCCCCGTACGGCGCTGGGCTGGAAGGGCTTGATCAACGACCCGCACCTGGACGACAGCTTCGACGTCGAAGAGGGCATCTGTCGGGCCCGGCGGCTGCTGCTCGACATCACCGGCCGAGGGGTTCCCGTGGCCACCGAGGCGCTGGACCCGATGACGCCCCGCTACCTCCAGGATCTCGTCACCTGGTCCGCCATCGGCGCGCGCACCGCCGAGTCCCAGACCCACCGCGAGTTGGCCTCCGGACTGGCTTCACCCGTCGGCGTCAAGAACGCCACGGACGGGTCCTTCGCCGTCGCCATCAACGCCCTGGAATCCGTGGGCAGCCCTCATCGCGGCCTCGGCATCGACGCCGAAGGTCGCATCGCCCTCATCGAGACGCGTGGCAACGCCAACGCCCACATCGTGCTGCGCGGCGGCAGCGGTGGCCCGAACTACGATGTTGGGACCGTGCGCCGGTGCGAGCAAGCCCTCGCGTCGGCGGGCCTCAAGGACAACATCGTGGTGGACTGCTCCCACGGCAACTCCAACAAGGACCACCAGCGCCAGCATCTCGTCCTCGACGCGGTCGCCGAGCAGATCGCCGCCGGGAACCGGTCCATCGTGGGCGTCATGCTCGAAAGCAACATCGTCGCGGGGAACCAGGAACTGGGCGACGGCCGCGACCTCGCCTACGGGGTGTCGATCACCGACGCCTGCCTCGGCTGGAACGATACCGAGACCGCGCTGCGCAGCCTCGCCCAGGCATTGCGTCAACCGTTGCTTGACCGCCTTGCCCCGGCCAAGGCGTCGTGATCGGGCACCGCGTTTCCCACCGCCTGCCCACCGCCGCCTTGCTGACTGAGGGGATCGCGCCCGTGGACAGCCCGTGGAAAACGCTCCTCGGCAGAGCGAAGGTCCTCAAGTAACCGAGGGGCGGCGGAAGAGGGTCGGCAACCCAACTCCCCCGACACCGGTTTGAACTCCGCCTCTCATGGAACATCAACATAAGCCAATGGTCGTAGGGGCGGTCTTCGGGGGGACCCGAGAATGCGCAAGCATTCTCGAAACGCCTCGCGTACTCGCGAGGCGCATGCGCAAGCATTCTCGAAACGCCTCGCGTACTCGCGAGGCGCACTCGGGAGGCGCATTAGCGGTAGTAGGCGTTGTCGGTGAAGGTGTGGTCGGTGGCGTCGCGAATCGCGGTCAATTCGGGAATCTGTTCGATGAGCGAGCGTTCGACGCTCTGCTTGAGGGTGATGTCCACCGCCGCGCAACCTTGGCAGCCGCCGCCGAACTGCAGTACGGCCGTCGACTCGTCAACCACGTCCACCAGGGTCACCTGACCACCATGGGCGGCGAGCCCCGGGTTGATCTCGTTGTAGAGCACGTAGTTGATGCGGTCCTCCAAGGGCGAGTTCTCGTCGACGCTGGGGACCCGGGCGTTGGGCGCCTTGATCGTCAGCTGGCCGCCCATGCGGTCTTCCTGGAAGTCGACCACGGCATCGACCAGGTACGCTTCGCTGCGGGCTTCGAACCAGGCCGTGAAGCCGTCGTATTCCACCGGCGAATCGTCGTCCTGCTGCTCGCCCGGACGGCAGTAGGCGATGCAGGTCTCGGCATGCGGGGTTCCGGGCTGAGCGACGAACATGCGAATGCCGCAGCCGTCTTCCTGCTTGCCAAGTAGTTCCGATAGATAGGCTTGAGCGGCCTGGGAGATGTCGACCATGGCAAATCCGACAAAATCAGTCGGGTATAGTTAACCCGTTTCCGCGGCTCCGCGCAACGCATGAAAGGTGCAACGCATGAAGTCCGCTCACCCGCTACTCCACCGCAGTTCAATTCGCGAAGATCCTCGTCGCGTACGATGGCCGGTTCCGAAATTGCAGGTTCTCGATCGATGAGTCATGCCCTGGCGCACGCGTTGGCGGAGCGCCTGCTGGTCCTGGACGGTGCCACCGGCACCATGCAGCAGGGCTTCAACCTGCAGGAAGACGACTACCGGGGGGAACGCTTCCGGGGCCACAACACGCCGCTCAAGGGCAACGGCGACGTGCTCTCCCTCACCCGGCCCGATGTCGTCGAGGCCACCCACCGGGCCTACCTCGAAGCCGGCGCGGACATCGTCGAGACCAACACGTTCTCGGCCACCCGCATCGCACAGGCGGACTACGGCCTGGAGGACGCGGTCTACGAGTTGAATTTCGAGGCCACGGTGATCGCCCGGCGCACCGCGGACGAGTTCGCCGACGACACCCGGCCCCGATGGGTGGCCGGCGTGCTCGGCCCCACCAACCGCTCGGCCAGCATCTCCCCCGACGTCAACGACCCGGGGGCGCGTAACGTCCGCTTCACGGACCTCGTGGAGGCCTACGACGAAGCGGCTCGCGGACTCGTCGACGGCGGTGCCGATCTCGTCATGATCGAGACCGTGTTCGACACCCTGAACGCCAAGGCGGCGCTGTTCGCGCTGGACGACGTCTTCGCCGAGACCGGCCGCCGCTTGCCGATCATGGTGTCCGGGACCATCACCGACGCCAGCGGACGAACGTTATCCGGGCAGACACCCGAGGCGTTCTGGCATTCGATCCGGCACGCAAAGCCGTTGATCGTCGGCCTCAACTGTGCCCTCGGCTCGCAAGCCCTGCGCCCCCATGTGGAAGCCCTGGCCAACGTCGCCACAACGTACGTGAGCGTGCACCCCAACGCCGGTCTGCCGAACGAGTTCGGCGGTTACGACGAAACGCCGGAGGAGATGGCCGATACCGTCGGCGACTTCATGGACCGGGGTATGGTGAATCTCGCGGGTGGCTGCTGCGGGACCACGCCGGAGCATATCCGCGCCCTTGCCGAACGCGCCCGAAACGCAGCGCCGCGACAAGTGGAGCCGCCGCGGCGGACCCTGTCGCTGTCGGGCCTGGAACCCTTGGAGATCGACGCCGACTCGCTGTTCGTCAACGTCGGTGAACGCACCAACATGACCGGTTCGGCGCGCTTTCGCCGGCTGATCAAGGCGGATGACTTCCCCGCCGCCCTGGACGTCGCGCGGCAGCAGGTCGAAAGCGGCGCCCAGATCATCGACGTCAACATGGACGAGGGCATGACCGACGGCCCGGCCGCCATGCAGCGCTTCATGGACCTCGTCATGACCGAACCGGACATCGCCCGCGTGCCGGTGATGATCGACTCGAGCGACTGGCGCGTCATCGAGACGGGCCTGCGCTGTGTCCAGGGGAAGTGCGTCGTCAACTCGATCAGCCTCAAGGAGGGCGAGGAGCCGTTCCTCGAACAGGCCCGGCTGTGCCGTCGCTACGGCGCCGCCGTGATCGTCATGGCGTTCGACGAACAAGGCCAGGCCGATTCGCTGGCGCGGCGCAAGGACATCATTGCCCGCTGCTACCGGCTGCTCGTCGAGGAAGCCGGCTTCCCGCCCGAGGACATCATCTTCGATCCGAACATCTTCGCCATCGCCACGGGCATCGAGGAACACAGCAACTACGGGCGGGACTTCATCGAGGCGGTGCGCTGGATCAGGGCGACCTATCCCCTCGTGCACACCTCGGGCGGGGTCAGCAACATCTCTTTCTCGTTCAGGGGCAACGACCGGGTGCGCGAGGCCATCCACGCGGTGTTCCTCTATCACGCCGTCGCCGCCGGTCTCACCATGGGCATCGTCAACGCGGGCCAACTGGCGATCTACGAGGACATCCCGGCCGACCTCAAGGAGGCGGTGGAGGACGCCGTCCTGAACCGCCGCGACGACGCCACCGAGCAGTTGCTCGCCATCGCCCAGCGCTACAGCGGCACCGGCGACGAGCGCGATCCCGACGCCGAGGCGCGGCGGGACGAGTGGCGCCAAGCACCCGTGGACGAACGCCTGAGCCACGCGCTGGTCGCCGGCATAGACCGCCATATCGTGGACGACACCGAGGAGGCCCGGCTGGCCGCCTCGCGGCCCATCGAGGTCATCGAGGGGCCGCTGATGGACGGCATGAACAAGGTGGGCGACCTGTTCGGCGCCGGCAAGATGTTCCTCCCCCAGGTGGTCAAGAGCGCGCGCGTGATGAAACGCGCCGTGGCCCACCTGGTGCCCTTCATCGAGGCCGAGAAGAGCGCCGCAGCCGACACGGCGGACAACGCGAGCATCCCGGCGGCGAGAGAAAACAGCGGCAGGATCGTCATGGCGACGGTCAAGGGCGACGTCCACGACATCGGCAAGAACATCGTCGGCGTCGTCCTGCAGTGCAACAACTTCGAAGTTCACGACCTCGGCGTGATGGTTCCAGCGGAAAAGATCCTCGACACGGCGGCGGAAATCGATGCGGACATGGTGGGCCTGTCGGGCCTAATCACGCCGTCACTGGAGGAGATGGTCCACGTCGCCACCGAGATGCAGCGCCGCGACATGACGATCCCGTTGCTGATCGGCGGAGCGACGACCTCCAAGGCCCACACGGCGGTGAGGATCGATCCCGCCTACGAGCGCCCTGTGGTCTACGTCACGGATGCGTCGCGCAGCGTTGGCGTGTGTCAGTCGTTGATGTCCGAGGATCGACGCGACGGATTCCTGACCGACATCGCCGACGACTACACGACCGTGCGCGAACGCAATGCCGCGGGACGCCGGAACCGCCCGCTGCGGGCCTACGCCGAAGCGGTCAAGCGAGGGCTCGACTTCGCCTGGGAGAACTACCGCCCGTCGGCACCGAGCTTCCTGGGGCTGCGCTCGTTCGACGATTTTCCGATTCGCCAACTGATCGCCTACATCGATTGGACGCCGTTCTTCCGCACCTGGGAGCTGGCCGGCCGGTTCCCGGCGATCCTCAGCGACCCGGTGGTCGGCGAGGCGGCGAGCGACGTTCACCGCGACGCCTTGGCGATGCTCGATGAGATCGTCGACCGGAAGCTCCTCACGGCGCGCGGGGTCGTGGGATTCTGGCGTGCGAACCGTCGCGACGACGGCGACATCGATGTCTGGACCGACGAGGCGCGGACCCAGGCGTGCGCCCGCCTGCACCACCTGCGCCAGCAGAGCGCGAGCGCCGCCGTCAACCTGTCGCTGGCCGATTTCGTCGCACCCCACCCGCAACCCGACCACATCGGCGGCTTTGCCGTCAGCATGAGCGGTACCGAGGAGCAACAGGAAGCCGATGACTACCGTTCCATCATGATCAAGGCGCTGGCCGACCGCCTGGTGGAAGCCTTTGCGGAGGCGCTGCACCAACGCGTACGCAAGAACTTGTGGGGCTATGCCGCCGACGAGGACCTGACCAACGAGGAACTGATCGCCGAGAAGTACCGCGGCATTCGACCGGCGCCGGGCTATCCGGCCTGCCCGGACCACACCGAGAAGTCCACCCTGTTCGAGCTTCTCGAAGCGACGCGCCGGACGCGTGCCACGTTGACCGAGAACTTCGCCATGTGGCCGGCGTCCACGGTGGCCGGCTGGTACTTCTCCCATCCCCGGGCGAAATACTTCGGCGTCGGCCGGATCGGCGACGATCAGCTTGAGGACTACGCGGCGCGCCGGGGCGTCGCACCCGAGGAAGCGGCCCGCTGGCTGTCGTTCTCCCGACCATAGGACGGTAGCGCTCCCGACAACATCTCGTTCTATCCATAGTCGGTTTCGTTGTTTCTCTCCGCGCGCGACTTCTGGCAACGTGTCGCGTCGTCCGAAATCCTTGAGCCGGCTGCCGACATGTACCAATACAGTGCCTTCGACCGGCGTTTCGTCGAGGAACGGGTCGAGCAATATCGGGATCAGACCCGACGGTTCCTCAACGGGGACATCTCCGACGATGCCTTCCAGCAGCTTCGGCTGCGCAACGGCCTCTATATTCAACGGCTCGCGCCCATGCTGCGCATCGCCGTGCCCTACGGGATCTTGAGCGCCACCCAGCTGCGCGCCATCGCCGCCATCACCCGCGACTACGACCGGGGCTACGGACATCTCTCCACGCGCCAGAACATGCAGATCAACTGGCCGGAACTCACGGATGTGCCCGACATCCTGGCGCGCCTCGCCGAGGTCGAGATGCACTGCATCCAGACCAGCGGCAGTTGCATCCGCAACGTCACCACGGACCAGTTCGCAGGCGTCGCCGGAGACGAGATCGTCGATGCCCGCCCCTACTGCGAGATCATCCGTCAGTGGTCGACCTACCATCCGGAGTTCGACTGGCTACCGCGGAAGTTCAAGATCGCCGTCAACGGTGCCGAATCGGACCGCGCGGCGACGCACGTCCACGATATCGGCATCCGCGTGCGCCGGGGCGACGACGGCGCGCCGCTGTTCGACTTCCTGGTCGGCGGCGGGCTCGGCCGCACGCCGGTGATCGGCAGCCTGATTCGGCAAGGGCTACCCGAGAAGCACCTCTTGTCCTACCTCGAGGCCATCCTGCGCGTGTACAACCGCTACGGTCGGCGCGACAACAAGTACAAGGCGCGGATCAAGATCCTCGTTCGGGCGATGACGCCGGAGACGTTCCGCGAGCGCGTCGACGCGGAATGGGCACACCTCAAGGACGGTCCGAGCACATTGCCGGACGCCGAGGTCAGCCGCATCCGGGCCTGCTTCGCGCCGCCGGAATACGACGATCTCGTCGACGAACCGGCGCTGCTCGCCCGCCAACGGTTGCAGAGCCCGGCGTTCAACACCTGGATGCGCCACAACGTCGCGCCCCACAAGCGATCCGGCTACGCCATCGTCACCCTTTCAACCAAGGTCACCGGTGTGCCGCCGGGGGACGTGACCGACGAGCAGATGGACGCCGTGGCGAATTGGTCCGAGCGCTTCGGCTTCGGCGAAGTGAGGATCTCCCACGAACAGAACCTCGTGCTGCCCGACGTTGCGCAGCGCGATCTGCGCACGCTCTTCGACCTCGCCAGCGCCGCCATGCTCGGGCAGGCGAACGCCGGGTTGCTAACCGACATGATCTGCTGCCCCGGCGGCGACTACTGCGCCCTGGCCAATGCCAAGTCCATACCCGTCGCGGAGGCCATCCAGCGCCGCTTCGACGACTACGACTACCTGCACGATCTAGGCCCGCTCGACATCAACATCTCGGGGTGCATGAACGCCTGCGGCCACCACCACGTAGGCCACATCGGCATCCTCGGCGTCGACAAGCGGGGCGAGGAGTTCTACCAGATCTCCGTCGGCGGCAACCAAGCCGAGGACGCTTCTCTCGGGCAGATCCTCGGTCCCTCGTTCGGACGCGCCGACGTGCCCGGCGTCATCGAGAAGATCCTCGACGTCTACCTCGAGCGCCGGTTCGAGGGAGAGCCGTTCCTGCACACTGCGCGCCGCATCGGCATCGAGCCGTTCAAGGTGCGTGTCTACCCTGCCACGGACGGGCGTCCCCGTTCACGCCCCAAGGTCGCGGCCCAAGTGCCTACGCAGGATGCCGAGCCACGACCGAGGTCCGCCCGTGCTGGTTAGGGATGGGCGCATCGTCGCGGATCCATGGACGCTGGTTGAGGATGGACCGGCGCGGCCGGGCGTGATCGCACCTTTCGATGCCTGGAAACGCTCGCCGCAAGGCGCCGGCGTGTGGGTGGACGGCGACCGGGACGTCGAGGAACTCGTCCCGGAGATACTCGAAGCACCGGTGGTGGCGGTGCGCTTCCCGGCGTACGCGGATGGCCGCGGGCTTACTTTCGGCGCCCTCCTCCGCGGCCGCTACGGCTTCCGCGGAGAACTGCGCGCCTGGGGCGACGTGCTCGCCGACCTCACCGAATACATGCATCGCTGCGGCTTCAACGCCTATCAGCTACCCGACCGCCGTCAGGCGGAGGTTGCCATCGCCTGCATGGCCCGCATGAGCGACCACTACCAGGCATCCGCGACAGAGCCCCTGCCAGCGTTTCGGCGCGAGGCCTTCGCGACGTAGAGGCGGGGCTTGTCCCGGGCTTGTCCCCGTCCGCGTTCGTTCAGCAGACCGGTTCGTTCGCCGCCGCAGGCGACCGCTTTGGGGCGCGATGGGTCGCCCGAACGGTCTGAAGACAGGGCGACCCCCCAACAGGCGCCAATCAAGCTACATTGGTCCACCATGCACGTCGGCATCGTCGAGTCGTTTTTCGTCATCTTCACCGGTGCGGCCGCCCTGGCGGCGCTGGCGCTGTATACCCGGCAACCGCTGATCGTCGCCTACATCGTCCTCGGCTGCCTGGTCGGGCCCCACGGCTTCGCGCTCATCACCGACGACCGGGTGCTCGCGGAGGTCGGCGAGATCGGCATCATGTTCCTGCTCTTCCTCGTCGGTCTCGATCTGCCGCCCGCCAAGCTCAAGGACATGGTCGGCGAGTCGGTGCTGACCGCGGTGGCGAGTTCAGCGGTGTTTTTCGGGATCGGCTTCGCGGTGATGGCGTTCTTCGGGTTCAACTGGATCGAGGCCGCGATCGCCGGCACGGCTTGCGTGTTCTCAAGCACCATCCTCGGCATCAAGCTGCTGCCGACGACCGCGCTGCACCATCGCCATATCGGCGAGATCGTCATCAGTCTGCTGCTGATCCAGGACCTGATCGCCATCGTCGCGCTCTTGGTGCTCGCCGGGCTCGAAACCCAGGGCGGCGTCGTGGCAACCACCCTCACGGTGGTCGTGGCACTGCCCGTGGTCGCCGCAGTGGCCTACCTCGGCGTACGGTTCGGCATCGTGCCGCTGTTGACGCGCTTCGACGTCTACCAGGAATTCACCTTCCTGCTGGCCGTCGGCTGGTGCCTTGGCATCGCGAGCCTCTCCCACCACCTGTACCTGTCGTGGGAGATCGGCGCGTTCGTCGCCGGTGTCTCGCTCGCGAACTCGCCCATCGCCCAGTACATCACCGAGAACCTACGTCCGTTGAGGGACTTCTTCCTGGTGTTGTTCTTCTTCTCCGTCGGCGCGGCCATCGATCCGACCATGATGCTCCACGTCTGGCTGCCGACGCTGCTGCTCGCCTTGATCCTCGTCGGTGCCAAGCCGCCGGTATTCCGGGCACTGCTTCGCTGGCAGAAGGAGTCTGACGGCGTGTCCCGTGAGGTCGGCTTCCGCCTGGGCCAAGCGAGCGAGTTCTCGCTGCTGCTGGTGTTCGTCGCCGGTGCCGGGCTGATCTCCGGCGAAGCCGCCCACGTGGTTCAGGGCGCGACGGTGCTGACGCTGCTGCTGTCGAGCTACCTCGTCGTGTTCCGCTACCCGAGTCCCATCGCCATCAGCGCCGAGTTGCGTCGCGACTAGATTCGTTGAGCGGCGCTGATGTCTACACGCAGTTTGCATTTCGAACAACGCTTGGGATCGCTCTTGGACGGCTCCCGAAGGGAGACGCGTTCGCGGCAACCGGCGGAGGGCGCCGCATCCCGCACCTGTTCGTTTTCCGGCTGTCGCAAGAAGCGTAGACTGCTGCTTCGACCACAGGCCAGGATCCGATTGGAGCCGGCATGGAAAGCTGCAATATGCGTGACCGCTACTGGCTCTACGCCGTCTTCGACTGCGCATGAACGATCCGCTCCTACGGCAGATGACCGCAGCGATCATCGAAGAGGTCGATCCTCAACAGGTGATCCTGTTCGGCTCCCACGCCCGCGGCGACGCCAAACCGGACTCGGACGTGGACTTGCTCGTCGTCGAGTCTGAGCCATTCGGCCCAGACCGCGACCGGCGGGCAGAGGAGACGCGCCTTTGGCGCAGCCTCGCGAGGTTCCACGTTGCGAAGGACATCCTGGTCTACAGCCGCGAGGAAGCCGAACGCTGGCGCGGTTCGCTCAACCATGTGCTCGCCCGTGCGCTCCGGGAAGGCAAGGTGCTCTATGAACGACCTTGACTTGGCAGGGGAACTAGCGGGTGCCGCAGAGCGGGATCTCTCGGCACTTCGTGGCATGGACGATCCGGGCACCTTCGCCGATGAGATCTTTGGTTTTCACACGCAGCAGGCGACGGAGAAGCTGCTCAAGGCTTGGCTTGCTGCAAGGGGTGAGACCTATCCGCTATCGCACGATCTGGCGACTCTGTTGGACCTTTTGAAGGCGAACGAACCAGACATCGACCGCTTCGACGCCTTGGTGGAATACACGCCCTACGCCGTTCGCTTGCGGTCTGCGGCGACCGATCCCGGCTCATGCGCTCTCGACCGACCCCAAGCCATCGAACAAGTGGAAGCCCTGCTCGCAGCGGTTCGTCGCCGACTGGCCGATGCGGAGAGTGAAGATGGATGCGAGCCTTAAGATCCCCCGCGCTGGAGAAGCTTCTCGATTACGCTGCGGGCTAGGGCGTCGCGAGTTCGCCGATGAAGCGCCAGTGCCAGGGCTCGTAGGACACGCCCTGGGGATTGCCGTCGGGAAACGACAGTTCGAATCCGAAGCGGTCCGCGTTGTTCTTCAGCCAATCGAACGCCGGGGTCGCCTCGAACGACACTTCGACGTCGGCCTCGGGATGGTCCAGATCGCCGATGTCGATGGCGAGCCCCGTGTGGTGCTCCGAGTAGCCCGGTGGCGCGACCCACACGGCGGCTTCCTCCGGCGTGCCGTACCGGTCGATCGCCCGGCCGAAGAGCCCGTCCTGGTAGCCGACGGTCCGGTAGCCGGAGATCGGTACGAGATGCACGCCCACGTCCTGCGCGGCGGCCTGCATGGCCACGAACGCGTCCGCGGCCTCCGTTCGTAGCTGCACGACTCGTCCCGTGTCCCGATAGCCGCCCGCGTCGCCGAGGGCTGCGGAGGTCTCGGCAAAGGCGAAGTGGCCGAACTTGGTGTCCTCGGTCATCGGTTCCCGGGTCTCGCCCGCGGCGTCCACGCCGTCATCCGCAGCCGTCATCGGGTTCGGCGGAGCGGGACTGCAAGCGACGACCACGCACAGCGGAAACGCTGAAGGCCATCTGATCACGGTTGCAGGTCAACCACGCCCCGGCCCACCATCCGGCCCGCGAGAATGCGGTCGATGGCGTCCGACAGCGTGTCAAGCGTCAGGTTCTCGGCGAGATCCTCCAAGCCGTCCAGAGCCCATGGCCCGGCCAGCTCGCCCCAGATGCGCGCCTTCTCGGCGAGCGGCAGTTCCACCGAGTCGATGCCGAGCAGGTTGACGTGGCGCAGGATGAACGGGAAGACCGAGGCCGGTATGTCGGGCGAGGCGACCAGGCCGCAGGCCGCCAGGCTCTTGCCGTAGCGCAGCGACTTCAACGCATTGACGAGGATTGGGCCGCCAACCGTGTCCACCACGCCGCCCCAGGTCTCTCTCAAGAGCGGCCTCTCGGCACCGGCCTCGAGACCCTCGCGGTCGACAACCGTCGCCGCCCCCAGGCTGCGGAGGTAGTCGTGGCGGTCGGCCTTGCCGGTCGCGGCGTGGACCTCGTAGCCGAGCTTGGCGAGCAGCTTCACGGCCACCGAGCCGACACCGCCGGTGGCACCGGTGACCAGGACCGGCCCGTCGTCCGGCGACATGCCCGCACTCGCCAGCTTGTCCACGCAAAGCGCCGCCGTGAATCCGGCGGTGCCCAGGATCATGCTCGAACGCGCATCGAGGCCGGCGGGCATCGGCACGGCCCAGGCCGCCGGCACCCGAATCTTCTCGCCGAATCCGCCCGAGGTGTTCATGCCGAGGTCGAAGCCGATGACGACGACTTCGTCTCCGGGCCGAAAGTCGCCGGATTCGGACGCCGCCACGGTCCCGGCGGCATCGATGCCCGGGGTGTGCGGGAAATTTCGCGTCACACCGGGATTGCCGGTCGCCGACAGGGCGTCTTTGTAGTTGAGCGACGAGTACGCCACATCGATCAGCAGATCGCCCTCGGGCAACTCGCCCGTGTCGCGCATGACGATGCTTCTCGGGTATTGCCGATCCTCGGTCCGGTCGACCCGGAACGCCCGGAACTCGGTCATCGGATTCCTCCCATCGTTCGATCTACAAACTTCTCCACGAGTCTGCCGAGGCCGAGCGACGCCTGCCCCACCAGTCGCTCGATGGGTCGCTTCGGTTGAACCCACGAGACCTCGAACACGTCGGCCTCCGCCGAGGCCGCCATCAGGTACTCGTCGCTGGTGGCCAGTTCATCGACCAGCGAGCGGTCCAGGGCGCGTTGACCGTACCAGGCCTCCCCCGTGGACACCGCGTCGAGGTCGACAGCGGGCCGGTACGTGCCGACGAAGTCCTGGAACAGCGCATGGACATCGTGCAGTTCTTCGCGCAGCTTCTCCCGGCCCTCCTCGGTGTTCTCGCCGAGCACGTCGAGCGTGCGCTTGTGGCGGCCCGCCGTCAGTATCTCCACGTCCACATCGTGCTTTTTCAACAGCCGGTGCACGTTCGGTATCTGCGCCAACACGCCGATGGAGCCGACGACGGCAAACGGCGCCGCCAGGATCCGGTCGGCCACCGCAGCCATCAGGTAGCCACCGCTTGCGGCGATCTTGTCCACCGCAACCGTGAGCTTGACGCCGCTGCTTCTGACCCGAGCCAACTGCGAGGCACCGAGGCCGTAGCCGTGCACCATGCCGCCGGCACTGTCTACCCGCACGACCACCTCGTCGTCCTCGCCGGCCGTCGCCAGCACGGCCGAGACTTCCCGCCGCAGGGAGTCAACGGCGCTGGCCGCCAGGTCACCCTCGAAGTTCATCACGAATACCCGGCGGCGGGCTTCGCCCGATCGCTTCTTGCGCGCCTTGGCATCCTGCTTGCGCTGCTTCTTGACGAGCGACCGGGGCATCGCGGCCTCCTCGATCGACCGGCGCATGTCGAGCAGCAGTTCGTTGATACGCACGACCTGGATGTGTCCCAGGGGCGGCGGCCGCATCGAGCGCTGCGCGGCGGCACCCGCGACGGCGGACATCACGATCAGGAACGCGACCACGACGGTGGCGGTCTTGGCGAGGAATCCAAGGTAGTCGAAGAGCACTTCCACGGGGGGTTGGTCCTTGGGCGAAGGGCGGGGATTCTATCAGCCCGTTTTGACCTTGCGACGCCGGAGCGACGTCAACAAAGGTCAACGGAGAGCCAGATTCCGCGATAATCGGCTCATGGACCTCCGAACCTTCCTTGAGCGGCGGTTTCGGGCGGCTGTGGCGTCCGACATCGACCTGACCTTCAGCCTCGTCGTAGGCGCCAGGCGATTGACGACGTTTACCGTCGAACACGGCACGCTGCGCTTCGACCCGCCCGGGGAAGCCGACGTGACGTTCAGCTTCGACAGTGTCGACAGGGCGATCGCCGTCCTCGGCGGCGCCGAGAGTCCGATGGATGCGTTCATGGCCGGCGCCTTCCGGTCGGACGGCCATCTGCCCCTGGCGTTCGTACTGCTCGGGCTGTTCGGCGCGGGCGACGTCACGCCGCCAGGGTAGGAATTCCGGTTCATGCCTTGGCCTTCATCTCCTCGACGAAGGCATCGATCAGCCAACGCGAGATCGCCGTGCCGCCCGGTACGTTGGGAAGCTGCCGGTGGTGGAACCAACGGGCTTCGGCGATCTCGCCGTCGCGGCAGACGATCTCGCCCTCCGCGTAGTCGGCGTGGAATCCCAACATGAGGGAGTTGGGAAACGGCCACGGCTGGCTGCCGAGGTAGCGCAGGTTGGTGACCGTGACCCCCACCTCTTCGGCGACTTCGCGGTGTACGGTCTGCTCGATGGACTCGCCGGGCTCGACGAATCCGGCAAGGGTCGAGAACATGCTCGTGGGCCACGCCGCGTTGCGGGCAAGCAGCATCTCCTCGCCGTTGCGCACCAGCACGATGATGCTCGGCGACAGGCGCGGATAGGTGGTCGCGCCACAGGCCGGACAGACCTTGGCCCGATCCCTGGCGTGTTCCTCCGTGGAGGTGCCGCAACGCCCGCAATGACGGTGGTTCCGGTGCCACTCAACGATCTGCTTGGCGCGTCCGGCCAAGGCGAAGAAGTCCGGCTCGACGCGACCGAGCCAGGCACGGAGCCCGGTTGCGGCGAACCCTTCCGGCACGGTGCCGGCGGCATCGAGCACGAAGCAGGCGCGGTTCTCCCAGCTCCCCAGGTAGTGCTTGTAGGCGACCTCGAGATCCACCCAGCGGAACTCGTCGGCCGTCACCGGACGGGGGATGCCCTGCTCGCTGATGGACAGCAACTCGTCGCCGACGCAGACGAAATACAGCGCATCGTCGAGGTCGACGTCGGCGGGCGGCTTGGCTTCGGAAACGAACTTGGAGGGACTGTTGGCGAACAACGTTGGACCTGCGGGTTGATATACTGGCGCGACTACCTCGGTCGCGACGAAGTTTGGCGGACTGTCCACCACGGCGGCAAGTCCGATGTCCATCGCTTTGCACCGCAGGCAGGCCGTCCAGGTTGCCGGACGGCGAACTTCGACGCCGCCCCGACAGGACGAACGGTCCCAAGGGCCGAGCGTCCATTTTTTTGGATGAGGAGCAAAAATGCAATTGACCGGTTACCGCGACAGCGCGTGGTGGGGTGCGTACTGGACGAACTTTCTCGGCGAAGCGCCGCCCTGGTACAAGACGACGGTAATCGTCTTCCTGCTGGCGAACCCGCTCCTCCTCTATGCCTTCGGCGGTTTCGTCGCCGGCTGGATCCTCTTGCTGGAGTTCATATTCACCCTGGCGCTCGCCCTGCGCTGCTACCCGCTGCAACCCGGCGGATTGCTGGCCATCGAAGCCCTACTCCTCGGCATGACCTCGCCGGAGCACCTCTACCACGAGGTGGAGAACAACCTGAAGGTGATCCTGCTGTTGGTGTTCATGGTCGCGGGCATCTACTTCATGAAGGAACTGTTGCTGTTCACCTTCACCAAGATCCTGGTGCTCATCCGCAACAAGATGCTGCTGTCCGTCCTGTTCTGCTTCGTCGCCGCATTCCTCTCCGCCTTCCTCGACGCACTCACGGTGACCGCCGTGGTCATCAGCGTCGTCGTGGGCTTCTACGGCGTCTACCACCGCGTCGCTTCCGGGGGCGGCCACGTCGAAGACGAGGTCCACGAACCGCACCGCGAGGACCTCGACCAGTTCCGCTCGTTCCTGCGCAGTCTCGCCATGCATGCCGCCGTCGGCACGGCCCTCGGCGGCGTCACCACCATCGTCGGCGAACCGCAGAACGTCCTCATCGCCGATCGGATGGGCTGGGAGTTCATGGAGTTCTTCCACCGCATGAGCCCGGTGACCATGCCCGTGCTGGTGGTCGGGCTGTTGACCTGCCTGATCCTGGAAAAGGTCAAGTGGTTCGGCTACGGACCCACCATCCCCGCTCCGGTACTGACGATCCTGTCGGAGTACGACGCCAAGGAGATCGCCCGACTGGTGGTGCAGGCCGTCACCGCCGTCCTGCTCATCTTCGCGCTGGCGTTCCACATCGCCGAGATCGGCCTGATCGGACTCGGCGTGATCGTCGTGCAGACGGCTTTCAACGGCATCGTCGAAGAGCACCGGCTCGGGCACGCCTTCGAGGAAGCCCTGCCGTTCACCGCGCTCCTGTGCGTCTTCTTCGGCATCGTCGCGGTGATTTCCGACCAGCAGTTGTTCCAGCCGGTGATCGACTGGGTGCTGACCCTGCCCGCCAGCCAGCAGCCGGGCGTCTTCTACATCGCCAACGGCGTGCTGTCGATGATCAGCGACAATGTGTTCGTCGCCACCGTCTACATCGGCGAGGTGGAGAAGGCGTTCACCGACGGCATCATCTCCCAGGAGCAGTTCGACTTCCTCGCCGTTGCCATCAATACGGGGACGAACATCCCCAGCGTGGCCACGCCGAACGGTCAGGCCGCCTTCCTGTTCCTGCTGACCTCGTCGCTGGCGCCGCTGATCCGCCTATCCTATGGACGCATGGTGATCATGGCCTTGCCGTACACGTTCACCATGGGCATCACGGGATGGGCCTGCGTGACCTGGCTGCTGTAGCCAGCGATGGAAACGCGTCCGTTCGTCGAGCAGGCTCTGAACGTCGTCGAACCTCGGCAGATTGCCAGCTCGCGTTTCCTTCATCGCGGCGATCGTCTCGGCGTTCGGAACCAGTGGGGCGAAGGGTAGCTCCTTCTCGCGGGCGACCCGTGTGAGCAGAAGGCGGACCGCGTCGGAGACGGTGAGGCCCATCGCGGCCAGGACTGCAGAAGCCTCTTCCTTGACGTCCTTGTCAACACGCGCCTGAACGAGTTGATTTGCCATTCGATTCGGCCTTTGGCACTTGTGAGGGTTGCAGGACACTGTCATGCAGGGGGGATGCGGGTTCAAGGCGGATGGGTTGGACCGCAAGCTCCCGATCCGGCACCGGCGCAGGTTTCCTGCGCCCAGAGCCGCTCTGGCCGACAGCCCCCCTA
>JAGWBN010000197.1 GCA_021295875.1 Pseudomonadales bacterium
TCGGGATGAACATCGCCCAGAACCGGAGCATCAAGTTCGTCCGTCCCACCGACGAATGCGACGTCTGCGAAGGCATCGGCACCAACTACGGCACCGAGCGCTTCAAGCGCGTGCGTTCGGTGGTGCGCGAGAACGCGCTGACCTCCATGGTCGCGCTCTGCTCCCACGGCAAGGCGGTCCTCGGCGACGCGTTCGACCGGGTCGTGGCGGCGTTGACCGATCTCGTGCGCACGGACGAGAACGTGTTCAGCGTGGGCTCGGCGTTGGACGCGCTGAACCGTCTCGCCAACCTGGGCGAAGGCGATGCCGGCCTCGGGCGCACGCTGACGGCCCTTCTCGAGGACATGCCCATCCACAGTTGGGAGCCGCTGGTGCGCGGCGGGTTCGATCGAGCCGACGTCGGCCGATTCACCCAGTCGGTAATCGACCGACCCTGAAGCCGCCGACGCCGAACAACTCCCGGTTGGCGCGCGGCAGGAACAACACGCCGATGGCGGCGTTGAACAGCACGAAGAAGGTGTGCATCACAAAGCTGAACGCGGCGACCTCGGGATAGTCCGGAAACAGCACGGTCCACAGCACGAGCGCCCCCGCGTGGAACGGAAGTGGCAACGCCGCCGCTAGGAAGATCACGGGCAGGAACGCCAGCATCTGGCCGAGACTCACGTCCACCTGGAAGAGTTCCAGGGCGAAGGTGTAGACGATCACGGCGCCGATCAGGTTGGGCGCCTTGAACAGCACGATCAGGAAGTAGTGGACCGGCCGAGCCTGGCGGAACGCGGTGAGGATGGGCTTTTCCCGCAACCCCCCCTCGCCGGTGCGGAAATACACGATGTGCAGCGGCAGATAGACAAACGCGAAGATCATCACCGCGGGCAGGATGACGTCGAGCGGCCACTGGGTCGACGCCTCCACGACCAGGTTGAAGCTGAGCGCGACGCCGATGGCGGAGAACAGCAGCAGCTGAAAGATCTCCATCAGGCCGAGCAGGATCATGCTCGACAGCGCTCGCCAACCCGGCACCTTGTGGTGGCGCAGCAGGTACAGCGTCATCGCCCCCTTGCCCACCTGTTCGTTGACCAGCGACAGGATGTAGGCGCTGGCGCGGATCGGCAGCATGCTGGTGAACTTCAGGTCCGGCGCGTTGAACCAGCGCACCACCCGCCAGGTGACGTGGCTGTCGACGAAAAAGAAGAACACCGAGTAGGGGATCATCAGCGCGAGCCAGAACACCCAGTCGGCCTCGCCGAAGAACTCGACGAGGTATCGCCACGCGTTCAGCCCGTCGCGCGCGGCCGCCTCCTCGATCTTGCCGTAGACGAGGTAGAAGCATCCCGCCGCCAACAGCCACGTGGCGACGCGGAACGGGATGGACCACGGCGACCGCGTGCGCTCGCGCGGCGCTTCGGGTGGCGACGAGACGTCCGAGGTTTCTTCGCTCATTTCCTGACCAGTACCGTCATGGCGTAGTCCCCGCGTTTCTGAAAACCCAGCTTCTGGTAGACATGGATGGCCTGTGCCTGGGCCGGACTGCCGGTCCTGACGTGCAGGAACGGCACGCAACCGGCGCGTTGCTGCCGGCGGACGATCTCCAGCACCAAAGCCTGGGCGAAGCCGCGCCCCGTGTAGGCCGCATCCGTGCACACCGCGCTCACCTCCCGGTAGCCGGCGAGGCAGATCCGTTCACCGGCCATGGCGACCAGCTTGCCGTCACGGACGACGCCGACATAGTCGCCGAGCCGATGGGTGCGCGCCTCGAACGGGCCCGGATCCGTCGCCCGCGCCAGTTCAAGCATCTCGCCCGCGTGTGCATCGGTCAGTTCCACCCAGTCGGTTTCGACGTCGATGACGGGGGGATCCGGACAGACCCATTGAGACAGCGGCGCCATCGCCGCCAGCCGCCAAAGCTCGTCGGGCGGTTCACCCGGTGCGAACACCGCGACGAACCGCCCCGGCTCGACGAAGCCGGCGAGTTCCACCAGGGCCTCGCGGCTCCGATCCGCCACGGCCGCGATGGGCGAGATGTCGGGGTGATAGCGTGCGGCGCGCTCGCCGACCCGACCGAACACGCCTTGCTCGCCCCTGAGCGCGTGCCAAGCGGGATTGTCGAGTTCGCGCACCCTGCCACTTCCGTCCGCTTACAACCGCTCGGCCGCCAGTCGGTCGGCCAGTTCCCTGAGCCCCGGTGTGCCCGGGCTTATGCGCACCCCGTCGTTCAGCTTGGCGGCAAGATTGTCCTCGGTACAGCCGTCGAGGAAGGCGATGCCGGCCGACTTGCACGCATCGAAGACCCGTTGCCGGGCGGCCTGCATCTCCGGTCGCCGGAAGTCCTCCGGCGTGCCCCGCAAGCCGTGCGACATGGACATGTCCGCCGGACCCCACTCGGCGAACGCGACGCCCGGCACCGCGGTTGTCTCGAAGGCGTTTTCCAGCGCACGGCGGTTCTCGATCTTGAGGCCCAGCAGCAACTCCCCGGACGGCGTCATGGGCCAGAGGTCGGCCAACTCCAGGTACTCGGACGGGGACACGCCCCAGATCGCCGCCGCCGCGCCTTGCCCGCCCGAACCGCGGGTGCCGCCGCGGAAGGTGTAGCGCATGGCTTCGACCACGGCGGCCACCGGCTCGGGACGCTCCGCGTGGCAGAGCATGAAGCCGTGCACGCCCAGGGTGAGAAGCTGCCGGATCTGCCAGGCGTTGGCATGGACGATCTCCACGTTGCGGGCCTCGAACGGCAGTTCCACCAGCACCGCCGGCGTCGGCGTGCGCACCGACGCCATGCCCTTCATGAACTGGTCGAGCCCGGCCAGATCCAAGGGCCCGTGTTCCATGCCGATGTTGATGTAGTCCGCCCAAGTCTCCGCCATCCCCACGCCGGCGTCGAAAGTGAGTTCCGCGCCCGCGTGGCTGCCGATGTAGAAGACCGGTTCGTCGTTGGCGAGCCGCCGAATGGCCGTGTTGACGCGGGTGGCCATCAAGTGAGCGCTTGGTAGACCAGGGTCTTCAACTCGCGCCGAATGGGATACGAGGAGGACGGCAGGAGTTGGGTCATGAACACCACGATCACCTCCTCCACGGGGTCCACCCAGAAGTAGGTGCTCGCCGCCCCGCCCCAGGCGAACTCCCCCGGCGAGTCCAACACGTTGGCGGCGGCCGGGTCGACCACCACCGAGAAACCGAGGCCGAAGCCGATGCCCTCGTAGGACGTCTCGCTGAACACCGGCTGCCCCATGGCGGCGAGGTCGCCGTTGCCCGGCAAGTGATTGGTGGTCATGTACTCCACGGTCTTGCGGCCGAGGAGGCGTACGCCGTCCAGCTCCCC
>JAGWBN010000018.1 GCA_021295875.1 Pseudomonadales bacterium
TTCGGCATCGTCGCCCCCGACCTCGTCATCGGTACGACGCTGCCGGGCGATCCCGATCAAACCGTTGTCGACCTCGAGAACTTTTTTCCGTTGGTGCTGTTGTTGGTTATTTTAGCCACGTTGCCCTTCGTCCTGTTCTTCGGCCTGGGGGTCATCGCGCAAGCGAACGCCACCCGGCGCGGCGTCCAGCTGGCGTGGCACGACGCCGCTGGTGTCGCGTTCCGCCGATTCCCCTCGGCCCTGTTGTGCTTGCTCATTTACTTCGTGGTCTTCGGTGGCATCTTCTTTGTCGCGGTCATCGTCTGGGGTGTCGCCCTCGCGACGATCATTCCCGCTATCGAGCCTTCGATCGTCTTCGGGCTGCTCTTTGGCTTCGGCCTGGTCATCGGGCTGCTCGTGTACTGGTGCTTCGCGCTGCCGCTGGTCGTTACCGAGAACCTCGGTGCGGTGAAGGCGCTGGGCCGGAGCTGGACGCTGGTTCGAGGCCATTGGTGGCGCACGCTGCTGATCCTCACCAGCGCGACATTCATCGTCCTCGTCGTGACCGTGGTCCTCTCGGTGGTCGGATACTTGCTGGCGACCCTGGCGGCGGGCACGGGCAGCGTCGGCGGAATGTCGGTGATCCTGTTCGGCGTCGACACGCTAGGCGGCACGGTGACGACGCCGCTGTTCGTTGCCGTACTACTCGCAACGCTTCACGATCTAACGCTGCGCCGCGGCGGGGACGACCTCCAGGAACGCCTCGAAGCCATCGGCGGACGCGACCGTTGACCGCCCACTGTTCGGTGCACTCGCGTGTCCTGGCGGCGCTATTTCTGCTCGTCCTGCTCGTCCTGCTCGCCACTTTCACCGCTTCCGCGGATCCCCTGGCCGACTCCGTGGCAACCGAACTCGGCGTCGAGGAACTCTCGCCGGCCCAGTTGGACATCCTCGAGGACGTGGTTGCCAGGTACCGGGCACCAGCAACCGCCCCCGTGTTGGACCCACGCGCACTGGACGGGATTCTCGACGGCGTCGACCGGGCCGTGGAGGAGGTGAGCCTCTGGGACCGGTTCTGGGAGTGGTTGGTGGAGAAGCTCCAGGAGCTGGGCCTGGACGTCGATCCCGCCGGTTCCGGCCCCGCGGAGGTCCCCCGATGGGTGCTTGAACTCATCACCCTGGCCCTGGTCGTGACGGTCCTCGCCGTGATCGTCAACGAGCTCCGGCTTCGGCAATGGCGCCGCCGCGTTCGGCCGGCACCGGTCGGTGGTGCGAATGCATCCCAGACCGGTTCCGTCGTCCTCAGCCTTGACGACGTACCGGGACTACCCCCGCGCGAGCAACCGGGTGCCGTGCTGCGGATCGTGTTGGCCGCGCTGGCCACGCGTGGCGTCCGGCTAGGCGGCGAAGGTGCCACGCATCGGGAAATCGCCGCCGGGGCGAAGCGTCTCGGCGACCGACTCGGACTCCTACTGGGCCGTCTCGCGCGGCTGGCCGAAGTGGCGCGCTATTCCCGGACCGACCGCGGCGATCAAGGGGAAGCACTCGATGCCGGACGGGGGATTCTCGACGCCCTCCCCGAAGGTCGGTCCGAGCCATGAGGGACCGGCTCGTCACCGCGGTCGGCGCCTTGCTGGCGCTCCTGGCCTGCATGGCGCTTCTCCTTGGCGACCAGGGGACGCCGGCATCGTGGCCCACGTCCGTCGACCGCGGTCCGAACGGCTACGCGGCACTGCACGACTGGCTCGGCGCCGCCGACGTGCCAGTCGAGTCGCTGCGCAAGGCCATCGACGTGGAGTCGCTGGCGATGCAGTCGGGCCGCAGGCTCATGATCACTACCATGCCGCACCGGACGCGGATGACGCCCGAGGAGCGACGCCGTCTTCGGGCGTGGGTCGCCGAAGGCAACACGCTGCTGGTGATGGCGGCATTGAACGACTCGCCGGACTGGATCGCCCGGGTGGACACCTCGACGTTCCTGGACGACGTGTCGAGATTGACACGCGTGCGGTTCGAGGCGGTCCCCGACCGATCCGGCAATGAGGTGCTGGTCGGGGCAGCCGGTAGGGAAACCCCCATCGTCCTACGTGGGCTCGATGTCCATCCCCTCAATACGGAAGGCGACACCTTCGAGGGTGTGAGTGACGACCTGACTAGCATCTGGCAAGCCCTGCCGGATCCACTGCAGCTCAGACTGCCGGTCGCCGCCGAAGCCCACTTCGGACCCAGCGCCATCCTGCACCTGCCCAGCGGCCAGGGTGAGGTTTTCGTCGTCGCTCTCGGCAGCATGTTGACCAACCGCGCCATCGGTCGCGCCGACAACCGGCACTTCATCGCCGGCCTGGTTCGCCATCACGCGGGCGGCGGCGTCATCTTCGACGACTTCCACCAAGGCCTGACAGCGGTGTACGACGCGGCGGCCCTGTTTCGGGATCCTAGGCTGCACATCTCGATTCTGTTCGTGCTCGCGGCCTGGTTCGTGTACATGGTCGGTACCTGGAACCGGATCGCGCCCGTGCGAGAACAGGCAACCGAGCCAGGCCAACTCGACTTCGTGCGGGCGGTCGGCGAATTCCTCGCCCGCAAGCTCGATCCCGTGGAAAGCGGGCGGATGATGTTCGCCACGCGTTTCGCCGAGATCGCCGGCGGGTCGGTGGGATCGGACTCCCCAGCGGCGGTGCTAGCGCGGTTCGAACGTCCGCCGTGGCCACGGCTCGAAGCCAATCCACTCGTCGACCAGGCGACTCTCGACGCCCTGAAGGCGGACCACGCCCGCCTCGCGGCTGGCGACAAAGTAGACTTGCGTCAACTGCACAACCGGTTGCGGGAGTTGGGACGACAGCAATGATCGACAAGGCGCACGCGTTGGAGGCGCACCTCCAAGAGGAGCTTGGCAAGGTGCTGTTCGGCGTCCGCGGCTCGATCCACGAGATCTGCATCGCGCTCATCGGCCGCGGCCACATCCTCCTCGAAGGCCCCCCGGGTGTCGGCAAGACGCTGCTCAGCAAGTCACTCGCCCATGTCCTCGGCGGCAACTTCCGGCGCATACAGGGCACTGCGGATCTCATGCCCGCCGACATCACCGGCCTGCACGTCTACAACGCGCAGACCTCGGCGTTCGAGTTCCAGCCGGGGCCCGTGTTCGCCGACGTGCTGCTGGTCGACGAGATCAACCGCGCGGGTCCCAAGACCCAATCCGCACTCCTCGAGGCGATGGAGGAGCGCCACGTCACCGTCGACCGGGAGACCTTCGGGCTGGCCGACGAGTTCCTCGTGGTCGCGACGCAGAATCCCTACGAGTTCGAAGGCACCTATCCGTTGCCGGAATCCCAACTCGACCGTTTCATGCTCAAGGCGTCGATCAGCTACCCGGAAAAGACCCACGAAGCGGAAGTGGTGGAAACCTACAACCTGCCGGCCGAACGCGCCCTGCATCCGGTGGACGACACGATGCATCCGCTCGTTCCCGACGCCCTCGCGGCAGCGCGAGCGGAACTGGCCGACGTCCACCTGGCCCCCGAACTGGTGGACTACGTGCTGGCGGTCGCCACCGCCACGCGCGAACACGGCCAAGTCAGCCTCGGCCTGTCGAGCCGCGGAGTGGTCGCGCTGGCCCGGTGCGCGCGCATCGAGGCGGCGATCGCAGGCGCCGACTACGTGGTACCCGACCACGTCAAACGGGTGGCACCGGGAGTCGTCACCCACCGGCTGGTCACCACACCCGACGCCGCCTTGGAGGGCATAACGGCGGGCAGCCTGGTCGCCGATATCCTGTCCGCCGTGCCTGTCCCGCGTTAGCAGTCGTTCGCCGTGAGCCTGACGCCGTTGTCCATCCTGTTCACGGCGTTCATCGCCCTCGTCGGCGTTGCCGACCAGTGGAGTGAACACATCGCCTTCGTCGCGTGGCGCTACGGTGCGGTGGTGTTGGTATTGGCCCTCGCCTACGAGTGGTGGTGGGTACGACGGTGCCGGCTGCGCGCCAGTGTCCTCGCGACCCGCCTCTACCTGGGCAGGATGGTCAACGTGGAGATCACCCTCCACAACGGCGAACGTCGACCGATCCGGGTCGAACTCGCACCCCATCTACCGCAGGGTTTCGCGATCGATGGGCAGCAGCGCTCCGCCACCATCGAGCCTCTCGGATCCCACAGCGAAACCGTCGAAACCCGACCGCTGAAACTCGGCGTGCGGACCTGGGAGGAACTGCCTGCGCGGGTCAAGGGTCCGCTCGGGCTGTCGTGGGGCAACAAGCCGTGCGCCCTCGGAACGCATCTTAGGGTCGTGCCGGACCTCCTTGGCCGACGGTCCCGCCCGGCGGGTATCGCACCGACCGGATCCATCGCCAGAACCCTCGCCGGCACGGGCCAGGAACTCGACCACCTGCGCGACTACCAGGCCGGCGATCCGCGGCACACCGTGGACTGGAAGGCTTCCGCGCGCGCCTCGAAGCTGATCACCCGGGTGATGAGCGACGAACAGCACCTGTCGGTGATTCTCGTCGTGGACGCCGGGCGAACGGGCCGGAGCCGGATCGATGGCATGAACCAACTCGGCCACTACATCAACACCGCGGCGCGGTTCGCCGAACACGCCGTGGCCAACGACGATCAGGTGGGTCTGGTGGTCGCCGCCGAGAAACCGGTGACCGTGCTCGCTCCAGCACGCGGTACCCGCGCCGTGACGCGCATACGTGCCGCGTTGACCGACCTCGACGCGGCACCGACGGAAACCGACCTCGTGGCCGCGGCACTGGCGGTCCAGCGGCTGGTTCGCCACCGGTGCCTGATCGTCCTGCTCACCGACCTCTACGGCCAGGCCGGCACCGGTGGGCTGATGCAGAGCGTTCGGCTCTGGGTGCCCAAGCACCTACCGGTGGTCACCGGCCTGGTCGCCGAAGAGGTCGACCGTCTCGCCTCCGCCGAGGCCAAGGAGTGGCTCGATCCCCATGTCGCCTTGGCGGCCACCGACTACCGGCGGGGGCTCGCGAACTCGGCGGCCGGTCTGCGGCATGTTGGTGCGATCCCGCTGATCACCCGCGCGGCCACGCTGGAATCACGCGTCCTGGAGCAATACCACCTGCTGAAGATGCGCCGACGCGTGTAGCACCTGTCGAACGCGCTGGGTTGTCGGCGCGCGGAATGTCACGGACTCGCCCGGCCAAAGAACTCGCGAATCGTTTCGTCGGCGACGCGTTGCAGGAACTCGGCCGACTCCTCGTCGACCGCGCCGTAGTAGTCGTAATCGGCGCCGACGACCGACTTCCCGTAGACGCTCTGATACACGACACAGGCCGCCAGATAGGTGCCGAGCAGGCTGGGGTGGGTGCCGTCGAAGGTCTTGTGCAGGGCGATTTCCGGGCGTTCGCCGTAGGCACGCTCGAAGGCGAGCCCGACGGGGATGACCAAGGCGTCCAGTTTGTTGCCGGTGGGCACGTAGGTTCGGAGGATCTTGTCGAACATGCCCGGGTCGTACCGCTCGTGCGGCTCCACGTAGGCGTGCGTCATGTACAGGGCGACTTCCGCACGGGTGGCGCGGATCTTCCCGGCGAGTTCGGTTGCTCCCGCAAGGAAAGCGGCGCGGTTCTCCCCGGTCAATACCTCTCCGCTTCCACCCTGCAGAATCACGAGTTCAAACGGCGCCGCGACGCCAAGCCGGTTCGGTTCGAGCAGGCTGTCGAGGTTGTGATGGGACAGTCTCGCGCCGCCGATCGTCGCCGACTTGTACCGGTACTCGGCCTGGTCGTGCGGACCGAGCTCCGCCGCCATCCGGGCTACGTGATTGTGCAGGCTGTCGTTGTAGTACAGATAGCTGTTGCCGACGAAGAGCACACGTTTGGGTGCGGTGTTCTCAAGCTGCCGTACCGTGGGCGCGAGGTCTTGACCCGGCTCCGCCAGGCACGCCGCGTGGCCCAGCGAGAGAATCAGCGACGCCGACCAAACCAGACAACACCTCGTCGGGGCGGCCCCAACGCGCCCACCCGGGCACGCCGGCACCCGTACGGTGGTCACGCCTTTCGGTCTGTGAGGCGAAGCCTCGTCAGAACTTGTACCGCAGCACCAGCGTCGCGAGATGGGGCTGGCCCAGCGTGCCGATCACGGGGTTGAAGGTCAGCCCCCGGGGATCTTCGCGGTCGATGCCGGGAACCGAGTCGCCCGGCCAGACCGACCCGTCCGTGTAGTAGCCGGTGTCGAACAAGTTCCTGACGTTGAGTGCCAACGACCACTGGTCCGCCTCGAGGCCCACCCGGGCGTTGATCACGTGGTAGCCGGGGTGCTTGACCGTGTTCTCGGTGTTGAACCAGAACGGTCCCTTGGCCAGCAGGGTGCCGCGCATGAGCATCTCCACGCCCGCGGTCAGCGGCTGGCGGTACTGCACGCTCAGGTTGTAGGAGTGCTTCGAGATCCAGGGAGGGAAGTGACTACTCACATCGCTCGTGCGGTTGATCACGTCGAACACCGCGCTGCCACTCTCGAAGTCGGCATCGACGAGGCCCGCACCGCCGCTGATGGTCAGTTGGTCGCTGATGAACCAGTTGAAGTCGGCCTCGACGCCGTACTGGGTCGAGTCGCCGGCGTTCAGGATGTTCTCGATGATGCCGCCCACGGCGATCTGGTTCTGCAGTTCGAACTGGCGATCGGTGTAGGAGATGAAGAACGCCGCCAGGTTGTAGTCGAACCGCTGGCCGAAATTCGAAATGGTCGACTTGTAGCCGACCTCGTAGTTGTCCGCCGTCTCCTTGCCGAAGGGCACGAGCGACGGCACGCCTTCCTGGGTGTAGAGGTTGTAGTTGCCCGGTTCGAAGCCGCGCGCGTAGCTGGCGTAGAGAAGCGACCCGTCCTCGACGAAGTAGGACAGCGATGCCTTCGGCAGGATCTCGGTGTCGCCCTGGTACAGGTAGTTCTCGTAGTTCGGATAGAAACCGGTGGTCGTCACCCAGTAGTCCCGGTTGCGGTCCAGGGTGTCGGCGCGCCATTTGTCGATGCGCGCCCCGAAGCCGAACTCCCAATTGTCCTGGCGGTAGCTCGCGGCGGCGAAGACGGCCCGGTTGGTGCGTTCCCGGGCGCGGTTCTCGAACGGGAAGTACAGACGCAGACCGCTCTCCTGCGCGAACGACGGCGTCTGCACGGGGGTGCCGAGCCGCGGGTCGGCGTCGGGGCTCGGGAGTGCGTTCCTGTCGGCGGCGGACAGCGGCTCGAGGATGCCGAGGGAGCCCGGACGGCCGCAGTCGCCGAACAGGTTACACAGCACCTCCGTGGTCTGGTAGAAGGACGCCCACGAATCCCAGTCGTTCTCCCAGGTGGCGACGTAGACGCCGACGAGATACTCGAGCGGGCCGTCGCCGGTCGAGGTGAAGCGCAGTTCGTGGGTCTGGACGTCGGTCAGCTCGGGCCGCACCAGGTCGAATCCGACTTCCGAACTGACGTCGAGGTCGGTGGTGCGCAGGCCCTCGGCCTCGGTGATCGCGCCCAGGTAGGTGACGTTGCCGAGCTCGAAGTCCCGGGACACTTCCAGCAGACCGCCGGTGGTCTCCCGGTAGTTGCGCCCGGCGAAGGTCAGCTCCCGCTCGCGCACGTAGCGCAGGTCGTTGCCGTCCTCCACGCGCCAGTTGTTGTTGCCCGCGTCGAGTTCGTTGTTGCGTACGGCGAGGTAGATCGACGTCCCCTCCACCTCGGTGGTGAACGACAGCCGGTAGCCCGTCTCGTCGCGTTCGTTCGGATGCCGACGCCAGGCTTCGACGACGTTCCCTCCGTAGGTGTTTGGCGCGCCCGCACCCGAGGGAACACCGTACGGCCACAGCTGGTCGTCGATGTTGGACCGGCCGTTGCGCCGCTCCGGGTTCACCGCCTTGACGAATCCGTCGTCCTCCTTGCGATAGGCGAACAGACGCAGGGCGGAGACGTCGCCGATCGGTGCGTTGATGGTGGCCTTGACGTTCCGGGTGGATTGCTCGCCGATCTCGATCTCGCCTTCGCCGGACAGCTCGCCCAGGGTGGGACGGCGGGTGACGAACTTCACCGCGCCGCCGATGTTGTTGCCGCCGTAGAGCGTGCCCTGCGGTCCCTTGAGGATCTCGACGCGCTCCATGTCGCCGAATTCCGCCGAAGCGTCGACGAAGATCTGCGTGCCGTCGACGTAGAAGCCGACCCCGTGGGTGTTGCCGAACGAGCCCACGCCGCGAATGGTCACATTGGGGTTGCCGTCGGCCCGGGACGACAGGTTCAGGTTGGTCACCCTGAGCCCGATGTCGTTGATGTGACTGATGTGTTGCTGGTCGAGCTCGAAAGCGGAGATCGCCGACACGGACTCGGGAATCTCCTTGAGCGACTCGTCCCGCTTGCGGGCGGTGACGATGACCTCTTCGACGAGGCTCTCGTCGTCGTTCTCGGCCGCCTCTTCGGCCGCCGCCGTTTGCGAATACGCTCCGAGGGCCAACATGGCCAACGCAACGCCGCTCCACGTCGGCACACGTGTGAAAGTACCCTGGTTCATGGTTCCCCTCCTAACGGGCCATGATCCGATGTACAAACCGTATGCTGCCCGTGTTCGTACTTTAACACGTCGGCAGCGGGGGTCCCTCAACGGACGATTTTGCGTGCCCGGAAGTCCGTTATCTCGTCATCCGAATACCCGGCCTCGCCGAGCACTTCGCGGGTGTGCTCGCCCAGTTCCGGCGACGAGCGGAAGATGCCGGCCGGCGTTTCCCCGAACCGCGGCGGCGGCCGGGCCTGACGCATGGGACCGGCGATGGGATGTTCGAACTCGATGAGCGCTCCCATCGCCTTGACCTGGGGATCGTCGATGACCGCGTCGCGGGGATTGATCCTGGCGAACGGCACCTCCTGCTCCTCCAGGCGATCGGCGAGCACCTCCGTATCGAAGCTCGCGTAGGCCTCGTTCAACGTCCGCTGGAACAGCCCGGAGTCGAGCGCCGCCTGGCTGCGGAAGCGTTCGTCCCGGAACAGGTTGGGAAGCTCCAGGGCGGCGAACAGCCCCTCCCACTCCCGAGCCTGCACCGGCATGGTGCAGATGTAGCCGTCGCGCGTCTCCCGCACCATGCCCGCATGGGACCTGCCGCCGCCGTGGGGTCTCTCGTCGCCAACGAAGGTGTAGTTCAGCATGTTGTCCGGCCACAGGAAGAACAGCGCCGCGTCCAGCATGGCGATGTCTACCCGCTGCCCGATGCCCGTGCGCTCGCGTGCGAGCAGCGCCGATGTGACGGCCTGCGCAGCCGTCATCGAGGTGATCTTGTCGCAGATCAGCGAGTTGATGAGGATGGGGCGTTCACTGGCCGGATCCGCCTGCAGCGAACCGATGCCGGAGATCGACTGGATGATGGCGTCGTAGACACGGCGTCCGGCATAGGGTCCGGTGTGGCCCACGCCGTTGATGGACGCGAAGATCAGGCGCGGATTGATTCCCCTAAGCGTCTCGTAGCCGATCTTCAGCCGTTCCATCACCCCGGGGCGGTAGTTCTCCATCACCACGTCCGCGCCTTCGACGAGGCGCTCGAATACCGTCCGGCCTTCGTCCAGCGTCAGGTCGATGACCACGGAACGCTTGTTCCGGTTCATCATCGCGAACGCACCGCCGACGCCGTTTCGCTCGGTCGCGCCCGGGCGGCGCATGAAGTCCCCGTCCGGCGACTCCACCTTGACCACGTCCGCCCCCTGGTCGCCGAGAATCGACGCGGCGATGGGACCGGAATAGATGGTGGTCAGGTCGAGGACGCGGATTCCGTCGAGCGAGCCGGGCATGTGCGGTTGGTTGCAATTACGGTGAGGCGGTGGAGTATATGCAACACGCGACCGCTTTCGCGGTCGCCGCGAGGCCGGCCGTGATCATTTCCCACCGTCATCAGTTCATCTTCTTCGCCGTTCCGCGGACGGCCACCCACGCAATCCGCGCCGCCCTCGGCCCCATGCTCGGCGACGCGGACTGGCAGCAGCAGTCGCTCACCGAGGTGGTTCGCCTCCCCGTCCCGGCACTGGCGCGCATCGGTCACGGTCACGTCTCCTTTCGCCAGGTCAAGGCGTGCCTGCCGGCGGAGACGCGCGACTACTTCAAGTTCGCGATGGTTCGGAACCCGTATGACCGGTTCGTATCGGTGTGTGCGATGCTGAACAAGCGCAACCCGGCCTACCGCGGCAGCGAGACGGCGTTCATGAAGCGCGCCATCGGCTTTCCGCGGTTTCGCTCCCGGGTGCTCGTCCGGCCACAGTGGGAGATGCTGGTGGATGACGGCGACGAACTTCGCATGGACTTCGTCGGACGCTACGAGACCCTGCAGCAGTCCTACGACGAAGCTTGCCGGCTGATCGGCCTTCCCGCAGCCGCGCTCGCGACGAGCAACGCATCGGATCACGGCCTGTTTCCCAGCTACTACGACGACGAGCTGTTGAGCCGGGTGACGGACCTCTACGGCGCGGATTTCCAGCGCTTCGGCTACCAAACGGCGACAACGCCGGAGGCACTGCGGTGCGCCTGAACAAGCCTTTCATTCGCCTGCCCTTCCGGTTCGACGCCGAGGCGCTGGCGCGGGAGGTCCGGCAATTCGGGGACGAAACCTGGATGGCGCATCCGAGTGCGCTGCCCGGCAACTCGGCCATCGCCCTCATCTCCAGCGGCGGCGGCGACAACGACTCCTTCGAGGGCGAGAAAAAGCCCACGCCCCACCTTCAGCGGTGCGAATACCTGCGCCAGGTCATGGCGAGCTTCGGCGAAGTCCTGTCCCGTTCGCGCCTGATGAGGCTCGATGCGGGCGCCGAGGTGAGCCTGCACGTCGACTTCAACTACCACTGGTTCAGCCGGGTGCGCATCCACGTCCCGATCATCACCAGCCCCGCGGTCATCTTCCACTGCGGCACCGAAGCGGTGCACATGGGTGCCGGCGAGTGTTGGATCTTCGACTCCTGGCGCCGTCACCGTGTGGTCAATCCCGGCGCCGAGGATCGGGTTCACCTGGTCATCGACACCAGCGGGTCGGCGCGGTTCTGGAACCTGGTCGAGCGCGTCGAGAACCAGGACCCGATCGAGACCGCCGCGCAGGCACGGTTGGTTCCCCACGAGCCCGGCAAGTCCGTCGAACTCAAGACCGAGCAGTTCGCCAACCTGCCGGTGATGGCACCCGGCGAGTGCACGGCCTTGATCGAGGATCTCATCGCCGACTTCAGCGCCAATCCGGGAAACGACGCGCGCCTGGTCGAGTCCTACACGCGCTTGATGCGCGACTTCGCCCACGACTGGCGCGAGGCCTGGCTGCTCCACGGTCACCGTTCCGAGGGATTGCCGCACTACCGGAGAGTCATCCAGACCGCCCGCAGCCGACTGCATCCGAACCGGCGGGCGTTGACGGCGTCGAGCAACGGCATCGGCGTCAACGCGATCTTCGCCCAGCGGGTGCTGAACGCCGCACTCGCCATGGACGGGGGATTTGCTCCAGAATCGAACGCTCGACCTTGATCGGGAGGGGGAGGATGCCCAACGTCGCCACACGCCAACGCGACCGAAACGCCGCCATTGCGGAGCTGGGGCTCGAACCCTACGTCCTGGAACTCGAGTTGAACGGCTATGCCGTCGTACCGCCGTCCGTCACCGGGGTCACGCTCGACGCCATCGACCGCCTGACGCAACTGCTGCTCGACAAGTCGGAGGAACTCGTGGGCTGCCGGTTCACGGTCGAGGACGGCGCGGCGTGCGAGCTCGACTACGGCGGCTACAAGGGCATCATCGAGCGCATGTCCGGCGTCGAACCGAGCCAGTTCCAGCTCATGCAGCTGTGCACCTTCGACCGGGCGTTCCGCGACCTGGCCGTGAACCCGGTAGCCGTCGCACTGATGCGTCACATGATCGGCGCTCCCACGACGCGGTTCAGCTCGCACAACTGCTTCATCAAGTGGGCGGGCGACGGCTACGGAGATTCCCTCGGCCTGCACTGCGACCAGGGCGGGGTTCCCCAACCCTGGGGCCGGATCGCACTGAATGCCAACTGCAACTGGTGCCTCACCGAATACACCCTGGATGACGGCGCATTCGCCTGCGTTCCCGGATCCCACCTGCGCGCGAGCCATCCGGTGCAGCCCGCGGCGGCTCGCGAGGCCATCCCGGTGGAGTGTCCCAAGGGGTCGCTGATCGCCTTCCACGGTCAACTCTGGCACGGCGCGTATCCGAAGAAGACACCGGGACTCCGGGTGACCATCTCCAACTACTTCCGCCACGCGGCGATTCAGCCCCAGGACGACATTCCCAATCACTTTCCCCGAGAACTCGCCGACGACTGCGACGATCCCGAGACCTTCAAGCAGCTTGCGGGATTCGGCCTGCCCTACCAGTCGCAGGCGCTGCCGGTGCCGAAGGCTCGGATAGCGTAGCGAGTACTTGCCGTTGGGCATCGCGGTGCTGATCGTCGCCATTGCGCGAGAAACAAGCTGCCGCTTCCTCAACACGCTCCCCGCCAAGTATAGTAATTCGCAGGTAGGGCGAGCTCGTTCGATGTTGGATCCCGTTGAACTGCAGCGCATCGCCATCGCCGCCCTCTCGGCGGGGGCCATCGTCCTCTTCGGCGCGTTCTACGCGGTCTGTCTGGCACTGGGACGCCTCAAGACCCTGGCGTTCCTGCTGCGCATTTCCTATCTCGCCTACGCGGCGCTGGTGGTCGCCACCGTGCTGTTCGCGTGGGCCATGAACCTCGCCGGCTGGTGGCTCGTTCTGGTCGTCGTGCTGCTGGTCGGCTACTTCGTCGCGCCGCGGGCGATCTGGCGGTTGTCGGTGGCGACCCACGAGTCCTCGGAACCCAAACCCCCTACCGGAGCCGGTGGAAATGAGTGAGCAGGCTTGGTGGTCGAATCAGGATTTCTGGCGCAAGTGCGCGATCTTCGTGACCGCGTTCATGTTCGTCGTGCTGATCCTGTTGACGTTCCATTCGCTGGCCGCGATTTCGAGCGGCACGGATCGCGTCCCGGCCTACTCGGTCATCAACCACCGCATCGACTACCGCTTCGACGAGGCGCGCAACATGAAGGTGCCCGTGATCGGCGAGGAGGCGCCGCTGTTCGGCAAGGTGCTGAGCGAAGACGAGGCCCGGGAACTGGTCGATCTCGGCAAACTCACCGTGCAGGCCAAGAACTGCATGAACTGCCACACCCTGCTCGGCAACGGCGCCTACTACGCGCCCGATCTCACCAAGGCCTGGCTCGATCCCGGCTGGGGCAACGAGCAGGCCCGGGAACTGCTGATGACGATGTTCCTGAAGGATCCGAAGACCAACGCCCGAACCTACGGCACGAACCGGCGGATGCCCGACCTCGACATCACAGACGAGGAGGTGCGCGGCATCATCGCCTTCCTGAAGTGGATGTCCGCCGTCGACACCAACGGCTTTCCCCAAGGCTTCGAGCCGCTGCCTCAAGGAGGATCCTAGTCATGCCTGCCGAAGCCGCGATGGATGTAGGGGCGGCCGTGGCCGAAGACACCGCGGTGGCACTGAACACCCGGTCGTTGACCGCCGGCCAGCGCCTCGCGCTCAAGTACTTCACGGTCGCCATGGTGCTGTTCGTGGCGCAGATGCTCTTCGGCCTGCTGGCGGGCATCCAGTTCCTCTATCCGGAGTTCCTCTACGGCGTCCTGGATTTCAACGTCAACCGCATGGTGCACATCAACGCCATGATCGTGTGGATGCTCTACGGCTTCATCGGCTCGGTCTACTGGCTGGTGGAGGACGAGGCCGGGGTCGAACTCGTCGGCGCCAAGCTCGCCAACATCAACTTCTGGGTGCTGACCAGTGCCGTCGCGGTGGTGGTGGTCGTCTACCTCGTCGTTCAGGTCGGTCCGGGCAAACAGAGCACCATCTGGCTCATCAACGAGGGCCGCGAGTACATCGAGGCGCCGCGCTGGGCGGACATCGGCATCGTGGTGTGCATGGGGGTGTTCTTCTACACCATCGCCGGGACGTTCATGAAGGGGCGCTGGAGCGGCATCTCGGGAACCCTTGTTCTCGATCTCATCGCGCTGGCCGGGCTCTATCTCGCCGGCATGTTCTACACCACGAACCTGTCCGTGGATCAGTACTGGTGGTGGTGGGTCGTGCATCTTTGGGTCGAGGCGACCTGGGAGGTGCTGGTCGGCTGCATCATGGCCTGGGGGCTCATGAAGACCCTCGGCGCCCGCCGGGAGATCGTCACCACCTGGCTCTACATCGAGGTCGCGCTGATGTTCGGCGCCGGCATCCTCGGCCTTGGGCACCACTACTTCTGGATCGGCACGCCGGAGTACTGGCTCGGCATCGGCGGCTTCTTCTCGGCCCTCGAGCCCATTCCGCTGGTGGCCATGGTCGTGCACGCCGTCTACGACGCCGGCCGGCACGGCTTCCAGAGCAGCAACCACCCGGCGCTGGCTTGGTTGATCGCCCACGCCTTCGGCAACTTCCTCGGCGCGGGGGTGTGGGGCTTCATCCACACGCTGCCGCAGATCAACCTGTACACCCACGGCACCCAGTGGACGGCGTCCCACGGCCACCTCGCCTTCTTCGGCGCCTACGCGACCATCGTCATCGCGCTCATCTATATCGCCCTGCAACGCTGGCGCGGCGATGTGTGGATGTCCGCCGACCTGCCCGACCGCGGCTGGAAGTGGAAGTGGTCGCTGATCCTGCTCAACGTCGGCATGATGGGCATGACCATCGCGCTGCTGATCGCCGGCTACGAGCAGTCGTTCATCGAACGCGCCATTGGCGGCTCCACCTGGGCGGCGTTCTTCGAGGGCCAGACGCAACCCTGGTTCGTCCAGGGCATGCAATGGCGGATGATCTTCGGCGTGGTGATGACGGCGGGACTGGTGCTGCTGCTTTGGGACCTGCTCACCATCGGCCGCGGCGAGACGCGGCCCGCGAAGGAAGTCCACGACCCTGCGGGCCCTTCCGGCGCGATCGAGAGCGGTGCGCTATCTCGGGCTCCCGTGTAGCAGGACTACAGCCGGCCTTCGGCGCGCCCGCAAGGCGGGCACTCGGGCATCGCGTCAAGGCAACGCATACAGGTCGTCGAGCGAATACCAGCCCTCGGCGTCCGCCCTCGAGGAAGGCTTGTTGCGTACGAAGTAGCGCCGGTTGAGCGTGGCCCCCCGGGGGTTCCGGTAGAGCGCGACTTTCTGTGCGAGTTCCGTTTCGAGGGCTCCCGGAGAGCGGACGGGCCCCCATTTGCATTCGCCCAGGTCGGTCCAGTTGTCCGCACGGAAGCCGACAAGTTACGTTACGGCAAGTTATGACTTAACAAAATACCTCCGCAAACGAAAACCGCCATGTCAAGAGCGGCCCTGTCCAAGCGCATCCAACGAGCGGCGGGCGCGTCTGCTAGCATCGCGCAGTCCGTTTGAGGAGCCTTCCATGAAACTTCGCCTGACCATCGTTTCCGCCGCCTCGTTGGTCGCGGCTTTCCTGATCTACGCCACGGTGGCACTCGGTGCCGGGTCGAAGGACGCCGGGGAGTCGAAGGCCGCGCTATGTGCCGCATGCCATGGCGTCAATGGCATCAGCGTCAACCCGCTGTGGCCCAGCCTCGCGGGACAGCAGGAGGCCTATCTGGCGAAGCAGATCAAGGAGTTCAGGGACGGGGTTCGGGTTGAGCCGACGATGCAACCGTTCGTCGCCAATCTCACCGATCAGGACGCGGACGATCTGGCTGCGTACTACGCGTCGTTGTCGCCTTGTCCTTGACGCCCCTACAAGATTTCGTAGCGTTCGCGGACTTCGGAACCCAGGGCGTCCTTCAGCGGCGCTAGCCAAGGCTCGTAGTTCCGCCACTGTTCCAGGCTCGTGCGAAAGATCGGCTGGCGGACCTGTTCGGAACTCGGCGTGCGGATGCTGCGCTCGGTTCGGTGGTAGTCGACGCAGGCCTGTTCGAACGGCAGGCCGCAGAAGTCGAGAATGCGCCGGACCTCGCCCTCCAGGTCGTCCACCACTTCCTCGTGCTGGACGCGCAGCACGAAGCCGGGCAGCACGCGGTCCCAGTGGTCCATCAGCTTCACGTACTGCCGATAGTAGTTGCCGATCTCGGCCAGGCCGTAGGAGAACTCCTGGCCTTCGCCGAATAGCTGCTTGTAGCCGCTGAAGCAGCACGCCATGGGGTGCCGACGGGCATCGATGACCTTGGCGTTGGGCAGGATCAGGCGAATCAGGCCGACATGGAAGAAGTTGTTCGGCATCTTGTCGACGAACAACGGCGCATCGCTCCGGTAGGCGCGGGTGTCGTCGATGAACTGTTCCCCGAAACGCCGGAAATAGTCGTCGTCCAGTTCGTTCAGGATGGCGGGATAGCGCGGTTTGCCGCCCGGCTCGTCGCGTCCGCGAAGCCGCTTGGCGAGATTGAGGATGTTGTGCAGTTCCATGGTGCCGTCGACGTGGGAATGGGACGACAGGATCTGCTCCAACAACGTCGAGCCCGCACGGGGCAGGCCGACGATGAAGATGGGATCCGGCGCGGGACACCCCAAGCCCGCCCTTCGCGCGAAGAGATCCTCGGTACAGACCTCGATCTGACTGTCGATCCTGACCTGGAGGTGCTTGGGCCTGTGGTGGGTGTGCGGTTGCTTCAGCGCATTGCCTTGCCGGTAGTAGCCGAACGACCGCTCGT
>JAGWBN010000198.1 GCA_021295875.1 Pseudomonadales bacterium
TGCCCCGGTATTCGGCAGGCACGGGCCTCGCGTGGCTTGAACGCGGCGGCGTCTACGTGGTGGCCAACATCCGCGGCGGCGGCGAGTTCGGCCCGGACTGGCACCAGGCGGCCCTCAAGGCCGAGCGCCCCCGCGCCTACGAGGACTTCATCGCCGTCGCCGAGGACCTGATCCGTCGCGGCGTCACCGCGCCGGAGAAACTCGGCGTCATGGGCGGCAGCAACGGCGGCTTGCTGATGGGCAACATGCTGACCATGCGCCCGGACCTGTTCGGCGCCATCGTCGCGCAGGTGCCGCTGTTCGACATGCGCCGCTACCATCAACTGCTCGCGGGCGCGAGCTGGATGGCCGAGTACGGCGACCCCGACATCGCCGAGGAATGGGCGTTCATCGAGGGGTTCTCGCCGTATCACAACTTGAGCGGGGAGGTCGCCTACCCGAAGCTGCTCGTCACGACATCCACGCGCGACGACCGGGTCCATCCCGGCCATGCACGCAAGATGGTCGCCAGGATGCGCGACATGGGCCACGACGTGCTCTACTACGAGAACGTGGAGGGCGGTCACGCGGGCGCGGCGGACAACTCCCAACGGGCCTTCATGTGGGCGCTGGCGTACCGGTTTCTCTGGGAGTCTCTCGCGGGGGATTGACGGGCGCTGTCAGAACCGGAAGCGCACGCCTAGCCTGATCGTGCTGTTCAAGTCCTTCTCGTCGATGAAGTAACGGGTGTAATCCAACGACATCGACATGCTCTCCGAGATCGGCCTTCGCACCTCCAACGACACCACGGGGTCGAAGCCGGTCTTCGACCAGGACACGAAGTCCGTTTCGTCATCGGCCCGCTTGTAGTCGAGAGACGAGTAGGCGATGCCGAACTTCGGCGCTACGTATAGCCGTTCGCCGATCCTGAACTCGCGGGAGGCCACGACGGACGCAAAGTCGCAAGCGAACTCGGTTCTGGGGTAGCTGTCCGACCTGTCCGACGTCACGGTGAAGCTGCTTCTGGGGCCCACCTGCAAGAACGCCTCGACCGACCAGTCCTTGGTCAGTGCGTAGCCAAGTCCCAGGTTCGGCACCAGCATCGTGTCCGACGTCTTGTACCCGTCGGCCCCGCGGGGAATCCCCAAGGACGGCGTGCCGTGATAGTGGAAGAAGGCCGTTTCGTGAAGCGAAACGGTCCACTTCTTCGAGGCGTCGTTCGACTCCTCCTTCGTGTCCGCGATGGCTGTCGCGGTTAGAAACGGAAATACCAAGAGTGCCAAGGTGCGATAAAACATTGCTTCCCTCCTTCGAGGCTGACGCGCCCCATCCCATCGAGACGCAGTCGTGACTTGGACCCCCGGGGCCAAGTGATAGTTCCGCAGACATTCCGAGCAGGCCCTGCACCGGTCTCCGTTCGCCGCCCGACTGCTGGCGTCCGCCCTGTCATGGACGGATAATGCGCCGCTTTGCAGCGACGGCGGACGGGAGCGGGTGTGGACCGAGGCAAGGAGTCGATCGCCATTCTTGGCGGGACCGGGGATCTGGGTACGGGACTGGCCATTCGCTGGTCGAAGGCCGGTCATCGCATCGTCATCGGTTCCCGGACCCTCGACAAGGCTCGCAGGGCCGTCGCCGACCTGCAGAAGATCAGTCCCGAAACCCCGGCCGACGCGATGGAGAATCCGGATGCTGCGGCGGCGGGCGACATCGTCGTGCTGACGGTTCCCGCCGAGCACCAGATTTCGACTCTGGAGACAGTAAGCGACCGACTCGCCGGGAAAATCCTGATCGACGTCACCGTGCCGCTGGTGCCGCCGAAGGTGGGCACCGTGCAGCTTCCCGAGGCGGGCAGCGCCGGCAAGCGCGCCCAGGATTTCCTCGGTGACGACGTCATGGTGGTGACGGCGTTCCAGAACGTCGCCGCGCATCTCCTCCAGGAGGACGTGGCGATCGAATGCGACGTCCTGGTGGCGGGCAACAAGCGCGCCGCCCGGGACAAGGTGATCCAACTGGCCGAAGAGGCCGGCATGCGCGCCTGGCACGCCGGGCCCATCGAGAACTCGGCCGCGGCAGAGGCGCTGACCAGCATCCTGATCCAGATCAACCGGCGCCACGAGATCTCCCACTCGGGCATCAAGATCGTCGGCCAAGCCGACCATTGACCACATCCGAGATGCACGGCGGCATCAGCATCACGCCGGTCCGCGGCATCAAACTCGTCGAACCGGGCGATGATCTGGCCGCCGCGCTCCTCGATGGCCTCGCGGCAAGCGGGCTGGTTCTCGAGGACGGCGACATCGTCGCGGTGGCGCAGAAGATCGTCTCCAAGGCGGAGGGGCGGCAGGTGGACCTCGCCACCGTCGAGCCGTCGGCGGAGGCGGAACGGCTCGCCGTCGAGACTGAGAAGGATCCGCGTCTCGTCCAGCTCATGCTGGACGAGTCCACGGAGGTCGTGCGCAAGAAGCCGGGCGTGCTCATCATGCGCCACGCCCTCGGCGTGGTCGGCGCCCATGCCGGCGTCGACCAGTCCAACATCGACCACGGTTCGGGGGCGGGCGCCCTGCTGTTGCCCAGGAACCCCGACGCCAGCGCGTCCCGAATCCGCCGCGCCCTGATGGCGGCAAGCGGGCGGACCGTGGGCGTACTCGTCACCGACAGCGCCAACCGGCCCTGGCGGCTCGGCACCACCGGGATCGCCATCGGCGCGGCGGGGATGCCGGTCCTCGACGACCACCGGGGCGGTCACGACCTCTACGGGCGCGAACTCAAGGTGACGTTGATCAACCGCGCCGACAGCCTCGCTTCCGCAGCGACGCTCGCCATGGGCGAGACCACCGAACGAACGCCGGCCGCTGTCATTCGCGGTTTCGCCCCGGAGGACACCGGTCAGTCGGCCGCCGACATTCCCCGACCCCTCGACGAAGACCTGTTCCGATGAAGGTGCTGGCTCTCACCGGCGGCGTGGGCGGCGCCAAGCTGGCTCTCGGGTTCGCCAAGCTGCTGTCGCCGGAGGACGTCACCTTCGTGGTCAACACCGGGGACGACTTCGAGCACCTCGGACTGCACATCTCGCCCGATGTGGACACCCTGACCTACACCCTGGCGGAAGTCGCCAACCCGGCCACGGGGTGGGGCCGACAGGATGAGACCTGGCGGTTCATGGAAGCCCTTGAACGGTTCGGCGGCGAGACCTGGTTCCGCCTGGGCGATGCCGACCTCGCGCTGCATCTGCGTCGTCGGACGCTGTTGGACGAGGGACTGGACCTGACGGCGACCACCGATGCGCTCTCGAAG
>JAGWBN010000199.1 GCA_021295875.1 Pseudomonadales bacterium
GCAACTCGCCAGATGTGTGATGACCCCGTGCAACTCAACCGGGGGACCCAATTGATTCTACCGCTGATGATCAGCCGGGCGGGACGACGAGCCGGGGTTCTGGCCAATCGCTGCGGCGCTCGCTTGGAACAAACCCGCAACCCGTCGAATCCCATGGCCAAATCGGTTCGAAGGGGCGACCCTATCGCGACCGCGAGGGCACGCGGCCGCCCTCGCTATCGAAGCATCACCACAAGCACGATACACCCGCGGCCGCGGTGCAGGGAGGCGCGCGTCGGAATCTGAGCGCCGGGAGTCAGCCAGACGACCAACTCGCCTGCAGGTAGAACAGGGCACCCTGCCAGGGTGTCACGGAGTCGCTGCGGTAGATGCGTCCGCAGCAGACCTCGAACTGGCCGGGATCCGGGTAGTTGTCGAAGATGTTCTGCACACCGGCCTTGAGCGAAAACGCCTCGCGCCAGGTCCGGGTCACCTCGGCGTCGACCATCACCTCGGCGCCGAAGTTCTGGACGGTCTCGAGGGTCGCGTTGAGGGTGTTCTTGTGTTCCCCGTAGTAGCGCGTGCGTAGCAGCATGTCGAAGCGACCGAGGCTGTGTATTGCGGTGATCACCGCCCGTGTTCCGGGCACGCCTCGTTCGACGTCGTACTCGGCTTCGGCATCGACGAACCGGCCGCGGTCGAGTATGCGGGTTCGGTTGATGTTCACGGCGGCGTTCAGGGTCGTGCTGCCGAGCGGGGAGTCGAACGCCCAACTGGCGACGAGGTCCACACCGCTTGTCTCGGTCTGCACGTCGTTGGTGAAGAAGCGGACCTGGGCGATGTCGTTGGCACCGGGAACCCCAAGGCGCGCGAGATCTGCGGCTTCGTCGGGCCCGACGGCGAACTGCGACGACAGCACGATGCGGTCGTCGAGGCGTATCTGGTAGACGTCGGCGGTCAGCGCGAACCCATCGAACGGCGTTGCCGCGGCTCCAAACGTCCAGGACCGCGAACGTTCGGGATCCAGCGGTTCGCCGCCGAACAGCGCGGCGGCCGGATGGGTGGACGGGAAAACGCCCTCTGCCCGCGGGAAACCGTCGGGATCGATGCGAGTCGAGACGTTCGTGGTGGCGAGTTGACCGGGCGTGGGGGCGCGGAAGCCGGTGCCGAGGGAGGCACGCAGGTTGACGTTGTCGGTCAGGCTGTAGCGCGTCGCCAGCTTCCAGATGCCGACATCGCCGAAATCGGAGAACGTCTCGTAGCGGACGGCGACGTTGGCGAGCCAGCGAAGGGTCAAGTCTCCTTCCAGATCAACGTAGACCGCCTTGCGGTGCCGGTGGAGTTCGGAACTGAAGGCAGGTGGATAGCCGGGAAAGCCGTTTGAACCGATGGGTACGGTGTTGTTGACCGGATCGCCGTCCGGACAGAGCGAACCGACGGACTCGAAGCCGGGGACTCGGCATTCGATGGTGGTGAGGCCGTCGTCCGGGTCGGCGTCGACTTCGGCCTGGGTGACCTCGAAGTTGAACGGATCGGGCCGCGCGAACGGGCCGACTTCATGGGACGCCGGATTGCCGGACTCGATGCGGTAGATCTCTTCGCGGTATTCCATTCCGACCGCCATGTTCACCGGACTCGAAAGCCCGACCTGCCACGGCCACGTGAAGTCGGCATTCACCGCCGATTCGCCGTTCACCAGGTTGCCGGGCCGGAATCGGGTCGGCGTGTCGGGCCCCATCGACGGATTCATGGTGTTCGCGATGCGGTAGCGGACCTCGTTGGCACCACGACTCGCGGAGAAGTCGAACGTCAGGCCGTTGGCACGTTCCCCTCGCACGCCGCCGTGAATCGCGTCGTCTATGACATCGCCCGAGAACTGCGGCGTGAATCCCGAGGGATAGAGGGCTGCCCGGGGATCGTAGATGGAACCGTCGGCGAGCCGTACCGGCAGCAGTTGGCTGACACCCGGGCGCCGGTAGAAGAAGCCGCCGGTCTGGTCTTTCGTCGCGTAGGTGGCGAAGCCGTAGACTTCGACCGCCGCCAGCGGCAGGGCGGCGTTGACGACCAGGTTGGTCTGCTCGCGATCCGGCTGACCCCATATCTGGGCGGGGCCTTGGAACGCCCGGCTGCCGCCGACACCGAGGAAGCTGTCGGCGAAGCGGGTGTCGAGGTCGTCCGGGATGCCGTCGCTGCCCGGTAGGACCTGCAGGATCTCGCCGTTCGATGCGTAGGTGTAGGTGAAGGCATCGGGTCCGTAGTAGGTGATGCCATCCGCGGTCGACTCGCTGCGTGTGGCCTCGAGGGGTGTGACTCCGGAGCTGCCGATGGCGAGATCGTAGGGTTCGGAACGGCTGGTCGGGGCCGATTCCGAAACCTGGACACTGACGTTCACGAAACCGGCTTCCCCCACCGGCAGACCGATGCCGGCTTCGACCGTGGCCTCATCGCCGTCGCCTTCGACATAGCCGCCGAGTCGTGCACGGGCGTGGAATCCGGACGCATCGGTCTTCAGGTTGAAGTTGATCACCCCCGCGATGGCGTCGGAACCGTACTGGGCGGCGGCGCCGTCGCGCAGCACCTCGACGCTGTCGATGGCGATCGCCGGAATGCTCCCCACATCCGGGCCGTGGGCGCCGAAGCCGCCGAGTCTCATCAGTGCCGACCGGTGCCAGCGCTTGCCGTCGACGAGCACGAGCGTGTGGTGGGTGTCGAGCCCGCGCAGGTGGGTTGGCCGGATGAACGACGCGCCGTCGGAGATCGGCTCGCGGCGGACGCTGAACGAAGGCACGATGGCATTCAACACGTCGACCAGGTCGGAGGAATTGACGCTCTCCACCTGCTCCCGGGTGAACACATCCACCGGCACGGCGGTGTCGGCGGCGGTCCGGGTGCGGACCCGTGTGCCAACGCTGACCACCACTTCCACGAGTTGGTCGGCGTTGTCGTCGTCGCCGGCCGGGGCGCCGGTGACACTCGGCGCGACGAAGCTCGCGACGTGAGGGGAATAGGAATCTTGGGCGAACGCACTGAGCGACATGGCAGTCAGCGCGAGAACGAGTGTCACTTGGTTCACGGATTCCCCCTTCGTTCCCGTCCGCCATTGTATCCTGCGAGTGAAAAGTGAACTGAGTAGCTGATGCGGTATAGACCTCTGGGTACATCGGGAATCGACGCCTCCATCGTCGGACTCGGTACGGCGGCGATTGGCGGAGGCGACACGTTTAAGGGCCCGGACG
>JAGWBN010000019.1:0-16634 GCA_021295875.1 Pseudomonadales bacterium
GAAGAAGGGGTGGACTTCCCGCCCCGCAACTGCGCCCGCGCGGGTCTACGCCGAAAGCGCTTCGGGCATCCGTCCGCTGGGACGCGGTGCGTTCAGTATGCAATCTCGGGCCAGTGGCGTGCAAACCATCAAGGCGCGGGCTTGATCAGGGAGTACTTGGCACCGTGCAGCGCCCGGGTCACGTGAACCGGGCCGGATCCCCGATCGCACCGGCGTCGCGCAATTCGGCCAGTTCGCCCTCGTCGAGTCCCAGTTCGGCAGCGAGCACCTCGTCGGTGTGCTCGCCGAGTCGCGGCGGCGGCGTCATGTCGAACGTCGACTCGGACAGCCGGGGGGCGAAGCCGAGCATGGGCACGCGGCCGTGCACCGGCAACTCGAGCTCATGCACGAAACCGCGTTCCGTAAGGTGCCGGTCGTGGTGGAGTTCGGCGGTATCGAGACACGCCGAGCACGGCACGCCCGCCGCGGCGATGGTCTCCATGGCCTCGTACTTGGTGCGCTGGGCCGTCCAGTTGCCGATCTCCTCGTACAACTCGGCGCCGTTCTCGATCCGTCCGCGCGTGGTCTCGAAGCGTGGATCGATCAACAGGTCGCCGCGGTCCATGGCGGCGCACAGGGCGTCCCAATGACCCTGGTTGACGGGCATCAGGTAGATGTAGTCGTTGGGTCCGAACGGCTTGCAGGCGTAGATGTTGACCGGCGGTAGGCCACCGGCATTGCCGGAGCGGGGGGTCGCCCGAGTTCCCCAGCCGGAGCCGAGAAAAGCGCGCGTCCTGACGTAGTAGGCCATGGCCTCCTGCATCGACAGTTCGATCTCCTGGCCCTTCCCCGTCCTCTGCCGCTGAATGTAGGCCGCGAGGATCGCCATGGCGGCCTGCACCCCGGTCCCGGAATCCCCGGTGGTCGGGCCCGGCATCATCGGCGGACCGTCGGCCTCACCGGTGATGGAGAACGCTCCCGCCGCCGCCTGGGCCACCATGTCCATGGAGCGGAATCCCGAGTACGGGCCGCTGGCACCGAAGCCCTTGATGCGTGTGTAGATCAGCCCGGGATTGGCGGCGCTCAGGGTCTCGTAGCCGATGGCGAGCTTCTCGGTGACGCCCGGACCGTAGTTCTCGACGAAAACGTCGAACTTCGGCACCAGGCGCAAGAACAGTTCGTGGCCGCGCTCGGTCCTCAGATCCAGGGCGAGGCTGCGCTTGTTGGCGTTCCAGGCGCAGAAGTAGGCCGAGTAGTCCTTGTTGGCCGACCGACCGACGCCGCGGCCCGGATCCCCGTACTCCGGCGCTTCGATCTTAACCACGTCGGCACCGAGCCAGGCCAGGGCCTGGGTGCACGAGGTTCCGGCCTCGTACTGGGTCATGTCGAGGATCCGCACGCCCTCGAGTGCAGGCATGGCATCTCCCTTGCGCCCCGTTCGATGGTTCACAGTCTGTCGGACTAACCAAGCAGGTGGCAAGTGCCCGCCCTTACGGCGACCTGTGTCGACGAACCCGTGCCGCGCTCCACGACGTGGAGCGCTAGCCCGCATTTCTCACCAGGTCGCTTGTGCGAATGCTTCGAATATCAGTTGCTTGTGCGCCGGGATTCAGCCAACACCGTGCGGAACTCTGCGCCTTGCCCCATACTTCGCCGCCATGCCTGCGAAGCCCAACACAGCCGAAGGGATCGAGAAGATGCGCGTCGCCGGACGGCTCGCGGCCAGCGTCCTCGAGATGATCGGCGAACACGTGGTTCCCGGCGTCACCACCGAGGAACTCGACCGCATCTGCCACGACTACATCGTCGATGGGATCGACTGCATCCCGGCGCCGCTGAACTACACCTTCGCCAGCGAACAGCCGCCGTTTCCGAAGTCCATCTGCACCTCGGTCAACCACGTCGTATGCCACGGCATTCCGTCCGAGCGGAAGGTGTTGAAGCAAGGCGACACGATCAACATCGACGTCACGGTGATCAAGGACGGCTACCACGGCGACACCAGCAAGATGTACTTCGTCGGCAAGCCGACCGTGCTCGCCGACCGTCTCGTGCGTATCACCCAGGAGTGTCTCTACGAGGGCATCCGCCAGGTCCGGCCCGGGGCGCACACGGGAGACATCGGGCACGTGATCGAGACCCACGCCCACGCCAACCGTTTCTCCGTGGTGCGCGAATTCGGCGGCCACGGCATCGGCGCCCGGTTCCACGACGAGCCGCAGATCCTGCACTACGGCCGACCCGGCACCGGCGTGCGGCTGGAAGCGGGCATGACCTTCACCATCGAGCCGATGATCAACGCCGGCCGCCGGCACGTGCGCATCCTGCCCGACCGTTGGACCGTGGTGACCAAGGACCACAAGCTGTCCGCGCAGTGGGAACACACCATCCTGGTCACGCCCGACGGTTACGAGGTGCTGACCCGTCGCGGCGAGGAAGATTTCACGTGATCGCGGTCTCGGCCGTCGAAGAAGGCCACCAGACGTACGCCCGGTTGGACACCGACGAACTGCGCGAACGCATCGCACGCGCCGACGAGGCGCTGGCCGAACGCTTCTGGTCGGGGGCCGACATCGAGTCGCTCGTCACCGAGCGGGCCCGCTTCATCGATGCCTTCCTGGCCGAGATCTGGCAGCACTGGTTCATCCACAACGACAACCTCGCGCTGCTCGCGGTGGGCGGCTACGGGCGGGCGGAACTGCACCCCCACTCGGACATCGACCTCCTGATCCTGGCCAAGAATCCGCGCGCCGCCCAAGAGGAGATCGCCGCCTTCGTGCGCCTGCTCTGGGACTTGAAGCTCGACATCGGCCACAGCGTGCGCACGCTGGCCGACTGCAAGCGCGAGTCGGCACGCGACGTGGTCGTCGCGACGACGATGATGGAGCGTCGCCGGCTGGGCGGCTCCAGCCAGCTGTGCGCCAAGCTCGACCGCGTGCTCGCGCGCAAATCCTTTTGGCCGAGCCGCCGCTTCTTCCGCGCCAAGCAGGACGAACAGCGCGAACGGCACAGTCAGTACGACCACGTCGACTACGACCTCGAGCCGAATCTCAAGGGTGCGCCCGGCGGGATGCGGGATATTCAGACCATCCTCTGGATCACCCAGCGGCACACCGGATCCGCCGACCTGACCGAGTTGGTCGACTCCGGCCTGCTGACGCCCCTGGAGTCGCGTTGGCTCGCCGATGGTCGCCGCTTCCTGTGGCGTGTTCGCTTCGGGCTGCATCTCATCGCCGGGCGCAAGGAGGACCGCCTGCTGTTCGACTACCAGCGGGAACTGGCCCGGCGGTTCGGCTACGAGGACACCGGCGCGCAGCTCGGCGTCGAGCAGTTCATGCACGACTACTACCGCCACGTCCTGCTGTTGCGCGAGGTCAACGACATCCTCCTGCAGCACTTCGACGAGGCCATCCTGCGTGCCGGTGAACGCCCGAAGATCGAGCACGTCAACGACCGATTCCGCATCCACAACCACTACATCGAGGCCACCCACGACCGCGTCTTCGAAGACAGGCCCGCAGCGCTCATGGAGATGTTCGTCCTCATGGCCAACCGGCGCGACATCGCCGGGGTACGCGCCTCGACCATCCGCCTGGTGCGCAACCACCTGCACCTCATCGACGACGAGTTCCGCAACGACCCCGAGGTCACGGGCTACTTCATGGATCTGCTGCGGGCGCCCTACACCCTGGTCAGCCAGCTGACGCGCATGCGCCGCTACGGTGTCCTCGGGCGCTACATTCCGGAGTACGGCAGCGTCGTTGGGCAGATGCAGCACGACCTGTTCCACATCTACACCGTCGATGCCCACACCATGATGGTCATTCGCCAGATGCGGCGCTTCCACTACCGGTCCGCCGAAGAGAAGTTCCCGCTCGCCGCCCGCGTGGTGCGCAAGCTGCCGAAGATCGAACTGCTCTACATCGCCGGCCTGTTCCACGACATCGGCAAGGGCCGGGGCGGAGACCACTCCGAGTTGGGTGCCGGCGACGTGGTCCGCTTCTGCAAGCGGCACGGCCTCGACGAATCCGACACCGAACTCGTGGAGTGGCTGGTGCGCGCCCATCTCGCCATGTCCTCGACCGCGCAGCGGCAGGACATTCACGACCCGGTCGTGGTGCGCGACTTCGCGCGCCAGGTCGCCACCGAGACCCGCCTCGACTACCTCTACGCGCTGACCGTCGCCGACATCAACGCCACCAATCCGACGCTCTGGAACGGCTGGCGGGCCACCCTGCTCGGCCAACTCTACGACCACACCCGGCGGGCATTGGCGTTGGGGCTCGACGTACCCGACGAACGCCGTGAGCTTGCCGATTCGTGCCGCGCCGCGGCGATTGCCGAGCTCGAACGCGACAGCATCGGTGAAGCGCGGGTGCTCGAACTCTGGGACGAACCGGGCGACGACTTCTTCCTGCATCACACGCCGGCCCAGGTGGCCGCCATCACGCGCGCGATCCAGGACCACGACGTTCACGCGGGTCCCTTGGTCGCGCTGTTCGAGGTGACCGGCGAAGCCGACGGCGCGGGCGCGACGGAGGTGTTCCTGTACGCCCGCGACCGCGCCAACCTGTTCGCGGACAGCGTCGCCGCCATCGACGCCGTCAACCTGCGCATCGCCGCCGCCCGGGTCGCCACCAGTGCATCCGGGATGTGTTTCAACTCCTACATCGTGCTCGACGACGAAGGCAACCCAGTGGCCGATGCCGGACGGCGGGACCGGCTGGCCCGCGCCATCACGGGAGACCCGGCCGAGACTCAGCCCGAACGCCGCATCTCACGGCAACTGAAGCAGTTCGTGACGCCCACCGAAGTCACCCTGACGACCAAGCCGGGTGCGCCGACATCGACCCTGCGCGTGGTCGCATCCGACCGGCCGGGGCTGCTGTCCACGCTCGGCGGACTGTTCGTCGAACTCGGCATCAACGTGTGCAGCGCCGGCATCACGACCCTGGGCGAACGGATCGAGGACGTGTTCGAGATCACCAACCAGGCGAGGCATCCGATCACCCACTCGGGACAGACCCAGGCGGTGGTCGAGGCGATCCGGACCAAGCTCGACGCCGAGGTCGCCCAATCGGCGGATACCGCCGCATGAACCCCCATCTCGAGGGGCTCAAGCCCTACCCGTTCGAGCGCCTGAACGCGTTGTTCGCGCCTTTGACACCCAACCCGGCGCATCCTCCCGTGTCGCTGGCGCTTGGCGAGCCCAAACACGACGCACCCGAGTTCGTGGTGCAGGCGCTGACCGATTCGCCGACGGTTCGCCGTGGGCTCGGGACCTATCCGCCCACCCGAGGAAGCCTGGAACTTCGCGAGGCCGTCGGCGGCTGGATTCGCCGGCGATTCGGTGCCGAACTGGACCCGGCAAGCCAGATTCTGCCCGTCAACGGCACCCGCGAGGCGCTGTTTTCGTTCGGTCAAGCGGTGCTCAGCGGGCAGCCCGGTTCCACCGTGCTGATGCCCAACCCGTTCTACCAGATCTACGAGGGGGCCGCGGTGCTGTGCGGTGCGCGGCCGTGGTACGTGCCGGCCACCGACACGCCGGACTTCGATGCGGTCCCGGACGCGGTGTGGCCAAGCGTGGAGCTCGTCTACGTCTGCAATCCGGGCAATCCGAGCGGTCGGATGGTCACCGAGGATGCTCTCGCAGCCCTCGTCGAGCGTGCCCACGAGTACGACTTCGTGATCGCCGCAGACGAGTGCTACTCGGAGGTCTACCACGACGAGGACAATCCACCCGTAGGTCTGCTCCAGGCCGCGGCGAACGCCGGGCTCGGCTGCTCGCGCTGCGTGGTGTTCAATAGTCTGTCGAAACGTTCCAACCTGCCGGGTCTGCGCTCGGGATTCGTGGCCGGCGATGCACAGATCATCGCCCGCTACTACGACTACCGGACCTACCACGGCTGCGCCATGTCCGCGCACGTCGCCCACGTCAGTGCGCTCGCCTGGGGCGATGAAGCGCACGTGCTGGACAACCGCGCACTCTACCGCGCCAAGTTCGACGCGGTCGTGCCGATCCTTCGATCCGTACTGGATGTGACCACGCCGCCTGGCGCGTTCTACCTGTGGCCCGCCACCCCGGTGACCGACGAGGCCTTCGCCACCGGACTCTACGCGCAAGAGAACATCGCGGTGCTGCCCGGCAGCTACCTCGGCCGACCGCACGACGGCGTCAATCCCGGCGCGGGCCGCGTGCGTATCGCGCTGGTGGCAACGGCGGACGAGTGCGTCGCCGCGGCCGAACGACTGGCGTCCTTCACGGCCCGTCTGCTGGAAGACGACAAGGCCGCGTCGTGACCATGGACCCGCTGACCGCGGAGGTTCTGGCTCTCACCCGCGCACTCGTCGAGCGGCCCTCGGTGTCGCCGGATGACGGCGGCTGCCAGGAAATCCTGGGCGAGCGCCTCCGCGCAAGCGGATTCGCCGTGGAGCCCATGCGCTTCGGCGCGGTCGACAACTTCTGGGCGGTGTTTCCCGGTGGCGGTACGCAGCCCGACCGGGTCCGGGACCCCGCCGGGCCCCGGGTGGTGTTCGCCGGCCACACCGACGTCGTGCCGAGCGGACCGCAGGAAGCCTGGACTTCACCGCCATTCGATCCCACGGAACGGGACGGTTTCCTCTACGGTCGCGGCACGGCGGATATGAAATCGAGTCTCGCGGCCATGGTTACGGCCGTCGAGCGGTTCGCCCGCAACCATCCCCGCCCTCCCGGGACCGTGGCGCTGCTGATCACCAGCGACGAGGAGGCGGATGCGGTGGACGGCACGGTGCGGGTGGTGGAGGAACTCGGCCGGCGTCGAATCGGCATCGACTACTGCGTCGTCGGCGAGCCCTCGTCCACCGCCCGGCTCGGCGACGTCGTCCGCATCGGCCGCCGGGGCTCGCTGGGCGGCACCATCCGCGTCAAGGGCGTCCAGGGCCACGTGGCCTACCCCGACCAGGCCGTCAATCCGATTCACCCCACCGCCAACGCCCTCAACGATCTCGTCGCCACCACCTGGGACGAGGGCGACGACGACTTCCCCCCGACGTCCTTCCAAGTCTCGCAAATCCATGCGGGAACCGGCGCGACCAACGTCGTGCCCGGAGAACTCGAGTGCGCGCTCAACTTTCGCTTCAATCCGCAGCAGACGCCGGGCGACCTGCTGGCCGCCGTGGAGAAGGCGTTCCTCGCCACCGAGGCCGACTGCGAGTTCGACTGGTCGCTGAGCGGCATGCCGTTCATCACCCGGGGCGGCAAACTGATCGACGCCGTCCGCGAGTCCATCGCGGCGGTGGCGGGCATCGACACCGAGACCTCCACATCGGGCGGCACCTCCGACGGCAGGTTCATCGCACCGACGGGGGCCGAGGTGGTCGAGTTGGGTCCCGTGAACGACACGATCCACAAGGTAGACGAGCGGGTGGCGATCGGCGATCTCGCCCCTTTGAGTCGCATGTACGAACAGATCCTCGAACGCCTGCTGCTGCACTGATCGCATCCGAAGGAACGACATGCGTGGCAAGGCCAAGTGTGTGCTCATCCCCCTCGCCGGACTAATCGCCCTAGTCGTCGTCACCATTCTGCTCGCCCCCGCCCGGGTGGTGACGTTGCTCACGGACGACGTCGACGAGCTGACACTGCGCGCCGTCGCTGGCCGGTTGTGGAACGGTACCGCCGAGATTCGGTACCGAGGACATGATCTCGGCACGCTGGCGTGGTCGCTGCGGCCCGGTGACCTGCTCGCGGGTGAGATCGGCGTCGACTGGATGCTGGAGCACGTCGGCTACTCAGCTTCCGGGACGGGAGCCCTGGGGACGGCGACGGGGTCGGTTACCGCTTCCGGGCAGGTCCAAGGGGTCGCCGTCAGCCGGTTCCTTGCCGCCTACCACATTCACATCGAAGGTGACTTCGAGCTAGACGGCCTCGACGTCCGTATCGACCACGCCGGTCTGCCCGTCGCAGCCCAGGGCAACCTGCACTGGTCGGGAGGCCGTGCCTTGTACCGGTTGTCCGGACAGTTCCACGACGCCTCGCTGCCCGCCATGACCGGCACGTTGAGCATGACCGACAGCGGCCCCGAACTGCGCTGCGTACAGGCCGACGAACCGGTCTCCCTGATGACCGCGCGCCTCGACCCCGAGGGATGGGCCCACATCGACGTCACCAAGGCCCTCACGGTCCTCGCCGGCTACCCGTGGCCGGGTTCGCACGCCGACGACGACGTGGTCGTCACCGTTTCGGAGCGGCTGTTTACGCCTGTGGCCGCGGCCCTCGATTGATACAATCCAACCGTCATGCGGCTCCCGGTTAGGATGGCAGCAAGCAGTGGCCGACATTCACAAGCCCTTGAGCATTGCCGTGCAGGTTCTCGTCGCTCTCGGCATGGTGTCGACCATCGCCGCCGGGTCCTGGTTCTTCGTCGTCGGTCCCGACCGCGAGCCCGTCGACGAGACACCGCAAGAGCGCGTCGCGCAGGCACCAATGGTATCCATCGAGCGGCTCGCGGGGATGCATCTGTTCGGCAAGCCGGTGGCCGATGCCGAGCCCACCGAGAACCTGCAGGAGACGCGGCTCTCTCTTGTCCTCGCCGGCGTCTTCGTCGCGGATGAGGACGCGGCGTCCAAGGCCGTCATCTCGCAGAAGGGCGGGAGGGCACGGCTCTTCAAGGTCGGCGACCGCCTACCGGGGAACGTCCATCTGCACAAGGTGTACCGGGACCGGGTTGTTCTCAGCCGGGGCGGCGTGCACGAGCTGTTGCGGTTCGAAGAGGGACCCAAGCTCATCCGGCGGGTGGAGAATCCCCGCAGGACGAGCATCGCACCTCGAAACCCGCGTAAGCGAGGCACGGCCAATTCGCCGAACACGGCCAATCCGCTGAAGGAGGCCGTGCTGCAACGGCGGGACGAGATCGAACGCGACCCGGGCAAGGTCGTGGAGGAGTTGGGCTTGAGGACATCGTCCGACGGCGGCTACGTTCTCGGTTCATTCGCCGACACGGACTCTTTCCTGCAGCCCACGGATCGTCTGATCTCCGTCAACGGACGGACGGTCGGCAATCCAAGGGAGGACAAGGGCCAACTCGAGGACATACTCAAGGGCCACAGCGTCGACGTCGAACTTCAACGTGGACAGCAGCGGATCAAATTCACGCTCTCCCTGGAAGACATGCCATGAACAACGACATCGGCGGTGCCCGCCGGCTTCCCGCCCGCAGGATCTGGTACGCCGCGGTGCTGACGACGACGTTGGCGGTCGGCACCTACGCCCAGGACACCTGGGTGACCAACGGCACCGAAATGCCCATCCTGTCGTTCATCAACCAAGTGGCCGAGATGACGGGCAAGACCATCGTCGTCGACCCGCGGCTGCGCACCAACACGGTGACGGTGTTCTCGACCACCGAACTCGACGCCGACGGCGTCTACGCCCTGTTCCTCACGGTGCTCAAGGTCCACAGCATGGGCGCGGTGGAGAACAACGGCGTGATCCAGGTCATTCAACAACCGGTGGTCAAGCAGAGCGGCGGCAATGTCGCCGAAGAAGACGCACCACCCGACCTGATGATCACCCGCGTGATGCCGCTGGACCACGTCCCGGCCACGGAAGTGGTCAAGACCCTGCGACCCTTGATTCCGCAGACGGGCCACATCGCCGCCATCGACGAGCCGAACGTCCTGCTGCTCGCCGACTACGCCAGCAACCTCGCCCGCCTGTCGACACTGGTCGAGCAGATGGACGTGGTCGACCAGGACACGATCATCCATCGACCCCTCGAGCACGCCTGGGTGGGAAACGTCGCCGTCCTGCTCCAGGAGATCGCGCCGGAACAGTTCGGGCCGGGTGCCAAGGGGCCCCAGGGCGTGCAGCTTGTGGCCAACGAGAGCAACAACTCCCTGGTCCTCAAGGGCAAGGCCGATTCCATCGCCAACCTGCTGCAGTTGATCGACAAGCTGGACGTTCCCGTCACGGCCGCTGGTGCTGCGCAAGTCATTCCCTTGAGTCACGCGGAGGCGGAGCCGACCGCGGCGATTCTCGACAAGCTGGTGAACGCCACCGTGGGTGAGAGCCAGGGTGCGGTCGCCAACATACAGGCCGACCTGTCCCTCAACGCCCTGGTGGTGCGCGCCGACCCGGCGACCATGAAGGACCTGCTCACCATCGTCGCGCAGCTCGACGTGCGCCGCTCCCAGGTTCTCATCGAAGCCGCGATCGTCGAATTCTCGGTGGATGCCCTGGCGTCTGCCGGTGTGGAATTGGGCGGCGTGGACGCGCGCGGCAAGTCGATTCCGATGGTATCGACCACCCTGAACGGCATCGTCGGCGCACTGCTCAGCCAACTTGGCAGCGATGGCGACGACATCGATCCCGTCGCGGCGGTCGCGGCGGCCAGTTCGCCGACGCTCGCCGTTGCCAAGCTGGACCGGGACGGCATTTCCTTCGGCGCGATCGTCAACGCGTTGCAGACCGATTCCCGTGCCAACCTGTTGTCGACACCGAGCGTGCTGACGCTCGACAACCAGGAGGCGAAGAACTTCTCGGGGCAGAAGATCCCGTTCCGCTCCGGGTCCTTCACCACGCCGACCGACGGCTCCGTCCGTCCCTTCACCACGGTCCAGCGAGAACAGGTGGGCACCGAGTTGAAGGTCACCCCGCACATCTACGACGAGGCGTCCATCCGCATGGCGATCTTTCTCAAGGTCGGCAACGTGGTCGACACGTCGCTCGGCGGCTTCGCCGACGTCGTCACGAACGAGCGGGAGCTCGAAACCACGGTCCTGGCCGAAGACCGGCAGATCATCCTGCTCGGCGGACTGATCACGGACGACCGGCGCAAATCGACGAGAAAGGTTCCACTGCTCGGCGACGTGCCTTTGCTGGGACGGGCGTTCAGGTCGAACACCGATACACAGATCAAACGCTACCTGTTGATGTTCTTGAGACCCACCGTTCTCGACTCCGGCGAGGCGGCGGAACAGGCGGCGCGGGACCGCTACGAGGGGATCTACACGATCCAGGATCCGACGGCTCCCTCGGGCGAGCTCGAGGAGGTGTTCGAAGTGCAATCGCCCGAGTAGGTACCTCCGACGACGCCGCTCAAGCAGTTCAACTTCCGCTTCGCACGGGGTCTCGTCCGTCTTCTCGCGAGGCCCACGGTCAACAACGCGGATCGCCTGACCAGCGATCCGGCCGGCGAAGGCAACGGCGATTCCGGAGCCATCGTCTACGCCCTGCACAGCCGTTCGCTGACCGACGTGGTGCTGCTCGACATCGTCGCCGAGAGCCATGGGCTCGCCTCGCCTCTCGATCCCGTCGCGCACTTCGACGAGACACGCCGGTTCTTCTTCCTGAACCGACCGGCCGGTTGGCGTCGCCGCAACACGATGCTCGAGCCGTCCGCACGGATGCGCCGCATCGTCGCCCGGCTCGCCGAGGGTGCCACGACGCCGACGATCCTGGTCCCGGTATCGATCTTCTGGGGTCGAGCAGCCAACAAGGACCGGTCGTGGATCCGCGCGCTGTTCTCGGAAGGCTGGGCGGTTTCCTCCGGCCTGCGGCGGTTCCTGATCCTCGTCGCCAACCGCCGGGACATCCTCGTCGGGTTCGGCGACCCCCTGGACTGGGGCAAGATCGTCCGCCCCGGGGAGTCGGAAGCCTTGGCGACGCGGCGCACCGCCCGGCTGCTGCGCGTGAAGTTCCGCAATCAGAAAGTCGCCGCCCTCGGTCCCGACCTGTCCCACCGGCGCAGCCTGGTCGAACAGATCCTGCGCAGCCCGGCAGTCGCCAGCGCGGTGGACGACGCGGTGGGGGATGGCGCGGGACGGGCACGCGTGGAACGTGCCGCCCGGCGCGCGGCGTACGACATCGCCGCCGACGTGTCCTATCCCGCGATCCGGTTGCTCGACCGACTTCTCACCTGGTTCTGGCACCGCATCTACGACGGCGTCGAGATCACCGGGTTCGCGAACTTCGAAGCGCTAGCCGAGAGCCACACGCTGGTCTACACGCCCTGCCACCGGTCACACATCGACTACCTGCTGCTGTCGTACGTGCTCTACCACCGGGGCCTGATGCTTCCGCACATCGCCGCCGGCGACAACCTGGACCTGCCCGTCGTCGGCCGCATTCTACGCGGCGGCGGCGCGTTCTTCATGCGTCGCCACTTCGGCGGTGACCGGGTGTACGCAGCCGTGTTCTCCGAGTACGTCTACCGCGTATTTCGCCGAGGCCACGCCATGGAGTACTTCGTCGAAGGCGGGCGCTCGCGAACCGGTCGCCTGCTGCCGGCACGCTCCGGCATGCTGCGCATGACCATCGACGCCCACCGCCGCGGCATGCCGCGGCCGATCATCTTCGTGCCTGTCTACATCGGCTACGAGAAGATCATCGAGGGCGATGCCTATCTCGCGGAGCTCGGCGGGGCCTCCAAGAGGCGCGAGACCGTGGCCGGTGTGCTGCGCAACCTGAACCTCGTACGGGAGTCGTTCGGCACCGCGCGGGTGTGCTTCGGCAAGCCCATCCACCTCGCCGAATTCCTCGACGGCTGCGCCGATGCGGATCCGGCCCGGGCCCTCGGCGAGGCGGTCCTCGAGGCCGTGAACGCCTGCGCGTTCGTCAACGCCGTCGATCTCGTGGCGCTGGCGACCCTGGCCACGCCGCGCGATGCCATCGACGAAGCCGACCTGGCCATGCGCGTCGACCTCTACCGGGAATTGATAGAGCGCCACGCCGACGACACGGACCACGGCGTCACCGGCGCCCCGACCGGCGACATCATTCGCCATGTCGAGTCGCTCGGTCTGCTCGAACGCGAACCGGGTGTCGCCGACGACGCAGGGCGCACCGCCTCGGGCAACGACATCCTCGTCCACGGCTCGGCACCGAACACGTGGTACCGGAACAACGTTCTGCACGTGGTTGCGGCACCCTCGCTCATCGCGTGCCTCCTGAACTCTCGGCGCGCCGTGCGCAGCGCGGTCTTGAGGCGCGTGTTCAACGACCTCTATCCCTATGTGGCGAACGAACTGCACGCCCGTCCCGAATCCGCGGATCGCTGGCTCGGACATCTCGAGGCGCTCGGCCTGGTCGAGCGTCGGCGCGGCACCTACATCGCGCCCAACGACGCCCGCGCACAACTCAGGCTTCGGTTGCTCGGCAATCTGGTCGTGCCCATCGTCGAACGCTTCTACATCGGCGTGGCGCTGCTCGACCGCGAAGGCATCGGTACGCTCGACGCCGAAACCTGGTTGGCGGAATGCGTCGCCATCGCCGAACGCTACGTGCGCCTCCACGGCATCAATACGCCCGAGTTCGCCGACCCCGAGTTGTTCACCCAGTTCCTGGAGCAACTCGTCCGCCACGGCATGGTGAGGACGCTGCCCGGCGGCGGGTTGTCGTTCGACGATCGGATCACCTCGGTGGTGCATGCCGGGCGGCGGGTGGTGGCGGAGGAACTGCGCCTCATTCTGGCGCGCAAGTGATGCCGAGGAAGGCGGGCTAGCCCGCATACACGTCGTAACGTACGGTGCGGCCAGCCACCGACCAAGCGGTACGACCCAAGGGCGCGGCGGATGCGCGGCGCTTGACCACGACCCGGGACGACGCAGCCGCACGCGCCTGATCGATCAGCCGAGTGACCTCATCGTCGTCGAAGGTGTCCGCGAGTTCGGCCAGAACCTGCATGTGTTTGGCCGGCAACGCCGTCTTCGGGTGCTCGCCGAACATCGGATCGAGGTAGATGACATCAAAGCTCCCACCTTCGCGCCACCTGTCGCGGGCGTCTTCTAGGTGGCAGGCGACCGTTGTCTCCCCGTCGTACCGTTCCAGCCGCCGTGCGAGGATGCGGTGGATTGACGGCTGGCGTTCACTCATGTGCACGACGCAGCCCAGCATCGCCAACACCAGGCCGTCGGTGCCCCATCCGGCCAGCGCATCATGAACGTGAACCCCTGGTCCGGCACCGCACGCCCGGGCGAGCGGCAGGCGTCGGCCCTGTCGCAAACGCCGTTCGAGCGACGGTAGCCGAAGGTCGCCCAAGGCGGGTGCGTCTCGGTCGGTTTCGGTGCCGCACACGGGACGAGTCAAGCGTCGTCCACCGAACGCCACGGGCTGTCACCCTCGACGTAGAACGGCAAAGCCTGCTCGGGCGCGGCCGCCTCGGCGATGCGGCCGAGGGCGAGCCGGCCCACGACGCGGGCGTTCGGTGCCAACCGTGCCGCATCGACGACCGCGGACGACGAGGTATCCACCACGGCGACCCGGTCGAACGCGAGACAGTCCACGTTGTCCTGCGCGAGCTTGAAGCGGGACACATGGTGGTGCCCGGGTCGGCACGGGCGCGCCACCGTGATCTCGCCGCGACGACCGTCCAGCCTGCGCACGCACTCGGCGGCGACCGTGGAACTGGGAACCGCCAGCGTGCGTGCACCCACCGCCAGGGCGATGCCCTGCGCCACGGCTGCGGCGATGCGCACACCGGTGAACGACCCTGGCCCGGCACCGAAGGCGATGACGTCGATCTGCCGGCGGGCGATCGCGGCCGCCTCGAGGATGTTGTCGATCATCGCGAGAACGTGGCGATTGTGCAGGCGGGGTGCCGAGCGGGTATGCTCGAACCAACACCCGTCCGTCAAGAGGGCCACGGAACAGATGTCCGTGGTCGTTTCGATGGCCAGCAGGTTCATGTCTTGACTCATGACCCCATGCTAAACGTTGACCTTGCGTTCCGGAAACTGGCGGCGCTAGCAACGCCGGTCGCCGAGATCGAGGATGTCGTCTTGGCGGATGCCGTGGGACGCGTGTCGGCAGCCGATGTCCCCGCCCCCATCGATCTGCCGCCGTTCGACTCCTCCGCCATGGACGGTTTCGCGGTCAACGCCGAGGGCCTCGATTTCGATGGGCAGAAGCGCTTCGAGGTCATCGACCGAAGCCTCGCCGGACGACCCGCCAGCAAGACGATCAAGGGTTCCACGACCGCGATCCGCGTGTTCACCGGGGCCGTCATGCCCAGGGGTTCGGATGCCGTGGTCGTCCAGGAGGAGGTCGCCGTCGATGGCGGCATCGCGCACACCGAGGTGAGAATCCGAACCGAACAGAACGTGCGCCGTCGCGGCCAGGACGTGCGCCGGGGCGATCTCGTCTGCAGGTCGGGAACGCATCTCACGGCCTACCGCCTGACTTGGCTGGCCGCGTGCGGGATCGAAAGCGTGCCCGTGAAGCGCCGGGTCCGCGTCGCGGTGTTTTCCACGGGCGACGAACTCGCCGACGCCGGCACGCCACTGGCCGAAGGACAGATCTACGACTCGAACCGGTTCGCGCTGCTGACCCTACTGCGGGAAAAGGCGGTCGACACCATGGACATGGGTCGTCTCCCGGACAGGCCCGGCAGGATCCGCGACGCACTCGAACGAGCTGCCGCCCGCGCCGACATCCTCGTGACCAGCGGGGGCGTCTCCGTGGGAACCGCCGACTACGTCAAGTCGGTGGTCGAGGACATGGGCAACCTGGACTTCTGGAGAGTCGCCCTCAAACCCGGGAAACCGCTGGCCGTCGGACGAATCGGGGATGCCCTGTTCTTCGGCCTGCCCGGCAATCCGGTTTCGACCATCGTCACCTATTTGCTGTTCGTCGCTCCCGCCATCGACCTTCTCGTCGGGTTAGAGCTCGCGCCGCCGATGATGCTGCCCGCTGTGCTCGACGGCGACATCAAGCACTCGCGCGGCAGGCGCGAATACGTACGCGGCATTCTCAGAACGAAGGACGGCGAATTGCGGGTTACCGCAACCGGCGACCAGCACTCCAACCGCCTTGCGACATTTGCCGATGCCAACTGTCTGATCGTCGTCGACGACGATCATGGGGACCTGCACGAAGGAGATCAGGTCAGTGCGATTGTGCTACCCGGTGTCGCCGCGCACCCGTTCCGCGAAGGAGTCCCTTGACGCCGGGCACGGCGCCAAGCCCCGACATTCGGGGGTTGACGGGACGCTAGGTTCCTTGAGCGGGGCCAACGTTAACGGTCAGGTTGCATTTCACTGACGGGCGCTACGAGTCGCTCTTGGACGTCCGAGCCCTGCGCTTGCGTTTCCGAGGCTTGCCGCTACGCAATTCCGCGATGGCTTTCTCCGCCGCCACGGCGCGCTTTTTCGCCTTTCTCGCCTCGACACGTTCGACTTGGGCGCGTTTGTTTCGCGCGTAGGTTTCCGTCGCTCTTTGAACCCGTGCATCGATAAGTGTTGCGGCCACGGCGTTCGCCCGTTCGAGCCCGGCTTCGATGGTCCTGATCCTCTCACTTAGCCGATCAGCGGACTGCAACTCAATTGCCCGCGTCGTCGCTGTCCGTGCCTTGTCGCGAGCCTTGGCAACCTGCGAGGTGATGCGTTTGATGGTCACACGCGCTCGCTTCACCGCGGCCTTGTCCGTCGCGCTGCGCGTCGCGCGCCACTTGGTCCGCGCTTCGACGTTGCGTTCCTTCGCCGCCGCCAACTTTTGCCGTTCACCCTTAAGGACTTCCTTGGCGCGAGTTGCGGCCCGTTCCGCCCGAGCGGTCGCAGGCGAAACCGAAATCCTTTTCCCGTTTGTCGCCGCCTGTTGCTTCGGCGGACGACCCCGGCGCTTCGGCGCAGCCGCCTCGACCTTCGCCTTCGGCGGACGACCCCGGCGCTTCGGCGCA
>JAGWBN010000019.1:16718-30571 GCA_021295875.1 Pseudomonadales bacterium
CCGCCTCGACCTTCGCCTTCGGCGGACGGCCCCGGCGCTTCGGCGCAGCCGCCTCGACCTTCGCCTTCGGCGGACGGCCGCGGCGTTTCGGCGCGGCTGGTTCGACCTTCGCCTTCGGAGGTCGTCCGCGGCGCTTCGGCGCAGCCGCCTCGACCTTCGCCTTCGGCGGACGGCCGCGGCGTTTTGGCGCGGCTGGTTCGGCGTCGGACTTCGGTGGGCGTCCCCGTCGTTTTGGCGCAGCGGGTTCTGCTTTCGCCTTCGGCGGGCGACCGCGACGTTTCTTGGCAGGTGTGTTCGCCACGTCAGATTTGGCTCTCGCCATGGCGGCTCTCCCGTTTTCCTTCCGGCAATGTGCACGCGAATGATATTTGATCGCAGACGAAAGTCCACCGGCATCTTGGGGTTTTTTCGTAACGGCGATCCTCGTGTTTGCGCGTCGCGATCACCGACGGTCTAACGCGCGTTCAGAACAGCGGAAATCGCTTCACTGATCTGTTCGACGGAACCCGAGCCATCCACCGCAGAGAAACGCAGGTTCGTCGTATCCGAAAGGCGCTCGTAGAAGGAAACGAGTGGATGGGTCTCCGTATGGTAGACGCGCAATCGTTCGCGAACCGTCTCCTCGCGGTCGTCGTCGCGTTGAACGAGTTGCTCGCCCGTCTCGTCGTCCAAACCCTCTACCGTTGGCGGGTTGAAAGTCACGTGATAGATGCGGCCGCTGGTCTCGTGGACCCGACGGCCCGAAATCCGCTCGACAACACCTGCGTCCGACACACGTATTTCGACCACATGATCGATGGTGATCCGGGCATCGACCACGGCTTGCGCTTGTGGAAGGGTTCTGGGGAATCCGTCGAACAGGAAACCGTTTCGGCAATCCGGTTGCCGAATTCGTTCCTTGACGAGGTCGACGATTATGTCGTCGGCGACAAGCTCTCCGGCGTCCATGACCCGCCTTGCTCTCAGCCCAACCGGGGTCCGGGCCGCGACCGCGGCACGCAACATTTCGCCGGTGGAAACCTGAGGAATGCCGAACTTGCCGCAAATGTATGCCGCTTGCGTACCTTTGCCGGCGCCCGGCGGCCCCAAGAGAATGATCCTCACGGTGTCCGTTCGCCGGTGCAACAGAGACGACTGACGAATTCAGCTACGCGTCGCATGGCTCAATCCGCCTCGCGGTCGGCGCGGCCGCGTCGTACATCGCTCACATCCGGTACGCGCCGGATGTGGTCGATGGCGCGGGCGAGTTCGGCAAGGCTGGACACATGCAGTTCAAGCGACAGCTTGGCGCTCTCGCCAGGCACCTCCGCCCGCGCATTGGTGGCGACAACCGAAATGGACAGTTCGGCAATGGCGGCGGCGATGTCACGAAGTAGCCCATCGCGGTCGCGGCCGCGGACAACGATCCCCTGAAATACCCCGGTACTCGCCAGGGGCTCGTCCAAAACGCCAACACCACTCGACTGACCGCGGATATTGGCAACCAACTTGACGAGGTCTATCACCAGTTGATCGCCCACGCCCACCGCCATGAACAGATCGTCCTCCGATGCGTAGCCGGCGTGCTCGGCCAGTTCGCCGAAATTGCTCGACAATCCCAACCTGGAGGCGCTTTCCTCCAGCAAGGCACGTCCGGCGTTGATGTTCGACTCCGCCAATTGGTTGCGGAACCAGGCCTGAATCTTGGTTCGCGCCCGCGAAGTATTGACGTAGCCGAGAGCAGGATTCAACCATTCCCGACGGGGTTGCTCCTCGTCGTCCGTGACGATCTCGACGCACTCGCCCGTGGACAGTCGGCGATTCAGAGGCACTTGCCGACCATCCACGCGTGCGCTCCGACACCGATGCCCCACCTCGGTGTGAATTCGGTAGGCGAAATCCACCGGTGTCGCATCGGGAGAGAGATCGAGGACGTGACCCTGGGGCGTCGACACGAAAATTCGGTCGTGGCTCTGGTACATGCCGTCGGATCGGAAACCCAGACCGTCGTGCCACTCCAACACGCTTCTGAGCCAGTCCATCTTCCCCGACTGCAGCGCGCCGTCCGAACCAGCGGGTTGACCGCCATCCTTGTAGGCCCAATGCGCACACATGCCGAGTTCGGATTCGTCGTGCATCTCCTGCGTGCGGATCTGCACTTCCAGCGTCTTACCGATCGGGCCGATCACCGCCGTATGGATGGACCGATAGCCGTTTTCCTTCGGGTTGGCGATGTAGTCGTCGAACTCGGTGGGGATATGCGGCCAGGACGTGTGAACCACGCCGAGGACGCGGTAGCACTTGTCGATGCTGTCCACCACCACCCGCAAAGCCTGAGCGTCGTGCACATCCGCGATGTCGATCGACTTCTCCCTCATCTTCCGCCAGATGCTGTAGATGTGCTTCGCCCGGCCGTGCACCTCGGCATCGATCCCGGCGGCAGCCAACCGAAACTCCAAGTCCTGGCGAATCGCTTCGACCTGCCGTTCCCTGGCCTCTCGACGTGCGTCCAATTTGGCTGCGATCTCCTGGTAGTCCTCCGGGTGGAGATAGCGAAAGGCGAGATCTTCGAGGGACCATTTCAATTGCCAGATGCCAAGCCGACTGGCGAGCGGCGCGTAGAATTCCATGGCTTCGCGCGCCACCAATTCGCGGCTGACGGAATCCATCTCCTTGGCGGCGCGCAGGGTCACCACGCGTTCCGCCAGTTTCACCACGGCGACCCGCGGGTCATCGATGAGCGCGATGAGCAAGTGGCGTACGTTGTCCGTCTGACTCTTGGATTCGCTCGACAGCACTGCCGAGTCGCTCAAGGAAAGCACCTCGGTCGACGACAGCCTGAGGACGGCGGCGACCAGCGCGGCGACTTCGTCCGGCAACCGCTGAAGGTCGATGTCGCCGCGCTGCACGGCGAACATCGCCATGCCGGCGATCACGGTGACAACGTCCATCTTCAGCCCAAGGAGCTGTTCGACGACTTCCAAGCCGCGCTTGCGCGACTCGCCGTCGACGATGAGCGCGAATATCTGTTCAGCCGTCTTCCGACGCGCCGACGACAGCCCCGAGGCTTGATCGAGTAGGACGTCGAAGTCCGTCTCCCCGTCCGGCGTCAAGTGGCGGGCGAGCGCGACCATGCACTAGGCCCGCGCCGCGCTGGCCGCGAACAGGCGCCGCGTGGTCAGCGGTCGGCCCCCCAAGCGAAGCCTGATGGCGCGTCGCAGAACCTGCTTTGCCGCGCGTCGCACCGAACGGTCGGCGAACTCGCCGCTGGCGATGGCGGCGATCTCGCGACCGCTCAACACCAGTGTGGCCGAGCCGTCGGAACCCCGGCTCGTGCCAGGTGCCTCGACCTCGCGGAATCCCTCGCCATCGACCACGCGGTAGGTCTTCTCACGCTTGATCGGCTTGCCGCTGTGAACGTCGAAGTCGAACGCGATGCCATATCCCAGTTCGTCCAGCAAACGACGTTCGAAGGTCCGTAGCGCGGGTTCGATGTCGGCTGAGGACTGCATGCTGGAGAGTGCGTCCCCGTAGTTCTGAAACACCATGCCGACCGGTTCCTCGCGCCCCAGGGTCTTGACCAGCAGTTCGTTGACGTAGAGCCCGGCGAACAGCACATCGCCCGTCAGTCGCCGGGGATGGACGGATTCGGATCGAACCACCGTCACCAGTTCACCTCGGCCGCGCCAGGTCACCGCCAGTTCGCCGAAGGGCTCGACTTCCGGGCGTTGCCCGCGCGAGCCCTTGGCGCCACGCACCACACCGCCGACGCGGCCGAAGTCGCGGGTGAGCAGTTCGACAAGCAGGCTGCTCTCCCGGAACGCACGCCGGTGCAGAACGAAGGCAGGTTGCCTATCGACTGGAGAGATCATCGATAGCCGAAGCGTCGCAGGGCATCGGCGCGGTCGCTCCAGCGCCGATCCACCTTGACCCAGAGCCTGACCATCGCCTTGCCGCCGATGAGCCGTTCGATGTCCTTGCGGGCATCCTCGCCAATGGACTTCAGCATCGATCCTCCCTTGCCGACGACGATCCCCTTCTGGGTCTCGCGTTCGACATATAGCACCGCGTCGATTTCCGTACAACCGTCGGCGGCGACGAGCCTCTCGACCACCACCGCCGTCTGGTGCGGCAGCTCCGCGCCGAGGCGGCGCGTGGCCTTTTCGCGCACGGTCTCGGCGATCAGGAACTCCAAGGGGCGATCGGTCACGGCATCGTCGGGGAACAGGTGCCCGCCCTCGGGGAGGCCGTCGACAATCACCCCGGTGAGTTCCTCCAGGGCGATGTTGCGCAGTGCCGACACCGGCACGATCGCCTCGAAGTCGAGCAGCTTGCGAAGCCTGTCGATCAGCGGCAGCAGGCGTTGCTTGTCATCGAGCCGGTCGATCTTGTTGATGACGCAGACGCACGGCGTACGGGATTCCTCGATGCGTCGCAGGACGGTCTCGTCGCCGCGCCGCCAACCCTGCGCGTCGACGAGAAACAGCACGAGGTCCACTTCCGAAAGCGTCGTCAGGGCCTGGCGCACCATGTAGCGGTTGAGCGCCCGACCGTCGGCGACGTGGACGCCCGGCGTGTCGACGAACACGATCTGCGCGCAGCCCTCGGTCAGCACCCCAATGAGCGCGTGACGGGTCGTCTGCGGCTTGCGCGATGTGATGCTGAGCTTGCGCCCGAGCAGATGGTTCATGAGCGTCGACTTGCCGACGTTGGGGCGGCCGGCCAGCGCCACGTGGCCACACCGCGCCACGCCGGACGAACGGTCGGGTACCGGGCTAGCCTCGCGGTCCACGTCAAACGTCGCCGGTGGCCGGGCCGAGAACGGCCAACACGCTGGAGGCGGCGTGCTTCTCGGCTTCCCGCCGGCTGCGTCCTTCGCCGCGGCCGCGGACGCCCTGCGCCGTGCATTCCACGGTATACACCGGCGCGTGGTCCTCGCCCGCCGTGGCCACGACCACGTATTCCGGCAGACCCAGGCCGTTGGCTTGGAGATGCTCCTGCAACCGCGTCTTCGAGTCGCGCAACTCGCCGTCGCCGACGTTGGCCAGACGGGAACCGAGCAGCCTGCGGGCGACCTCGGCCACCGACTCGATGCCGCCATCGCAGGCAATCGCACCGAACACCGCCTCAAGGGCGTCCGCGAGGATCGAGGCACGGTCGGCACCGCCGGTCTTGCGCTCGCCCTCGCCGAGATTGAGATGGCCGCCCAAGCCGATTACCCGGGCTACTTCCGCCAAGGTCTCGCCCTTGACCAGGCTGGCACGCATCAGCGTCAGCCGTTCCTCTTGGGCGTCGCGCGCCGAGGCGAACAGTTCCCGGGCGACGACGAAACCCAGCGCCGCGTCGCCCAGGAATTCCAGTCGTTCAAGGTTGTCCGCCCCCGCGCTCCGGTGGGTCAGCGCCCGGGTCAGCAGTTCCCGTTGCTTGAAGACATAGCCCAGCTTGCACTCGAGGTCGCCAATGGCGGTCAGGCCTCCTGGCGGATCCTCGTTGGTCGACGCGGGTTCGCCGGCGCGGGTCACCCTTCCACCTTGAGCGCCGCCAGGAAGGCTTCCTGAGGTATCTCCACGCGACCGAACTGCTTCATGCGCTTCTTGCCTTCCTTCTGCTTCTCCAGCAGCTTCTTCTTGCGCGTGACATCGCCGCCGTAGCACTTCGCGGTGACGTTCTTGCGCAACGCCTTCACGGTCTGGCGGGCAATGATCTGGCTGCCGATGGCCGCCTGCAGGGCGATGTCGAACATCTGTCGCGGGATGACGCGCTTCATCGTTCGGACGAGTTCGCGGCCCTTTCGCTGGGCCTCGTCGCGATGCACGATCAGCGCCAGCGCATCGACGCCCTCGCCGTTGATCAGGATGTCCAAGCGCACCAACGGCGCGGCACTGAAGTGGGAGAATCCATAGTCGAGGGAGGCGAATCCACGACTCACCGACTTCAGCCGATCAAAGAAATCCAAGACGACCTCGGCGAGGGGGATCTCGTAGTCGATGGACACCTGGCCACCGGTGAAGCGCATACCCTTCTGCACGCCGCGGCGGCCGACGCAGAGATTGATGATGGCACCGACATGCTCCTGGGGGGTCAGGATGTTCACCGCCGCCACCGGCTCGTGCATCTCGGCTATGGAGGCGGCTTCCGGCAGCGCGGACGGATTGTCGATCTGCCGGGTCTCGCCGGAACGCAGGACCACCTCGTAGACCACCGTGGGCGCCGACGTGATCAGGTCCAGGCCGTACTCCCGTTCCAAGCGTTCCTGGACGATCTCCATGTGCAGCATACCGAGGAATCCACATCGGAAACCGAACCCCAAGGCGTCGGAGTTCTCCGCCTCGTAGAACAGCGAAGCGTCGTTCAGGGTCAATTTCGCCAACGCATCGCGGAAGTTCTCGAAGTCCTCGGAATTCACCGGGAACATGCCCGCGAACACCTGTGGCTTGACCGTCTTGAACCCGGGCACGGGATCGACCTCGGCACGGTCGGCGGCGACGAGGGTGTCGCCCACGGGCGCCCCGCGGATGTCCTTGATGCCGGCCACGACGCAACCCACTTCCCCAGCCTGAAGCGTCTCGCGACGCTCCCGCTTGGGGGTGAACACGCCGATCTCGTCCACGCGGTGGGATTTCCCCACGGTCTTGGCGAGAACCTTGTCGCCGATGGCCACGCGACCGTCGAAGACGCGGACCAGGGACACGATGCCCAGGTAGTTGTCGAACCAGGAGTCGACGATCAACGCTCGAAACGGTGCGTCCGCGTTGCCGCCCGGCGCCGGAATACCCGTTACGATCTTCTCCAGCAGGCCTTCGACGCCTTGACCCGTCTTGGCGCTGATCGCCAGGGCCTGGTCGGCGGCGATGCCGATGATGTCCTCGATCTGTCCCGAGACCCGCGCCGCGTCCGCCTGCACCAAGTCGATCTTGTTCAGCACCGGCAGCACCTCGAGTCCCTGCTCGATGGCCGTGTAACAATTCGCCACCGATTGGGCCTCGACGCCCTGTGCCGCATCCACCACCAGCAGCGCGCCCTCGCAGGCGGCGAGGGATCGCGACACTTCGTAGCTGAAGTCCACGTGACCCGGCGTGTCGATGAAGTTCAACTGGTAGCGCTCGCCGTCCCGGGCGACGTAGTCGAGCGTGACGCACTGGGACTTGATGGTGATGCCCCGTTCGCGCTCGATCTCCATGGAGTCGAGCACCTGGTCCGCCATCTCGCGCTCGCTCAAGCCCCCGCACAACTGGATCAAGCGGTCGGACAGGGTGGACTTGCCGTGGTCGATGTGGGCGATGATGGAGAAGTTCCGAATCCGGCCGACGTGGGGCGCGCGTTCATCCACGGCAAGTCTCCAGCGCGTCGCCAGATCGGGCGAATCGTCCCATGATCACGACCCCGGCGACACTGATCAGCAGCGCAACGGGCACGAGCCAATCCCCCCACGGGCCAGCCGCGAGGGCAGCCGCAACCGTCGCAGTCGTCGGCAAACCCAATACCAACGCAGTCTTCGCCAGTAGAGCGCGTACGGGAACCTCGACGGCGACGCGCGAACCGAGCGGCAGATCGGTGTCCACGGAAAGCGCATCCAACCGGGCAAGGGACACGCCGCAGCGCCCGTCGCAGCCAGCGCAGGTCGCGGCGTCGAAGACGACCGCCTTCTGGCCCCCGACGCAACGCACCGTACCCCGACGAGAAAGTCGGCCGGCATCGGCGTCGCGCTGCCGCGATTCCCCTCGGGACACTCGCCGGTGCCTGCCACGAAGAGCCTGGCTCGACTGCAAGGAACGAGTGGTGGAACACACCACTAGGTTCCTTGAGCGGCGCTGATGTTCACACGCAGGTTGCATTTCGAACAACGCTTGGGATCGCTCCTGGACGGCTCGAGGGCTTCTGGCAGAATCCCGCAGCAATCTGACGCGCCGTGTTGTCCGGGATCTCCCCCACCACGGTCACCAGGTGATCGCCGCTCTCGCACTGGGCCAAATGGGTGAGGACGACGGTGGCCCCGTTGCGCGTGGTCACGCTGCCAGCGCCCGTTTCGGGCATCGTCTCGATGAACACCGAATACGAGGCGAGTCCGTCGCTGAAGGTGAGCACGTCCACGTCCTTCGGCCTGTTGCGCGGGCGCCGCACATCCGCGCTGGTGACCTGAAACCCCGGTGGCGACCAATGCGCTGCCCATCGGGCCGCCGTCGTATCGACAAGCGCCGACACTCGGTGCTCGCGGGTGACCCGGACGCCGTCGATCCTGGGCTCGAGATCCTTGAGGGCCACCTCGTTGCCAACTCGCAACGAGGTGAACTGCATCATTTCGAGCTCCCTGCCGGAGGTGTCACGCAACTCGGAACGCAGCAGAAGACTGGTTGCTTCGTCCAACCAGAAACGGTGGCCGAAGCGGTCGCCCGCGACCGGGATGATGTCCAGTTGTACCGCTCTTCGCCCCGCGACCCGGCCACCGCCGACAATCTCCATGCGGTAATGGTCGCCCGTGTCGAGGGATCCGACCATCAGGTTGCGGGCATACGGTCCCGGCATCGTTTCGTCGAGATTCAACAGCTCGTCCCCCGACTCCAGCACGTAGACGATCTCGTCGCCCGTGCGCACGATCTCGCGATGGGGACCATCGAGACCTACGATGCGCTCCCGTTCGACGCCGTCGACCACCTTGTGGACGATGCGAAACGTGGCGAGCTTGGCATTGAAGGACAGTCCGAAACCGAAGGTTCGCTGGCCACCGAGGCCCGTCAGCTGCAGTTCCGAGCGGCTGACGGCGTAGTAGCTGAACACGCCATCGTAGTCGAGGCTGCGAAATGCCGACTCCATGGTCTCGATCCACTCGCTCGGGGATCGTTCGAGAAGATCGATGCCCTCTACCTGGGCATCGGCGCCAACGGATGCGAAAGCCAAGACCGACCCGAGCACCCCGCTCAAGGGTCCGGCACGAATGCGCCGACCGCTCACCGCGCTTCGTCTTGCGTGTTGCTCACGGTGAGCACCTTGACGTGGGGCATGCCCGGCCCACGCGTCGGGGAGGAGGCGTGTTGCGCATGCTGCACCAGGTAGTCGTGCGCCCTTGCCAGGTCGGCCTTGGAAGGCACCGGGTCAAGCTCCGACACGGCGGCGAGCGCCGGCGTGTCAGGATCGACCAGCGCGTCGGCAGGGTCCGACGTGGCCGAAGCCAAGCCGGAGGATGGGTTGAACGAATCCGGCGCTTGCGCCGCGACGAGCGGCCCGTCGACACCCTCGCCCCCGTCCACGACGTCCAAGGCCACGGCAACCACGACCGCTGCGGCGACTGCGACACCGGTCACCGGCCCGACCCATCGTCCGGACCCGCCCGCGTACCTGGGGCGGTCGGACAGCATCGGCTCGTCTGCAGGATCGTCGTCGATGTCCAGCACGCGACCCTCGGTGTTGGGACGCGTGGTCTCGCCCCGGACGATGCTGCCGATCAGGTGCATGCGCTCCCACTTGGCGCGCAGTTCGGGATCCTTGTCCGCGGCGTTCAGAACGCGGTGCAGTTCCAACTCCTCGGCCTCGCCGTCGACGGCCGCGGAGAGTGCCTCGTTCAATGACTCTTGCATCGACTTCGACATCCTCAAACCTCCGCTCTCGACGCCCGGCGTCGTTCCACTAGGGGGCGTATCTGCTCGTCCACAGCTTCCCGGGCACGGAATATGCGTGAGCGCACCGTCCCCACCGGACAGTCCATGACATCGGCAATCTGTTCATAGCTTAGACCATCAAACTCGCGAAGAGTTAGCGCAGCCCGCAAATCTTCCGGCAGGTCGGCTATGGCCTCGTCCACGGCCTCCTTCAGTTGGTCCCGCCGCAACGCCGATTCCGGATCCTCGGTCTCACGCAGGACCTCCGCCAATTCGCCGGCCTCCTGGTTCTCGGCGTCGATCTCCACGCTTCGGGGCCGACGGCTCAACGACATCAGGTGGTTCTTCGACGTGTTCACCGCGATTCGATACAGCCAGGTATAGAACGCGCTCTCGCCGCGAAACCTGGGCAAGGCGCGGTAGGCCTTTATGAACGCCTCCTGGACGACATCCTCGACGTCGTGGGGTGTGCGCACGTAGCGCGTGACCAGGCCGTGCATCTTGTGCTGATAACGCAGGACCAGCAGGTCGAACGCCATGCGGTCGCCCCGCTGGGCGCGCCGGACCAGTTCCTTGTCGGTATCCGCGCTCACACGGTCTCCACCCGCATCCCCCGCGTGCGACAGACACCAGTATCGTTACCCAGGCGGTCGGCCCAGGCGCGAATCGTCCCCGAACGCACAACGGATGACTCTCCGACCCTGCGCGCCGCCTTGGCATCGGCAACGACACCGCGAAGCGGTCGCGTTCAGGTCGCGGTTGGGATGAACGCCGCGCAGTATACTTGGATGTCCATGAACTGACATGGTGGAGCGCGCGAAGCGCCTCGTATCCCCCTTGCCGGATAGACAGCGAACCGACGTACTCATCATCGGCAGCGGCGCGGCCGGTCTGGCCACGGCGTTGCACTTGGCGGACGGCGCACGCGTCACTGTGCTGTCCAAAGACGCCATCCACGACGGCTCCACCAACCGTGCCCAAGGCGGTGTGGCGGCGGTCACCGATGCCGAAGACAGCTTCGAATCCCACATCGCCGACACCATGGCCGCGGGTGATGGTCTCTGCGTGGAGGACGTGGTGCGTTTCACGGTGTCCCGCGCGCCCGAGTGCATCGCCCATGTGATGGACCTCGGCCTCGGCTTCGACCGGGAAGGAAACGCTCCTCACCTGACCCGCGAAGGCGGTCACTCACACCGTCGCGTGCTGCATGTCGCCGACGCGACAGGCGCCGCCATGGCCGACACGCTGAGCCGCGAGGCGTCGAGGCACCCGAACATCACCATCGAGAGCGGCCGCGTGGCGGTCGACCTCATCACCGCCACCAGGCTCGACACCGGCAACCGCGTCCTCGGCGCCTACGTCTACAACCGGGAAACCGACCGGGTGGAGGTGTTCGAGGCGGCGTTCGTGGTGCTCGCCACCGGCGGTGCGAGCAAGGCGTACGTCTACACGAGCAATCCCGACGGCGCGACGGGCGACGGCATCGCCATGGCGTGGCGCGCCGGCTGTCGGGTCGCGAACATGGAGTTCAACCAGTTCCATCCCACCTGTCTCTACCATGCCGAGGCATCCTCGTTCCTGGTTTCCGAGGCGGTGCGGGGCGAAGGAGGGAGACTGTTGCTGCCGGACGGCAGCCCGTTCATGGACCGCTTCGACGAACGCGGCGAACTCGCTTCCCGCGACATCGTCGCGCGCGCCATCGACCACGAGATCAAGCGCCTGGGCGTCGACCACGTCTACCTCGACATCACCCATCGCTCCGCCGGCTTCATCGAAGCTCACTTCCCGAACATCCTCGCCCGGTGCCTGGCCCTCGGCATCGACATGCGCCGCGAGCCGATCCCCGTGGTTCCCGCGGCGCACTACACCTGCGGCGGAGTCATCGTCGATCTCGCCAGCCGTACCGACATACCGGGTCTCTACGCCGTCGGCGAGACCGCGTATACCGGCCTGCACGGCGCCAACCGCCTGGCGAGCAACTCGCTGCTCGAATGCCTGGTGTTCGCCCGGTCGGCAGCGGACGACATCGGCCGCCGACTCGATGGACCTTCCCACGCCCGACTTTCCCCGCCGGACTGGGACGAGAGCCGGGTGTCGGACTCCGACGAGCAGGTGGTGCTGAACCACAACTGGACCGAGTTGCGGCGCTTCATGTGGGACTACGTCGGCATCGTGCGCACCAACAAGCGCCTGGAGCGGGCCGAGCACCGCATCGACCTGCTCAAGCAGGAGATCCACGACTACTACGCGCGCCACCGGGTGACTCCCGATCTCATCGAACTGCGCAATCTCGTGCACGTGGCGGAGTTGATCGTCCGGTCGGCCAAGATGCGCCACGAAAGCCGCGGCCTGCACTACACCCTCGACTATCCGCGCCCTGCGCCCAATCCGGTACCCAGCGTGATCTACCCGGCGGCCGATCCCCTCGACGTTTTCCAGCGGCGACCACCATCCCCCAGAAAGGCACGCCGCAACCTGGCGAAAAGCGCCGCGTCGTAGCGCCCCGCGCGTACTACCAGGACCCGCCGGGACGTACGCACCACGAGCCAACGCTCGGTCATCCACGGCGGACCCCGCAGCCGCGCCGGGCGCCGCGTGCCATCCACCCGCTCCGGTTCGAACACCACCGCCCGCTCACCGACCAAGGCGAAGCACCAGGCTTCGCGACGCCGGAACACACGGACATGGTGCAACAGCGAAACCGCGGCCGGGATCAACGGCCAGGGCCCCAGCCACAAGATCCAGGGCACCACGACCAGCCCGTGAACCACGATGACGCCCGCCAGCCAATCCCAACCGGGCGTCCAGTCGAGGTCCACATCGTCCCGATGCGGATTCATCGCCTCGCCCGCGCTCCCCAAGCCAGTCGGTCGCCCGTCAGTCCGGCGAGCGCTCGTTCTCGCCCGTGAACGCATGGATCAGATCGACGATCCGGCAGAACGGCGGGGCGGGCTTGGACCGCCGCTGCAGCCAATCCCAGATGACCCAGTCGTCCAGGCCCAGGAGCCGCAGGTAGGCGCCCTGGTCGGCCGATGCGAGCAGCGGATAGCGGGCCTTGGCGAAGTCCACAAGCAGCAGATCGAGTTCGAGCATGCCGCGCCGGCTGCGCCACAGCACCCGTTCGTGGTCGCGCTCTTCATTCGGTTCCATCGCCAGACTCTCGCCCGTGCCACCGCCCTCAATCATGCGAGATCAGCCATGGATGGATGGCGACAATGGCCCGACCCGGTGTAGGACGAATCTCACGGTCGCCGGGAGGATCGGGTTCGCGCGTCAGCCCAGCTTGATGGTCATATTGGGACCCGCCACCGGCGCATCGTCGAACCAGCGCGCGGTCACCGTCTTGGTCTCGGTGTAGAAGCGCACCGCCTGTTTGCCGTAGACGTGCTGGTCGCCGAAGAACGAGTCCTTCCAGCCGGTGAACGAGAAGAACGGCAACGGCACCGGGATCGGAATGTTGATGCCCACCTGGCCAACCTGGATCTCGCGCTGGAAGCGCCGCGCCGCGCCACCGCTCGAGGTGAAGATCGACACCCCGTTGCCGTAGGGATTCGCGTTTACGAGTTCGATCGCCTCGGTCAGGGTCGCGACGTTGGACGTGACCAGCACCGGGCCGAAGATCTCCTCGGCGTAGATCGACATCCCGGGCTCCACGCCGGCGAACAGCGTCGGCCCCACCCAATTGCCGTCGGGATAGCCGGGTACCGCGCAATCACTGCCGTCGAGCAGGCAGTCCGCGCCCTCCGCCTTGCCACGCTCGATCGAGCCCAGGATGCGCGCCTGGGCGGCGCGGGTGATCTGCGGCCCGTAGGCCGCGCCCTCGTCGTCCCAGGGGCCCGGCCGAACCGCCGCCATCGCCGCCCTGATGTCGGCAAGCCACTCCACCGCGTCCCCGACCAACACCGCCGCGCTGATCGCCATGCAGCGCTGCCCCGCCGCACCGCAGGTCGCGCCGACCAGACTGGCGATGGCCTGTTCCTTGTTGGCGTCTGGCAGGATCACGAGGTGGTTCTTCGCGCCCGCCAGCGCCTGTACGCGCTTGCCGTTGGCGGCGGCCTTGGCATAGACCAACTTGGCCACCGGCGCGGAACCCACGAAGCTGACCGCGCGCACGTCCGGATGTTCGAGCAACGCGTCCACCTGCTCCCGGCCCCCGTGCACGACCTGCACGAGTCCATCCGGGGCACCCGCCTCGGCAAGCAGTTCGATCAACCGGTTGGGAACCGTCGGATCCTGCTCGGAGGGTTTGAGCACGAAGGCGTTGCCGCAGGCGATGGCCAG
>JAGWBN010000020.1:0-23785 GCA_021295875.1 Pseudomonadales bacterium
CACACGCGAACACGCCGTGCGGGTCGAGGCTCGGTGATCCCTGGCCGAGACGTTCCGCCACGCGGCCGTTCACCGCGTAGTCGAGAATCAGCGGCTCGAGGAAGCGGATGCCGCATTCCACCTGGGCGAGATCGATGTGTTGGCCGAGTCCGGTGCGTCGCCGGTGCATCAAGGCCGCGACCACCGCGCAAATGCCGAAACGCGGTGTAATGAAGTCCGTGTAGGCGCCCCAGGGCCCGCAGGGATTCCGGTCGGGCCAGCCGACGAGTTCGTACAGACCCGCGATGCAGGCGCCCTGGCCACCGTAGCCCGAGTACCCCCGTTCCCGTCCCGTCTGACCGCGGATCGAAGTGGACAGCATGACGAGGTCGTCACGGTCGGCTGCGAGCGTCTCCCAGTCGAGCCCGAAACGCGCCATGGTTCCCGGAGAGTAGCTCTCCAGGACGACGTCGGCCCAGTCCGCCATGCGCCGCGCGAGTCCTGGACCCTGGGGGTTTTTGAGATCCACCGTCATGCCCAGCTTGGAGGTGTTGAAGTTGGCCATGAACTGGGCCCGGTCCAGCCCGGGCTCGCCGTCCTTGAACGGCGGCACCGTGCGTAGCAGATCAGCTCGGCTGGCGGACTCGATGCGTACAACCGTCGCGCCGTGGTCGGCCAAGGCCTTGCCGATCATCGGGCCGACGCCTACCCAACTGAAGTCGGCCACCTTGAGACCGGCGAAGGGAGCGTCCCTGGGATGCGGTTCGATCCCGGCCGGATGCCGAGGGCCCGGTGGCGCGGACGATCCCAAGGCGGGCACAGAGCGGTCCAGCCGAAGCGGCGTGCGCGACATCCGTGCGAAAGGCCCGGCATGCATCAAACGGGATCCGCGGCCTTTGCGCGGCGTCCCGATCCAGAAGCCGCGATCAGCGAGATGCGGGTCGCGGAGCAGGTCAGGCACGGTGTGAATGGCTGCCACCGTCAGGCCATGGTCGGCCGAGTACTGCTGGATCTCCTGCTTGGTCTTGGTGGCCAGCAGGTCGACGATCAGATCCGCCGCCGCCTGCGCTGCCTCTATGTCCAACTCGCCCCTGCGGAGCGCCGCCATCCAGGCATTGAGATCGAGTCCGCGGACGGACTCGGGAACATCGGCATCGGATGCCTCCACCCAGCGCAACAGGCCGTCGAAGGTGCGCTCGCCGATGACCCGCATCTGGAAACGCACCTGTATCAGGCCGTCTCGGCACGAAACGAGCCCGGGAAGGCGCAGTCGTGGTGCCGGGGTCGAGGCTGCGGGAACCTGGGCGCGATACTCGCTGCTGAAGGGCGGGTTGCGGCCCGTGTTCGGCGGATAGCCGGTGGCGTTCATCAACGTCCACACCACGCAGGCCTGGGCCGACACGTCGAGGTGCTGGCCGAGACCGGACTGGTCGCGTTCGAAGAGCGCGACCAGGACATCGGCCGCCGCCTGCACGCCGGCGTGGAAGGCCGCCTGGGGCATGGCGCCCATGGGCAGGGGTTCCCGGTCGCCGTCGCCCTGCAGGCCGACGAGGCCGCCGGCCGCTTCCACCGTGACTTCCGCAGCTGGCGTCTCCGCCATGGGTCCGGTGCAGCCGAACGGCGTGATCGAGACATGGACCAGTTGGGGATACAACGCCGACAGGTCGGCGCGACGTCCGGACTCGATGAACACGTCCGCGTCCGCGAGGAGGGGTTCGACCTCGTCGACGACGATGCTCTTCTTGCCCGCCCCCACGCACGCCCAGTAGAGCGACTCGCCTTCGGCGTCAGACGCTGCGTCTTGTGCGAAAGGCCCGAGACGCCGGGACTCGCAGCCGTCGGGCGGCTCCACCTTGAACACCTCCGCCCCGAGTTCCGCCAACACGCGACCGGCGAGTTCTCCCCAGCGCGTGGTGACGTCGATGACGCGGATGCCGTCGAGCGGCGCGTTCATGGGATGGATTCGACGGGCGGTCCGGGTGCTTGCGACTGGACGACTCTACTACAATCGCCAACCGTTCCCGTGCTCCACCCGTCAAGGAAGGACGCCTCGACGAGGCGATCACCACTAGGCTACTGGAGCCGGGGTTTCGTGCCGACGACGCCCTGACGTTCCAAATCGTCCACAGCGGCATCGGTCAGACCCAGCAGTTCGGTGAGCACCTCGCGGCTGTGCTGGCCCAGGGTGGGCGCCGGCCGGTCGATGTCGAACGGCTCCTCGCCCACCCGGTAGGGCGGTGCCGGGTGCGGCAGCACGCCGACGTGATCCCGCTCCATCAGCTTCCAGAACCCACGGGCGACGAGATGCGGGTCCGTGCCGAGTTCGAGGCCGCTGACCACGTGACCTGCGGCGATGCCCCGTTGCTGGAGTTCCAGCATCAGCAACTCGGCCACCTGACCCGACGTGAAATCGGCCACCGCGCGGTCGAGTTCGTCGACCCGGTCAAGGCGATCGGCCACGCCGCCATAGTCGCCGATGTCCGCGAATGACGAGAACGCGGACCACTCGTCCTCGGTGCGAATGCAGATGGCGATCCACTCGTCGTCGCCGGCGCATGGGTAGACGCCGTGGGGCGCGTACCGGGCCGAACGGTTGCCCCGCCGCGGCGGCGGTTCGCCGTTCACCGCCTGCGCGAGGATGCCCTCCGCGCCGAGCGGGAAGAGGCCTTCGGACTGCGACAGGTCGAGGTGCTGGCCGCGACCCGTGCGGTGCTTGTTGTAGAGCGCCGTCAACAGAGCCGCCGCACCGTTCAAACCTCCAACGGAGTCCCCCAGCGCAACGTGCACCATCGTCGGCGGATAGTCGGCTTCACCCGAGAGATGCGGCAGGCCCGATGCCTGTTCCACCGTCGAACCGTAAGCACGGTAGCTCGACCAGGGACCACGGGTGCCGAACGCCGGCATGGAGATCATCACCAATGACGGGTTCACCACCGACAGCACACCGTAGTCGAGACCCAGCTTCGGCAGCACCCCCGCCGAATAGTTCTCGACCACGACGTCGGAGATGGCGACCAGTCGCTTGAGCAGGTCGTTGCCGATCGGCGACGACAAGTCGAGCGTGAGGTCCCGCTTGTTGCGGTTGACCATGTTGAAGGCCGGGCTCTTCTCGGCACCGTTGTCGTCGATCCACTCCCGGGTCGCCTCCCAGCCCCGCCACCAGTCGAAGCGCACGCACCCCTCGATCTTGATCACGTCCGCACCCATGTCGGCGAGATGACGGGCCGCGAGCGGTCCCGCCCAGCCCATGGAAAGATCCACCACGCGCAGGCCGGCCAGGAGGCCCGGGCGGTTCACGTCAACCGCTCCGCGTTGGATTCACCGAGCTTCGCCACCCGGCCGCCGCGCACGGCGGGGGTCGCAAAGAGGCGGAAGGGCGTCACCGGCGCCTGGAACTCGGTGCCGTCGCAATGGATGTCGGCAAACGCGCCGCGGGCGACGTACTGGTCGACCCCGAACAGCTCCTCCATGGTCGGCACCGGGGCCAACGGTATGCGCAGCGCTTGGCCGCGCTCGACGAGTTCGGCTGCCGAGCGCTTGAGGGCGCGCTGCCGGATGATCGGTTCCAGCGTGTCGTAGTCCATCAACCGACCGATCGCCGTCTGGTAGCCCGGTTCGTCCGCGTACTGGTCCATGGCCAGCAGCAGGCAGAAGTTCTTCCACTGCCGCGGCGTCAGCGCCGTCACCCCGAGCCAGCCGTCGGCGCAGGCGTAGACGCCCAACGGATAGGTGGGCGCGAAGCGGTTGATGCCCCGCTGCGGTAGCCGCCGACCCCACCGACCTCGGTGAAGCACAGGTTGGCTTCGTGGATGCTGGTATCCAGGCGCACCGGGCCGGCGGCATTCCCCATGCGCCTGGCGATGACCTGCCCCAGGGTGCCGATGTAGGCGGTCAGACCGCCGACGATCTCCGCCCCGCAACCGGCCGCGACCAGTGGCGGCCCTTCCTCGGGACCGACGTTTCTGACCATCCCGACAAGTGACCAGCAGACGCTGCCGCTGCCATTGAAGCCGGCATACGGGCCATGGCGGCCGAACCAGGTGATGGTCGAGACGACGACATCGGGTGCGGCCGTCGGGAAATCGGGACAGTCGAACCGTCCCGCGTCGAGGACGACGGCTGAGCCTTCGGCCAGGACGGCCAGCCGCTCCGGTTCGGCCCCGACGGCGAGTGCGACACTGTGCTTGTTGGTGCTGAGATACGCGTGCAGGGCGCTGTTCTCCGGGGCCTCGACGCCCGGAATGAACGGCGGCTCGCGGCGCGTTGGGAAACCTTCCGCAGGCGGCTCGACATTGATCACGTCGGCACCGTGATCCGCGAGCAATTTGCCGCAATAGCCGCTGGCGATGGTGCCGGCCACGTCGAGGACTTTCAGGCCGGCAAGCGCCCCTTCGTATTCCACTTGGGCTTAGACTCCTCCTCCCGGCGCGAAAAATACCGCAAAGAAGCGCTCGATTGAACGAAAGCCGTCGATAGCAGCATGTCCGCCCGCGAAGATCGCCACGTGCCGCGCTACCACTTCGTGGCGCCCGAGGGTCCGTGCGTTCCGTTCGACCCCAACGGTTGCCTGTTCTGGCGGGGTCGCTACCACCTCTTCTACATCTACCAGGATCCCGAGTTGCCCCGCGGTCGCGATTGCTGGGGCCACGCATCGAGCCGCGACCTGGTGCACTGGCAGCTCCATCCGCCGGCGCTGAAGCCCGAACCCGATGTCCCGGAACAGGGTATCTACTCGGGTTGCGCCCTGGTCACGCGGGAGGGCGTTCCCGCCCTCGTGTACTACGGTGTCCGGGCCGGCATCTGCATCGCCTTCGCCGAAGACGACGAACTCCTGCGCTGGCGGCGCCATCCCGCCAACCCGGTGATCGTCGAACCGAAGCGGGGGGAGGCGAACTTCGACGTGTACCGGGTCTTCGATCCCCACGCGTGGCTGGCCGACGGGGTCTACCATGTCATTCTGGGCGGCCGCGTCAAACCCCACGACATCCGCGACACCGCCTACCTGTTCACGTCGGATGACCTCGAACAATGGGAGTACCGGCGGCCGTTCTACAACCCGAATCCCAACTGGACGGATGCCAACGAGGATTGCGCCTGCCCGGACTTCTTCAAACTCGGCGATCAGCATGTCCTCCTGTGCATCAGCCACCCCAGGGGTGCCCGGTACTACCTCGGGCGCCATCGGGCGGGCACGTTCATCCCCGACAGCCACCACCGCATGAACTATCCGGGCGGCGCGTGCTTTGCGCCGGAATCGCTCGTGGACGACATGGGGCGACGTCTCGTCTGGGCCTGGGCAACGCCCCAACGCCGCCCTGGGACGGACCGATTCGCGACCATGACCCTGCCCCGGGTACTCACGGCGGCGGGCCCCGGCGCGCTGATGATCGAACCCGCGCGCGAACTCGAGCTGCTGCGCCGCAACCACCGCGAGACCCAAGCCATGGAGCTCGACGGCGGCGAGCGGCTTTGCCCCGAATTGGCGGGCGACCGTGTGGAACTTCGAGTCGCCATTCGGCCCTGGGGTGCCCGGCGGGTGGGTTTGAGCGTCCGCGCCGCGCCGAACCGAATCGAGGAGACCCGCATCGTCTACGACGCCGTCGCGCGCACGCTCTCAATCGACTCCACACGCTCCAGCCTCGACCCGGCGGTGTTCCGGGGCTTTCCGATCTACGCAAAGGCGCCACCGCCACGCGACGTGCCGGTGCAGACCGCCCCCTGCCCGCTCGATCCGGACGACACGCTGCGGCTCACGGTGTTCCTGGATGCTTCGATCATCGAGGTCTACGCCAACGACCGTATGGCGCTCACGGGACGGATCTATCCGACCCTGGCGGGTAGCCGATTCACACGCCTGTTCGCCGAGGGCGGTCGCGCGGCGTTCTCACCGGTGCAGGCGTGGGACATGGGGGCACTGAGCTACGCGGCGGACGATTCGTGACGGCCATGTCGTTTCCCCGCGCCGTTGAGCTACAGTGGACCTTCCACCGATAGGCAGACGACGAGAGAAGCCGTGACATCCCCCTACCCCGACCATCCCCAGCTCCGCGGCAACTATGCGCCGTTGCGCATGGAGTGCGACATCGACGACGTGATCGTGCGCGGCGAACTGCCCCGCGACCTCGACGTAACCTACTACCGCAACGGACCGGATCCCCAGTTCCCGCCCCGCGGCGACCACCACTGGTTCGCCGGAGACGGCATGTTGCACATGTTCCGCATCCAGGACGGCCGGGTGCGCTACCGCAATCGCTGGGCGCGCACGGGCAAGTGGAAGGCCGAGCGACGCGAGGGCAGGAGTCTGATCGATCCGTTCAACCCGGTCGCCGACGACCCGGCCGGCGCGGACGCCGAGCGCGACGGACTCGCCAACACCAACATCGTCTGGCACGGAGGCAGACTGCTCGCGCTGGAGGAAGGCCATGCGCCGTTCGAGATGGACCCGGAAACCCTCGACTCCATCGGCGCCTGGCGGTTCGGTGGAGACTTCGAAGGCCCCATGACGGCGCATCCCAAGATCGATCCCGGGACGGGCGAAATGCTGTTCTTCGGCTACATGGCCTCGGGCATGTTCAGCCCGCACGTCGGCTACCAGACCGTCGACGCCGACGGCGTCCTGACCCGCTCGGAGCACTTCGAAGCTCCGTTCCCGAGCATGATGCACGACTTCATCGTAACCGCCGAGCATGTCGTCTTCCCGGTGTTTCCCCTGACCGGGGACCTCGAACGGGCCATGGCGGGCGACCCGCCGTTCGCCTGGGAACCGGACAAGGGCACACGCATCGGGGTAATGCCGCGCAACGGTTCGGTGGCCGACATCCGCTGGTTCGAGACCGATCCGTGCTACGTCTACCACTCGATGAACGCCTACACCGACGGCAACCGGATCGTCGCCCACGTCATGCAGTTCGACGCCGCGCCGTTGTTTCCGAACGTCGACGGCACGCCGAGCGAGCCCGGCGACCCCCGGCTCACGGAGTGGGTGATCGACCTCGCCGACAACTCCAACGGCATAAGACGCCGCTTCCTGGACGACGTGCGCGGGGAGTTTCCGCGCCTCGACGAACGCTTCGCGGGCACGGCCTGCGGCCAGGGGTTCTACGCCGCGTCCGGCAACGGGGACGCTGACATCGTCGCTTTCGACGCCATCGCCCGCCACGACTTCAAGACCGGTCGCCGCACCCAGTACGTTCTGCCGGACGGAGACAGCACCGGCGAGCCGGTATTCGTGCCCCGGTCGCCGGACGCGGCGGAGGGTGACGGCTACCTGCTCTGCATGGTGCACCGCGCCCGGGAAAACCGCAGCGACCTCGCCGTGTTCGACGCCCGGACCCTCGCCGACGGCCCGATCGCCTGCGCGGAACTGCCCCACCGCGTGCCCTACGGGTTCCACGGCAACTGGAAGTACAACGAGTAGCGCCGCCAAACGCCTCGCCAGCGAATCAATCCGGGAAGAGCGCCTCCGGTAGAATCTCCTCGAACACGAGATTGAGGCCCAGAACCGCAGTCGCGACCAGTTCCTCGGTCCACGCCAGGGTCCGCGATGTCTCATAGCCACCCGTGCCCGGCCCGGTATACACGGTGATCGACCGGGCTCGGACATCGACGAGCCATGCTTCGGGAACACCGGCGGCAGCATAGCGCGGCATCTTCTGTTGCCGGTCGTAGGCAAGAGACGAGTCCGCGACTTCGATGGCGATGAGGATGTCGCCCGGTCGCGGATGACGCTGCAGATAGAGATGCTCATCCCGGCTGACGACGGCCAAGTCCGGTTCCGGTTGGGTATACCTCGTCAGCTGAACCGATGACTGCGTCCGCACATCCGCGATCCGCGACACGAGAGCGGGGAGGACGTTCGCGAGCCGGTTCACGATACCCGCGTGCTCGGGACCCATTGGCGGCATTTCGATGAGCTCTCCATCGATGAGTTCGACACGGTCGTCGGTGGTGAGGATTCCCGCCTCGCACATCTTCGCGAAGTCATCCACCGTCAGGCGCCGGCGCTTTGGCTTGTCGACCCGTGACATCGTCGTTGGAGCGATCTCGATGGATTCGATCATACCCTTGTGGATCCTTGGGCGAGGAGTGAGGTCACCATGGGCGACTGTACTTGCGGCGCGGTCGGATCGATGTAGGCGATTGACCACTCTCGGCGTGGGAAATCAGCCACGCGACTGATCCGTCGTCTCATTGGAAGCCGCCGCCGGCGCGCAGGTACGCGAGTTCTTCGGGCGTGCTGATCCGCCCCAGGATCGCGTTTCGGTGGGGAAACCGGCCGAAACGCGCGATCACCTCCCGATGGGCATGGGCATAGGGGACGAAGTCCGCCGCGAACTGCCGCCACGGGGCCGGCGCAGCCCCGACCAACGACTCGAAGAGCCGTACCGAGCGCTCCTGGTCGGCCGGATCCTCGCTGTGCTCGAAGGGGTGGTAGAGGAACGCGCGGCCGGCGCAGCCCAGCTCGCGCTCGACGCCGGCCTCGAGCGCCGATGTCGCGACGGCAAGGGCTCGGGCATCGCCGGCGAAGGCCTCCGGCGTGCCGCGGTAGGCGTTGCGACTCAACTGGTCAAGCAGAATCACCAGCGCGAGCGCACCGTGCGGCGTGTCCTCCCAGTTCCGGAACGCGCCTTGGCGAGCACGTCGGATGGTCGTGTCGAAACGGTCCCGGACCTGGGCATCGAACTGGGCGTCGGCCGCGTACCACCGCTTGGACGCGGCGTCGACCGCCCCGATGTCTTCCGGTGCGGTGCCGAGCCAGAAGTGGATTACCTCCTGCGGGTTCATGCCTCCGGTCTCCCAACACCCGACCGTTAAGCTACAGTAGTCAATCCACCTAGGGGAGGCACTCTGTTGGAAACGCACTCGAGTCCAGCCGACGAGAACAACGCATGGCGCCTGGACACGCCCGGAACCAAGGGCTGGACGCGCACCGCCCGGGCCGACGACCCGAACAAATACTTCATGGTGTCCACGGACGGCCACGTCCAGGAACCCGCCGACCTCTGGCGTAGGCGCATCGACGCCAGGTACCGCGACCGCCTGCCCGGCGTCGCCGTCGATGCGGCGGGCCGGAAGTTCCAGAAGACCGAGGGTTTCCGGCCGGTACGCATCCGCAATATCGCGTTCGAGGGCGAGGACCGGTTGCGCAACGGTGCCGGCGAGACCCCGGAGCAACGCCTGGCCGATCTCAGCCGCGACGGCGTGGACGCCGAGGTGCTGTTCCCCAACAAGGGGCTCACCATCTGGGCGACTCCCGATCCCGAGTTCAGCCAGGCCATGTGCCGGGTCTGGAACGACTGGGCGTGGGAGGTCTTCGGCGACTACAACGACCGGCTCTCGCCCATGGGATGCATCGCGTCCGCCGACATCGACGGCGCCATCCGCGAGATCCAGCGCGTGGCCGCCCTCGGCTTCCGCGGCGTGGCGCTGCCCTGCAAGCCGGTCTGGGGTCCGCCGGACCACGAGCATTCGAACTACAACCTGCCGGAGTTCGATCCGCTGTGGGCCTGCATCACCGAGGTCGGCCTGCCGATCACCTTCCACGTCTCCACCGGCCGCGACCCGCGCACGTCCCGCGGCAACGGCGGTGCCGTGGTCAACTACGCCGTCCACTCCCTGGCGCCGACCATGGAACCCATCGCCAACCTCTGCGCGTCCGGCGTCCTCGAGCGATTCCCCGAGCTACGCTTCGGCAGCGTCGAAGCCGGCATCGGCTGGGTGCCGTGGACCATCTGGGCGCTCGACGAGGCCTACCGCAAGCACCACATGTTCGTCCGTCCGAAGCTTGCGCGGATGCCCAGCGACCATTTCCGGGCGTGCGGCTTCGCCACCTTCCAGGAGGACAAGCCGGGCCTCGATCTCGCCCGCGAGCACGATCTCATCGACAACTTCCTGTGGGCCAACGACTACCCGCACCACGAAGGCACCTGGCCGCACTCCGCACAGGCCATCGAGCGCACCATGGGCCAGCTCACCGACGCCGAACGGGCCAAGATCCTCGGTCTCAATGCCGCGCGGATATTCCGCTTCCCGATCCCCGAGCGCTACCACGCGCAGGAGGACGTCAAGGCGTTCCTCGGTCAGTAGGGGCGACCGCGCGCCGTATCGGCGCGATGTGGTCGCCCGCGCCCCAACCGGACGATGTCGATTCGCCAAGACGGGCCATCGCATTCAGGCCACGTTCAGGAACACCGCGGCATCATCCGGGCAGTCACTCGCGCCCTGCCCAAGGAGAAGGAGTACACGTGCCAAGATCCGCCATTCGACCTCAGCTCACTGTTGCGGTGCTCGCGGCAACCCTAGGCCTCGGCGGCTGTGTGTTCGTCGTCGACTCCGACTCGCATTACCGACACGGCAAGCTTCGCGGCAGCACGTCGCTGGACGCCATCAAGCCCGGAACGACGAGCAGGGAATGGATCCTCGAGAAGCTCGGCCAACCGCACAGCAGTTACGTCAACGAGGCCGGCAACGAAGTGCTGCGCTACCTGTCGGTGTACGAGCACGACACGGAGGTGGCGTTCTTCCTGCTGTTTGACATCGACGTCTCCAAGGAAGAGATCAATACCCTCCACGTCGAGTTGGAAGAGGACCTGGTCAGGTCGTTCTGGATCGATTAGGGAAGGTCTGATTAAGACCTTCCCTAGTGAACGTTGAGGGCAAGTTGCAGGCGCATTTCCGGGTCATTCCTCGCTGACAGGTCGGCGAAGCTCCACGGCGCTCGCCACGAAGCTGTATTGCACGGCGGTGCCGTCGGCCTGCGGCGACAGGGTCGCGCCTTCGCCGACGAGATGATCCACATCCCGCTTGGACAACTCCTCGCGGACGAACTTGCCCTCGAGGCGCGCGTTCCAGCCCATGGAATCCTTTGGCACGAAGAAGCCGTAGTTCTCGAACGTGACCCGGACGCCGCGTTTCTCGCCCTTGGGCATCAGCTCCAGCCAGCAACCCTTCACCTGGCAGACCTTGTCGACCTTGCCTTCGACGATGACGGTTCGGTCCGCATGCGCCTCGGGGTCGTCCAAGGCGTCCTCCAGACTCAGATGCGGCGAGTCGCCGATGTCGCCACCGCGGCGAACGACGTCTTCGGCGAGCGGCGCGACCGCGAGCATCAATGCGGTCGCCGGCACGACGCCGAGCCAGAAACGACGGCGGATCTCCGGTCCCATGAGCGCTCCTCCAAGCGTGTCGTCCTACCCTACCAGCCCGTCGGACTTCGTGGGTAGCGGCGAGGCCGCCGCGTCCCGATGACGTAACATGATCGTTCGAACGCCAGCCGGTGACCTCCCGATCGACACCTCCAAGCCACCACCACCGGGTTGGCGAGCATCTCCCGCAACGGCGTCCAAGATCGGCGAACCGGCCACCGTCACCTCGCGAGCGAGCCTGACAAGCCGGGCGGCGATGTTCCAGGCCTTGGCGATTCCGGACTTCCGCCTGCTGTGGATCGCCAATCTCATCGCCAGCTTCGCCATGCAGATGCAGATGGTCGCCCGGGGGTGGCTGATCTACGATATCACCGCGTCGCCGCTGGCCCTCACCTGGGTCGTGCTGTCGTTCATGCTGCCGTCCCTCGTCTTCTCCCTGTGGGGCGGCGTCATCGCCGACCGGGTACGCAAAAAGCCCATCATGGTCGGCGCACAGTTCATCAACGCACTCGCCACCGTCGGCCTGGCCGTCATCGTCTACCGGGGCGACGTGACGTTCTGGCACTTCATCTACTTCGGGCTGTTCAACGGCACGGTGATGTCGTTCTCCATGCCCGCCCGCGCCGCCGTCGTGCCCGAACTCGTGCCGCGGGAAACCATGGTCAACGCCATGGCCCTGCAGAGTGCCACCTACTCCATGGCCCGGGTCGCGGGACCCGCGTTGGCCGGCTGGCTGATCGCCTGGTTCGCGGGGGGCGACAACACCTCGGCCGCCGGCGTCGGCATCGTGTTGTTCGTGATCGCCGGCATGTACCTGGTCTCCGTGGTGGCGACCGCGATGCTCGACTACCAGGGGACACCCAGCCAACGGACGGGGACCAAGGCGTTGGAGGACATCGCCGAGGGCTTCCGCTACATGCGCCGCGAGCGGCTCGTTCTGGGCCTGCTCATCATGGGTATCGTGCCGATGATGTTCGGCTTCGCGCCGTCGTTCCTGGCACCGGTCTTCAACAAGGAGATTCTCGACGGCGACCCGCAGAGCCTCGGCTACCTGATGACCGCCATGGGCATCGGCTCGCTGGCGGGATCCCTCGCGTTGGCTCGCCTGGGCGACATCGGCGGCAAGGGCCGGGTGATGTTCGCGGGGTGCTACCTGTGGGCGCTCGGCCTGGTCGGTTTCGCGCTGTCGCCCACGCTCATGATCGCCGCGGGATTCGGCATCGTGACCGGGGTCTTCGGCTCCCTGGTGGGCTCGCTCAACATGAGCGTGGTCACCCTCGCCATCGCGCCGGAAGTCCGCGGCCGCGTCATGTCGATCATGATGATGAGCTTCGGCGTCATGCCGCTCGGCATGATCCCCGTCGCCGGTGCGGCGGAGGTCATCGGCATCGCACCCGCCCTACTCGGGAGCGCCTTGCTGCTGGCCGTGTCGATGGCCGCCCTCGGCGTGTGGTTCCCGGAGCTCCGCCGGATCGACAAGGGCCATGGTGGCGGGTAGCTGCCTTGAGCGTTGACCCGCCGCCAGCACTGCGGGATATTCGCCTGATGAGCGACGACTCGCCAACCTACGTCACCGACGAGATGCGCGCAGCCCAAGGCCAATGGGGCCAGAGTCGCACCTCGCCGCCGATCACCGAGACGGACATCCGCCGCTGGGCCATGGCCACGCACTATCCCCAGCAGCCACCGCGGATCTACCGGGACTCCGAATACGCAGCGACCACCCGCTGGGGCGGCATTGTCGCGCCTCCCGACTTCAATCCTTTCGCCTGGCCGGTCGAACGACCACGCGGTGGCGGTGCCCCGGGCCTTTCCGGGCGTCGACCCGACGGCCGGCCCCTCACCGGCATGAACGGCGGTCAGACCGACACCTACGGGGTGCCCATGCGCCCGGGCGACGTGATCAGCGCCCGCAGCCGGTTGGTGGACTGGTGGGAACGCGAAGGCAGGCTGGGCCATACTCTGTACGTGCGTACCGAGATCGAGTGGCGCAACCAGAACGACGAGTTGGTGAGAACGCGGTTCTCGATCGGAATCCGTTATTGAGAGAGACACGGACAATGGCAATCGACTTCGATAGCGTAAACGTGGGCGACAAGCTCCCGGAGTGGTCACGACGCACGGGTTTCGCGGAGTGGAACCGCTACGCCGCCGTCAACGAGGAGTTCGTGCCGTTCCACATGGACGACGAGGCGGGCCGGCGGGCGGGCAACGAGCAGGGCGCCTTCGGCATGGGCAACCTGCGCTACGCCTACATCGTCAATGCCCTGCACGACTGGATCGGCGACGAAGGCATCGTTCGCGAGGTCGGCTGCCAATACCGGGCCATCAACCAGAAGAACGACGTCCTGACGGTGGTCGGCGAGGTCACCGGCAAGTCCCGCGCGGATGGCGAGAACCGGGTTCGCCTGGACATCAACGTCGTCAACCAGGACGGTGGGGCGACCTGCCCCGGACACGCCGTCGTCGTCCTGCCCTCCATCGGGCAAACGCAGCGCTGAACTTCCCGGTGTCGTCGATATCCCAGAAGGAGACTTCGCCAGCGAAATCTCCGGGCGACGGCGGAGCGGTCGCGTGAGCTACGCGTCGAGCGCCGCACCGGACGTGCCGTTCGTCCTCGACGCCGACAGCCACCTGATGGAGCTGCCGGATTTCCTTGCAAGGAACGTCGAGCGCTCCATGCGCGACCGCATCCCGACGCTCAGCGGAATCCGGCTTGCCGACGTTGGCGAGACCATGCGGTCCTACCGGGGCGCGGCGGCACATGCGCCCGAGACCGTGGCGGAACTCGTCGCTCTGGGGGATCGGCTGACTCGCGGTCCCAAGTGGCACGACGCCCTCGGCGCCTTCAACGGCAAGGAACGCGGCCTGGCACTGGATCTCCTGGGCTTCGGGCGCCAAGTGGTGTTCTCGTCGTTCTGCGCAACCAAGATCTTCAGCGAGCCGGACCCCGATGTCCGCCAAGCCGCGGCGGCGGCCCACAACCGCTCCATGGCGGAGTTCTGCGAAGGCGATCCGCGTCTGGTCGGGGTCGGCCTGGCTCCACTCGACGATCCCGACGCCGCCCTGGTCCTCATCGACGAAGCCCTTCGCCTAGGCCTCGGGGCGATCTGGATTCCGTCCCGCGCACCCGGTGGACGTTCGCCGGGTCACCCGCTGCACGACCCGATCTGGCGGCGGCTCGCGGAATCGGCCACGCCGTTCATCCTGCACGTCGGCAGTTCGTCGCTCGCCGTTGCCGACGAGTGGATGAACGACGGCCACCCGGAACGGCGAACCGCCCGCGGCGGTGTCGAGGTGATCGGCTCGAAGGACCTCACCGTGATCTGCCAGTCGGCGCAGAGGTTCATCTCCGTGCTCGTACTCGACGGCGTGCTGGAAAGATTCCGCGCTCTGAAGGGCGGCGTCATCGAGTTGGGCGCCGGCTGGGTACCGGACACGATTCGCCGCCTGGACCACGCCGTGGACATCTGGGCGCGCTCGGAGCCGTATCTCGCCGAGTTCTCGAGGAGGCCCTCCGAACAGTTCCGCGAGCAGCTTCGCTTCACCCCCTACCCCTTCGAGGACGTGGGCGCCTTCATCCGCGAGTCCATGGCCGAGCTGTACCTGTTCTCGTCCGACTATCCCCATGCGGAAGGCGGTCGGGATCCCATCGGGCGCTTCCGCCGCACCCTCGACGGCACCGCGGACGGAGACCAGGCACGCTTCTTCGCGGACAACTTCCGGGATCTGTTCGGCTCATCCGACACAGCCCTTTGAAGTTCCTGCGCCGAGTCATGCAGATCATCCTCACCGTCGCCGGCGCCTATATCGGCATCTGCGGGTTGCTTTGGGCTTTCCAGGAGCGACTCATCTTCCACCCCCGGGCGGTCGCCGTCACACCTTGGAATCCGCCGGCGGAGCCCATCGAGATCGACCGCGGCGATGCCGTCCTACGTGGCTGGGTCGTCAACGCGAAGTCCCCGGGACCGCTCCTCGTGTACTACGGCGGCAACGCCGAGGAGCTGTCGGGCAACGTCGACAACTGGGCCGACCGGAAAGCGACCACCGTGCTGGTCAACTACCGTGGCTATGGAGACAGCACGGGAAGGCCATCGGAACGCACGTTGCTCGGTGACGCCATCGCCGTCGCCGAGTGGGCACGCAGCGGGTTTCCGGACCGACCCCTCGTGCTGTTCGGCTTGAGCCTCGGATCCGGGATTGCCGCGCTCACGGCGCAACGGGTGGGACCCGACGCCCTGATCCTGGTCAGCCCGTACCGCAGCGTCGAGCACATCGCCAAGCGCAGTCTGCCGTTCATCCCGGTCGGTCCCCTGCTCCGCCATCGTTTCTCCGCCGAGACCGCGGCCGCGGATCTGCCGCGAACCCTGGTGATCGCCTCTCCTCGGGATCACGTCATTCCACTGACGGAGAACATGGCGATGGTCGATGCGATCAATGCCGCCGCGAAACAACGGGTGGAGTTGCGCACGTTCGAGGTGTCCCACTTCAGATTCATGCACCATCCCGGCGTGTGGCGCGCCGTGGATGAGTTCCTCGCCCGCCTTCCCAAGACTCCAAACGACGACAGCGATGACTGATTCCCGATTCCTCGACCTGGTTCCCATGCTGATGTGCGACGACGTCCAGGCCTCCATCCGCTTCTACACCGAAGTCCTCGGCTTCGAGGTCAAGGGCCGCATGGACGACGTCGGTCGCAGCGGTTGGGCCACCCTACGCAACGGTCGGACGGCCGTCATGCTGGCAAGCCCCGGCTACATCCCGGACGGCAAGAAGGTCGACGGCCGCTTCCCGCAATCCAACTACTATTTCTACGTCACCGACGCCGAGGCACTCCGCCAGGCCGTCGTCGACAAGGGCTGGGAGGCGACCGAATGCGTGGACCGGTTCTACGACATCAAGGAGTTCGAACTCGCCGACCCGGACGGACATGTACTCGTGTTCGGGCAGGACATCCAAATGCAGCCTGACCGTTAACCTTGGCCCTGCTCAAGGAACCTGGTCGACCAGTTCCACCAGCGAGCGGATGATCCGGTCCGGCTCGACCGTTTCGTCCTCGGCCATCCCGGTTCCATGCGCGTCGATCCAGACGGCGTAAATCCCGACCCGTTGCGCCCCCTGGATGTCGGATAGGAGATTGTCCCCGACCATCCAGGCGTCGGCCGGCGCGACGCCGAGCGCGTCCAAGACCGATTCGAACGACCGCGGTTCCGGCTTGCCGACTCCCAGTTCCCCTTCGACCTGCACGTAGTCGAACAAGACTTCCAGGTCGAACCGGTCGATCTTCTCCCGTTGCTTTTCGGCACTCCCGTTGGTCAACAGGGCGAGTTCGACACCCGTGGACCGGAGTCGCGCCAACGCCTGCAGCGCATCGGGGAACGGCGTTACCGCTTCATCGCGGAGGGCCGTATATCGATTTGCCATCGCATCGACGATATCCGGGGCGACGTCTAGCACCCCCAACCTCGAAAACGCCTCCAGGAAGATCGTCCGACGCGCCTCGACCAAATCGAGCCGGCCTTCGCGGGCGCGTTGGTTGCTGTCCCAGAACCAATCCCGCGTAGCTATGACGGCTGCGTACAAACTCCCAGGCGTCACGCCTTGGACGTTGGTGGCGACATCGCCACACACCGTTCGCCAGGCGACGTCCGGGTCGCCGGAGTCGAGGATGGTGTCGTCGAGATCGAGGATGATCGCTTTCGGCAGAATCATCGCTCGGGCATTATCCACGGCCACAGGTTCAACGAGGTAGCCCGCATGATCTTCCCCATCACGGCGCTATACGCCGCACTACTGGCCGTGATCGGCCTGGTCCTGATGTTCCACGTCATCGCCATGCGCGGCAAGACCGGCATCTCGATCCTGCACGGCGACGACATGCAACTCGCGCAGGCGATGCGGCGGCACGGCAACTTCGTCGAGACCGTTCCGCTCGCGCTGATTCTCATGGGCATCGTCGAGGCCAACGGCGGCAACACGGTTCTGCTGCACGTCATCGGCGCCGTCCTGATGATCGCCCGGATCGCGCAACCACTTGGACTGCACCACGACCGGATGATCCATCCGCTTCGCGCCGTGGGCACCGTGGGAACGGTCCTGCCCACCGTGGTCCTCATCGGCGTCGCGCTGTGGCAGGTGACCGGTTGGTAAGCACGGCCGCCATGAGCAAGGCGACCGCAAAGTTCGTAAACTTGGCGGTCCCTTAAGCCCCGAGGACGTCCGTGACCTTCAACCTCGCCACCGTCGGCGAAGCCGTAGCCGAAGCGGTCCCCGAGCGCGAAGCCATCGTCTTCCGCGACCGGCGCATCACCTATCGGCAACTGACCGAACGCACCCGGCGGCTGGCCAACTTCCTCATCGACCACGGTCTCGGCGCACACACCGAACGGGACGCGTTGGCCGACTGGGAGTCGGGCCAGGACCATCTCGGCATCTATCTCTACAACGGCAACGAGTACCTTGAAGCCATGTTGGGGGCGTTCAAGGCCCGGGTCGCGCCGTTCAACGTCAACTACCGCTACGTGGACGAGGAACTCGTCTACCTCCTGAACGACGCCCGCACCCGGGCGCTGGTCTTCCACAGCTCGCTCGCCGACCACGTCGCCGCGATCCGCGGCCGGGTGCCGACCCTGGAACTGCTGGTGCAGGTGAACGACGAACCCCGGGGGCTGCTCGACGGCGCCGTGGAGTTCGAGGCGGCACTCGCGGGTGCCAGTCCGGCAAGACCCGAACTCGATTGGAATCCCGACGACCTCTACATCGTGTACACCGGCGGCACCACCGGCATGCCCAAGGGCGTCCTGTGGAGGCAGAGCGACATCCTGGTCGCGAGCCTGGGAGCGCGCCGCACCAACGGCGAGATCATCGACAGCCTCGAGGGCTTCGTCTCCCGCGCCCAGGCCAGTCACCGCAAGACCCTCCCCGCGCCGCCCTTCATGCACGGTGCGGGCCACTGGAGTTCGTTCCAGGCCTTCCACACGGGCGGCACCGTGGTCATCCAGGACGAGGTCAAGCGCTTCGACGCCGCCGGTGTCGTCGAGATCATCGAACGCGAGGGGGTCAGCATCCTGATGTTGGTCGGCGATGCCTTCGGCCGCCCGCTTCTGGACGCGCTGCGGGCGACCGGCGCGACGTGTCCGACACTGCGCAACGTCATCACCGGCGGCGCGATCTTCACCGCGAAGCTGAAGTCGGAACTGATCGACCTGCTCCCCCACATCAACATCGTCGACACCGCCGGATCATCGGAAACCGGAGGTCAGGCGACGCACACCAGCAACGCCCAGGTCGGTGCCGCAACCGGCACGTTCAAGCCCGCGCAGCACAATGCGGTGCTGAACGACGACATGACCCGCATTCTCGAACCCGGCCACCCGGGCCTCGGCTGGTGGGCGCGCGCCGGCAACATCCCGCTGGGCTATCTCGGCGACGAGGACAAGACCCGGCGGACATTTCCGGAGGTCGACGGCGTGCGCTACTCGGTACCCGGCGACAAGGTCCGCCTGCGCGACGACAGCACCTTGGAATTGCACGGTCGCGAGTCCGTCACCATCAACTCCGGCGGCGAGAAGATCTTCGCCGAGGAGGTCGAACACGCCATCAAGCACCACCCGGCCGTCTACGATGCAGTGGTGGCGGGACGCCCCTCCGAACGCTGGGGCAACGAGGTGGTGGCCATCGTGCAGACGCGGGAAGGCCGGACGGTCAGCGAGGACAGCCTGCTCGCCGAGTGCGCCAAGCACATCGCCCGCTACAAGCTCCCCAAGGCCTTCGTGTTCATCGACGAGATCCTGCGCAGCCCCAACGGCAAGGCGGACTACCGCTGGGCCAAGGCGCAGGCCAATTCCGACAGCCGGTGAGGGGACATTGGCCTCGTTTACCCATAGAATCGGATGATCCACGGATGCATACTCCTGTTGATAGAGCACCCGACCAATCGTGGCCGTCCGTTGGGAAATAGAGGTTAGGGCCGTGTCCCGCATGCACCGCGTCGCCTCCATCGCCGTTCTGGCGCTGGCATCGTCTGCCGCACTGGCGGAGGAAACGCCAGCCGACGACACTGCGACCGAGGCGACCGAGGCGACCGAGACCCTCGATGTCGACGCGATTCTCGCCAATCCCCTCGGCGAAGAGGACTACCGAAAGACGCGGGACTGCATCTGGAACCGGCAGATCGACAAGGTCGAGATTCTCGACGAGAACCTGGTCGTGTTCCGCGGCCGGGTGCGCGGCCAGATCTGGCTGAACAAGCTGGCGACCAGGTGCCCGGGGTTGCGTCGCAACATGGTCCCGATAACGAACGCGCGCAACGGGTCGGTCTGTCGTATGAGCCAGATGGGCGCGAGGCCGCGATCGAGCCTGCCTGTCGAACTGCCCATTAGCTGCTGGCTCGGCGAGTTCGAGGCGATCGACGAAGAGCAACTCGAGGCACTGAAGCGGGCCATCGAGGTAGGCGACAAGGCGGGCAAGGCAACCGAGCAAACCGCAGACGGCTAGCGCGTCTCGCCCGTCGAGAAAACGTTGCTGGTACGCCGCCGCCTGGATCGCGTACAACTCCGCGTACTGGCCCCCGGCGGCCATCAGTTCATCGTGGCTGCCGACCTCCACCACCCGCGCGCCATCCATGACGACGATGAGGTCGGCCATCCGCACCGTGCTGAACCGATGCGAAACGAGCAGCGTGATGCGACGCCTTGCCGCGCCCCCGGACTTGGCCGCGTCGGCATAACGTTCGAACAGCGCATGCTCGGTCTCCGCGTCCAGCGCCGCCGTCGGTTCGTCCAGCACCAGTAGCAACGGCTCGTCGCGCATGAATCCGCGTGCGAGGGAGAGCTTCTGCCACTGGCCGAAACTCACCTCGACGCCGTTCGGCCAGGTCGGACCCAGTTGGGTATCGAGGCCGTCGGTCAGGGCCGCCACCACGTCTTCCGCACCGGCACGGCCGACCGCCGTCTCGACCGGCGCGCGCTCACCCGCCCGCAGCACATCGCCGAGCCCCACGGTGCGCTGGGCGGCAAACTCGAAACGGAAGAAGTCCTGGAACGCGCCGGCCAGACGTTGCCGCCAGGCGGGCGCCGGCATGCGAGCGAGTTCCTCGCCGTCGACGAGGATCCGCCCCGCCACGGGCTCGTACATCTTGGCCAGTAGCTTCACGAGCGTGGTCTTGCCGGCACCGTTCTCGCCCACCAGCGCGACTACCGTACCCGCCGGCAGATCCAGGTCGACATCCTTCAGCACGAGCTTGTCGGTACCCGGATACGCGAACGAGACGTTGCTCAGCGAGATGCCTTCCCCGATCACCTCGGGCACCGGAAGATCCGCGGCCTCCGCCTTTGCCGCAGCGTAGTCCTCCAGCCACGCCAGCCGCTTCGAACCATCCATCCAAATGCCGCGCAGGAACCCGATCTCGCCCACCGTGGCGCTGATGTACGCCGACAACCGGGATCCCGCCGCCAGCACGAGGAGCACTTCGCCGGGCGATGCGTCGATCGCCGTCGAGACGAACACCACCGCGCCCACGTAGCCGACGCCGAACACGGCCCAACCCGCAGTGTGCCAGGCGGCGCTGCCCCAACGCGCCCTCGCGACCCGACCATACCAGCGTTCCCAGGCTACGCGCCGGTCGCGAACGAGGCGTTCGCCGATCCCGGCGACGCGGACTTCCTTGCCCGGCGGCGCGGTGGTCGCGGTATCGAACAGGTGCCGCGCCAGGCGCTGCGCCTGGGCGCCCGCCTCCTCCGCAGCCCTCTCCACCGCCGGCCGCCACGACGAGGTGGCCACCGTGGGCACGGCGAACAACGCCAAGGCGGCCAGCGCGGGGTGAATCGACACCAAAAGGACAATGGTCACCGTCAGGCGGAGGATCCAGCCGCAGGTGGTGAACAAGGACATGTACATGTGATCGAGTACGAAGACCTGGTCGCGCAGAATCGCCAGCCGGTCCAGGTAGTCGGGCCGCTCGTGGTGTTCCACCGTCACCACGCTCGCCTGGAGTTCCGCGACGTGGGACTCGAGCGCGATCGTCACCCGGTCGCGGAACCGGCGCTGGGTGCGGTCGCTGACGACACGCAGCACCCAGGTCAGCGTCGCGGAGACAGCCAGCCCCGCCGCGGCGGCGATGACGAGGGTCGGCATCCCGCCGAGCAGTCCGTCGGCGAGGAACTTCAGCCACAGCGCCATCAGGGCATCCGGCAACGCCGCCAGCAGGGACAGGACGAAGGCGATGGCGAGCAGGGCTGGCTCGGCGGCGAAACCGCGCTTGACCGCCCGCCACATCGACGGCAGTGCAGCCGGGAGTGAGTCGAGGTCGTGGACGTTAGCCGAGGACATCGAGTTCCTCCCCGGCAGACGTCTCCCCTTGTTCGAAACGCTGCGCCTGCAGGTCGAACATCGTCTGGTAGCGTCCGCCGAGCGCCATCAGTTCGTCATGCGTTCCCAGTTCCACGACCCGCCCCTGTTCGAGCACGCAGATCCGGTCGGCGTGGCGAACCGTGGAGAATCGGTGGGAGATGAGAATCGTGGTGGCGTTCCGGGTCTCCTCCAGGATGCGGTCGAATATCTCGGCTTCGCCGCGCACGTCGAGTTGCGCCGTGGGTTCGTCGAGCAGCACGATTCCGGCCCCGAGGCGGACGGCCGCCAGCGCCCTCGCCAACGCAATGCGCTGCCATTGACCACCGGACAGGTCCGTGCCGCCGTCGTAGCCGCGGGAAAGAGTCGTGTCGAGATCCGCCAGTCCCGCCGCCCCGGCCTTGGTGAGTGCCGCACGGACGACATCGTCCGACGCACCGGCCGGCGCGACGTTGTCCCTCAGGGGAAGTTCGAAGCGCACGAAGTCCTGGAACACGGCGGTGACGCGCCGGCGCCAGGAATCCACCGCGAACTCCCTCAGATCGACGCCGTCAACCTCGACGGCACCGCCTCGGGGTTCGTAGAGCCGGCACAGGAGCTTGGCCACGGTGGTCTTGCCAGCGCCGTTCCTGCCCACGATGGCGAGTGAAGAACCCGCGGGTACCGTCAGGTCGAAGCCGTCGAGAACCGTCTCGTCCGGCGTCGCCGGATAGGAGAACTCCACGTTGCGGAAGCGGATTTCCCGCGCGGGAAGGTCGCTGGCTGATCGCTGACCCGTCGTCAGGGCACCCTTCGGCGCCATGGAGCCGTGCAGCCGCAACACCGCCGCCGCCGGCGCCGCCGCACCGTCCAGTGCCCAGGACAGCCCGCCGAAGGCGATCATGCTGGTGGCGATGGCGGCGCTCGCGAACATCACCAGGCGGTCCAGTGCCAGATCGCCGGCATTGACGTCCAACGCCATCGCGGCGAACACCACGGCGTTGGCGAGGGTCACGATGGCGATGCTCGATGCCATCGGACGTTCCCGGAGCCTGGTCGCCTGCCAGCGCAGATCGTGCAGTTTGCGGCGATGGCGCCGGAACCGCTCGACCGTCCAACCGGCAAGCCCGAACAGGCGGAGTTCCTTCGAAGAGGGCGCATCCACGGCCAACCGGTAGGCGTAGTCCGCATGGCGTTGGGCGTCGCGCACGACCTCGGTGTTGCGGTCCTTCCAGACGCCGCTTTCGCGCAGCAGCCAGTGGGTGGCGAGCCAAGCGCCGCCAAGCAGCAGCGGTGCCCACCAGGCGTACGCGGCCAGCACGGCCGCCGAGGCCAGACCGGCGAGCAACTCCACGAGGCCCGAAGCGATGAAATCCATGGAAATCGACAGCGGCGGGCCGCTGATGCCGAGGTCGAAGTCCCGCGCCATGGTGATGTCGTTGGTCAACTCCGGGTCTTCGAGGTGCGCCATCCCCGGTGGCGACACGCAGGCGAGGGTCAACTGATCGTATAGCCAAGCCGCCGTGCGATCACCGAGGTTGGCGCCCACGGCCTGGTGAACGGGCGACAACACCTGGACCAGAACAAACACGGTGCCGACCACCGCAAGCGGGGCGACAAGATCGCCATCGGCCTGAACGGCACCGATCAGCAGCCCCATGGCGATGGCGAACAGCGCGGGCAGCAACCCGCGGGCGACGAGCAGAGTCCACCAAAGGCCGGCCAACGCCGGGTCGGCGCGATAGAGAACCCGGATCAGCCGCAACTCGTCGCGGGCGCGAAGCCGTTCAAGCACGGACAACATCACGACGGTCAATGCCAGAACGCACCGCGGGACTCACCGGCGGCAACATCGCGAATGTCACGGTGGCGGCTTCGTATCCGCCCGTCCTGCTCGACATGACCGCACTCCGGTGCGTGTTCGGTCTACCCATGCTACACGCACCGACTCGAAACGGCGGCGAACCCGCGTGTCGGTTGGGGAGTAGGAAGCGGCGCCGCGGTTCGGCCTACGCCGATGCCTGCAACGCCACGAAAGCCCGGTAGCGTCCATCCGGCCGGGCCAGGAGTTCCGCCGGCGGGCCCTGCTCGACGATCCTGCCCTCCTCCAGGAACACCACCCGGTCCGCACGCGCCACCGTCGAGAGACGGTGTGCGATCACCAGCACCAGCTTGTCCTTCGCGGCTTCCTCCAGGGCGTCGACGAGATAGGACTCCGTCTCGGGATCCAAAGCCGATGTCGGTTCGTCCAGGATCAGGATGCTGGCATCCTGCAACAGCCCCCGGGCGATGGCGATGCGCTGTTTCTGGCCGACCGACAGCTTGCTGGTCACCGT
>JAGWBN010000020.1:23902-27343 GCA_021295875.1 Pseudomonadales bacterium
AGCTGGGTCTCCTGGAACACGTAGGCGACCTGGCGGCGCAGGCTCTTGACCGCGATGTCGCCGACCTCGACGCCGTCGATCAAGAGCGTTCCCTCCGACGGTGCGTGGTAGGCCGGCACCAAGTGGGCGAGACTGGTCTTGCCGGCGCCCGTGGGGCCGACCAGCGCCGTGATCTCCCCCACGCTGGCCTTCAGGTCGATGTTCTCAAGGGCACGGCGACCATCCGAATAGACGAAGCCGACGCCGCGCATCTCGACGCCCTGGCTTACCCGCTCGAGTTCGACGCCGCCGGTATACGCCTCGCCCGGCAGATCCATCAGGAAGAACACCCGGCGCACCCCCGGGATGTTGTGCTGGATGCGGATCCACACGTACGGGATCGCCGTCAGCGCCCCGGAGAACCAGGCGTAGTAGTAGATGAGAACCCCGTAGTCCCCGGGGGTCAGGACCCCCTCGATCACCCGCGCACTGATCAGGTAGAAGGCGACGAGTCCCAAGAGCCCCCGGGCCAGTCCCATGGACACCCGCACCATGAGCGTCACCAGGAACTGCGCCCGGTAGCGCTTGAAGGACTCGCCGCTATGGCCGTCGAAGCGACGGCGCTCCTGCTTGTTGCCGCCGAGGCTCTGCACCGCCAGGACGTTGCTCATGCCCTCCTCGACGTTGCCGGTGGTCACGGCGCCGGCGGCGCGACTCGCCTGGCTGCGACGGCGCATGAGCCGGGGCCACGGCGCGATGGCGAGCCATTGCAGCGGCAGGATGAAGAGCGCGAGGTAGACCACCTCCGGGGCGTCGCCGTAGTTGAAGGACATCACCAGCAGGATCACGAAGGCGGTGAAGATGGCGAGCACCGGCGACATGATGAACTGGTAGAAGACGTTGGTGAGCGCCGGCGTGTCGTACATCACCCGGTAGAGGCTGTCGCCGATGCGCTGGTCGTTCAGCACCGACATCGGCAGTGCCTGGATGCGTTCGAACAGCTGCGAGCGCAGCAGGTGGTTCAGCGCCTGGGTGAGGCGCAACTGCAGGCGGAACTCGACGAAGCCGAGGATGCCGGCGAACTTGCTGAACGCGGCGTTGGCCTCGTTCTCGGTCTGGGTTGCCGTGTCGTGGCCTTCTTCAAGTTGGCCCTCCGTGTAGTCGGCGGCCCCGGCCGTGGTGCCGAAGGCGCCGAACACGATCACCATGAAGGCGCCGAGACCCACGACGTAGGCCATCATCTCCACCGGGCCCATGCCGTCGAGAAAACCCACGAAGAATCCCCGGAAGTAGGACGGGAACGCCTCGGGCGCGACCGGCATGCCGAGGACCACGTTGTCGATGACGATCTTCAGCGGCCACGGCAGTACCAGGGGCGTCAGCAGGGACAGCCACATGATGAGGAACTTGGCGGCGAACCGGGCCTTGAAGTAGCCGATGTAGGACACCGCGCGCAGGACGATGCGCAACGTCTCGCCGAGGTTTGTGTCGGTGTGGACGTCGAGCGGGCTCGCGGCCGCGTCGAGCTTGCACTGATGCTTCGGCCATCCCGCTACCCGACTACGTCGCCTCGATCCGCTCGGCGAGCGCGATCTCGGTCTCGACGAAGTGACGGTAGCGTCCGTTCGGCACCGCCATCAAGGCGTCGTGGTCGCCCTGTTCGGGGATGCGGCCGTCCTCCAGATAAAGGATCCGATGGGCTTGGCGGATGGTCGAAATTCTGTGCGTGATGAGGAAGACCGCGCGTCTCCCGCCGCCTTCGCCACCCCGTCCCCAATCGCGCAGACGTTCCATGACGCGATGCTCCGTGGCCGCATCCAAGGCCGCGGTGGGCTCGTCGAGGATCAGGATCGGCGCGTCCTTGGCGATCGCCCGGGCGATGGACAGGCGTTGCCGCTGGCCCGTCGAGAGTTTGCCGCCGCGGTCGCCCAGCATCGTATCGAGCCCCTCCGGCAGGCTCGCCACGTAGTCGTCCACGCAGGACACGTAGGTCGCCCGGTGCAGCGCCTCGTCGGTGGCTTCGGGCGCCGCGTAGCGCAGGTTGTCGCGCACGCTCAAGGCGAACAGGACATTCTCCTGCAGGGCGATGGAGACGTTGCGCCGCAGGCTGTCGACGTCGAGCCGCCGGAGGTCGACCCCGTCGATCGTGACACTGCCGCGATCGGGGTCGAAGAGGCGCGTCAACAGCGCCATCAAGGTGCTCTTGCCCGATCCGGTGGGCCCGACGATGGCGGTGATCTCGCCCGCGTTGGCGGTGAAACTCACGTCGCCGAGAACCGGGCGGTCCGCCTCGTAGGCGAAGGAGACCCGGTCGAAGCGAATCTGTGCATCGAGTCCGCGCAGGGGCACCGCGTCGGGCGCGTTCACCACGTCGGGCTCGATGTCGAGGATCTCGAATACCCGGCCGAGGCCCATGGCCATGTCCTGGGCAGTGGTCCACTGGCGGAGCACGCCGCCGACCAGGTCGCTCGCCTTGAACAGTTCGCCCTGGGCGTATTGGAAGGCGCCGAGGTTCCAACGCACGAAGCTGAGCCCGACGAGACCAATGAGAACCGCGGCGAACGCCTCGCGGTTCTCCGCCGCCCACACCGCCATCATGAACAGGCCCGCCAGCAGGAGGGTCGCGGCGATGGTGAACATGACGATGGTGACCATCGCCAGCAGCGAGCGGATGCGGAAGGCGGCGTTGAAGGCGACCACCGAGTCCGCTTCGAAGCGGCGTTGCTCGAACCCCTCCGTGCCGGACGCCTTGATGACGCGCATCGCGCCGAGGACTTCCTGGGTCCTCGAGGTGAGGTCCGAGTTGGTTTCCCGGGCGGTCAGCGAACGTGTCCGCATCCGCGGCGAAAACCAGCGTCCCCAAAGGATCGCCAGGACCGCGATGGTCGCGCCCAGGAGTCCGAGCCATGGATCGAGGGCGGCGACGAAGGCGATCGTCACGGCATAGCGGGTGATTTGGATCACCACGGAGATCAGCATGCCGACGACGGCCGTGACCTGGGCGCTGTCCTGGTAGATGCGGTAGACCGAGTCGCCCACCCGGTGGTCGCCGTGGTAGCGCAGCGACAGCTGGTGCCAGCGCTCCACCAGGGCGAGGCGGAGATCCTGGTTGATGCGCTGCAGGATCCAGACGTTGTAGTACGGCAGCCCGAACGTCAGCGGGAAGGTGATCGTGCCGATGGCGGCGACGAAGACGATGTAGATCCACTGCAATTCCTGGCGTTGCGCGGCGGTGAGCGCGCCGATCGCGTCGCTGCCGAGATCCGGGCGGCCGACGAAGTCGGCGAGAAACGGCGTCAGGGGCTCCGCTTGGAGGATGGACTGGTTCAACAGATCCACCGTGAACAGCAGGGTGATGATCTCCGTCAGGGTGCTGAGCCAGTAGAGCGCGTAGTAGTAGACCAGGTGGCAGCCGACCCGGACGCGGACGTTCAGCACACCGTCGGCACGGCGGAAGTGGAC
>JAGWBN010000200.1:0-5506 GCA_021295875.1 Pseudomonadales bacterium
GGTGTACGTCAGATTTGTGAGACGGCAGTCGTTTTTCGACATGCGCGGCGTTCCCAGAAGTCGTCGAAGCGGTTGCTGAGGATGGCGCAACGCAGGGCGACGATGGCGTTGGCGCCGTCGACGGTCCAGTGCATGCCGCCGCGCTTGAGGCGGCTGCCGACGATGTTCTTGCAGCCGCCCTCGACGACGCCGGTGGCGACGCACAGCCCCATGCCGCGGAACTCCGGGTACCGCATGCGGTGGCGGTTGGCGTCGATGTAGTCGATGCACTTTCGGGCGTCGTCGCAGGAGTCGGCGTGGGCGCGCAGGGCGGCGAGGATGTCGTCGAGGCGGCCTTGGTCGAGTTCGTCGCGGCGTGTCTTCCCCCACCGGTCGGCGAGATCGGTGCCTGCCCCGTAGATGGCTTTGGCGACCTCGGACAGATGCTGCTTGGCGTGGAAGATGTCGACGATCTGGATGGCGCCGGGGGCGTGCTCGTCGGCCCAGTTCCAGATCCACGCGGCGCCGTCGCCGAGGACGACGCGGCGCGGCGCCGAGGCGAAGCATCGGCGTCCGGCCTCGCGCAGGGCGCGCGCGGCGAAGGGCGACGGCGCGGTGTCGGTGTCGCGGCCGGCGACGGTCTCGATGGCGGCGCTGTAGGTGGCGGAGTCGGCGTCGCGCACGGGGTGGCCGTCCCGGTCGAGCGTCTCGGCCGACCAGACGGCGACGATCTTGGCCTCGCGCGTCCTGGCGGAGCCGTCGGGCTGCTTGCCCTTGCGCCCGGCGGTTTCGGCCTTGCGCACCGGCACGCCGGTGCCGTCGAGGCCGAGGTAGAGGGTGCGGGCATCGGTGGGTTCGGGCTCGACGACGGCCAACTCGTCGTCGGCGACCTCGCGCCCGAGCGCCTCGGCGTGGCGCTCCGCCGACTTGGCGTCGATGTCGAGTCCCGCCAGTTCGCGCAGCAGTTCGCTCGTTTCGCCGAAGCTGACCCGCGCCGCCGCCAGGCCGGTCATGCGCAGGGCCGCCGCCGACAGGGAGGTTCCCTCCAGGCCGAGTGCGCGGTCGCGCGGGGCGAAGCCCGCGCCGCAGCGCTTGCAGTGGTACCAGGCGCGCTCCAGCCCGAGTTCGCCCAGCGCCGTGGTGAAGGTCTTCGGCCGGCGGCCGGCATAGCGGGCGGTCGCCCCGCACGCGCACGGCTGACCGGAACCCTTCTCGTCCGTCCGATCCGCGTTCAGGCGCGCGGCGAGCGCCTTGCCCACGACCTCGAGCGCCAGCCGCCTCGCCGCCGTCTCGACCGCCTCGAAGTCGATGCCGTCCGCCGGCCCCGCGCCGATCAGCCGCTCGACCTCGGCCCCGAGTTCCGCCGCGACGGTTTCCGCGAAGCCCCCTTTTTCGCGGCTGCGTCCGCGTCCCGCCCGGTCGTCAGCCGCGCGTGACACAATGCCTCGCTGACCTCGATCAACTCCACCGTCAGCGCCCGCAGACGTCTGCACTCGGCGATCTGCGCCCGGGTTTGCAGCACCGCGTCTGCGGGAATCACGCGGTTCCTGGTCTTGCCCGCGACGCTGAACACCAGGGTCCACACCGGCCCGTGGCCGCGGTCGCCGGCGCGGGCGCAGTGGCAGGTGGGCTTGCCGCACTTCCGGAAGCGCTCCGTGAGCGTCCCGGGACGCAAGTCCCCCATCGCCGCCAGTTGTTCGAGAAGCCCTGCGCGGCGCGTCTCCAGTTCGGCGAGCGTGTCTGACATGGACATGACGGACCTCCAGTCTTTCTGTCAACTTCATATATTGACAGAAAACCGAGTCGATCACAGCCGTGCCCTTACCCTCACCCAAAGAAATCACAAATCTGACGTACACCCCTACTGCGCCGATCCCGGTAGCATCGGCAGCTTGCCGTAGGACCGCAGGGAGAGGGGTCTCGCCGGTTACGGTAAGGCGATCCGACGGATTCGTGTCCCGCGAGCGGCTGCGTCGAGGCAGAGCAGATATCCAGACCGAGCGGCAAGGTGCCCGACAAGGTGGGGAGGTAGATGGGCCGTTACATCCTGCGCAGGCTGATGCTGATCGTGCCGACGTTGTTCGGCATCCTGCTGCTGACCTTCGTGATCGCCCAATTCGCGCCGGGCGGCCCCATCGAGCAGATCATCGCCAGGGCGACGATGGGCAACGTGTCGACCACCTCGAACTTCAGCGGCGGCGGTGGCGATGCCGGTGTCAGTTCGCAGGCCATGGATCAGACGCTCACCGGCGGCGACAACCTCGGCACCTACGGTCTCGATCCGGAAATGCTCGCGGACCTCGAGAAGCAGTTCGGTTTCGACAAGCCGGTCCATGTGCGCTTCTTCAGCATGGTGGGGAACTACCTGACGTTCGACTTCGGCGAGAGCTATTTCCAGGACCGACCGGTGATCGAGCTCATCATCGAACGGATGCCCGTGTCGATCTCCCTCGGATTGTGGTCGCTGCTCATCATCTACGGCATATCGATTCCCCTCGGCGTCGCCAAGGCGGTGCGCGACGGCACCGCGTTCGACTTCTGGACCAGTACGGTGATCTTCGTCGGCTACGCCATCCCCGGCTTCATCCTGGCGATCCTGCTGATCATCCTGTTCGCCGGCGGGAACTACTTCGACATCTTCCCGTTGCGCGGACTCACGTCGGAGAATTGGAGCGAATTGAGCTTCTTCGGCAAGATCGGCGACTACTTCTGGCATCTCGCCATGCCGCTGACCGCACTCACCGTGGGCGGTTTCGCGACCTTGTCGATGCTGACCAAGAATTCCTTTCTCGAGGAGATCAGCAAGCAGTTCGTGCTGACGGCACGCGCCAAGGGCTTGACCGAACGGCGCGTGCTCTACGGCCACGTGTTCCGCAACGCCATGTTGATCGTCATCGCCGGCTTTCCGTCGGCGTTCGTCGGGATCTTCTTCTACGGCAGCGTGCTCGTCGAAGTGATCTTCTCCCTCGAGGGCATGGGGCTGTTGTCGTACGACGCACTCATAAAGCGCGACTACCCAATTCTTTTCGGCTCTCTGTTCATGTTCGGGATGGTGGGTCTGGTCATGCACCTGATCGGCGATCTGACCTACGTGGTCGTCGATCCCCGCATCGATTTCGAGTCCCGCTGACGTCATGCACATCTCGCCCATCAATCGCCGCCGGCTCAACAATTTCAAGGCGAACCGCCGGGGCTACTACTCCATGTGGATATTCCTCGCCCTGTTCGTCACCTCGCTGTTCGCGGAGTTCATCGCCAACGACAAGCCCATCGTCGTCCGCCTGAACGGCGAGTGGTTCTTCCCCGCCTACGAGTTCGTCACCGAAGCCGAGCTCGGCGGCGAGCTACCCATCGAAGCCGACTACGCCGACCCGTATGTCAAGGACCTCATCGAGAAGGGCGACGGCTGGACGATCAATCCGCCGATCCGCTACAGCTACGACTCCATCGATCTCTACATCGACAGTTCGGCACCGGCGCACCCCTCCGGGCAGCATTGGTTGGGCACCGACGACAGCGCCAAGGACACCCTCGGGCGCCTGATCTACGGGTTCCGCCTGTCGGTGCTGTTCGGCATCACGCTGACCCTGATCAGTTCCTGCATCGGCATCGCCATCGGCGCGCTGCAAGGCTACTTCGGCGGCCTGGTGGACCTCATCGGGCAGCGTTTCGTGGAGATCTGGTCATCCCTGCCGATCCTGTTGATTCTCATCATCCTGGCGAGCATCTTCCAACCCAACGTGTTCCTGCTGCTCGGCATCCTCGTGTTCTTCAGTTGGATGTCGCTCGTCGGCGTCGTGCGGGCGGAGTTCCTGCGCGCGCGCAACTTCGACTACGTGCGCGCCGCGCGGTCCCTGGGCGTGTCCAACCTCACCATCATGTGGCGCCACGTATTGCCCAACGCCATGGTCGCGACGCTGACCTTCGTGCCGTTCATCCTTAGCGGTGCGGTTACCACGCTCACGGCCCTGGACTTCCTCGGCTTCGGCTTGCCCGCCGGATCCCCCTCCCTCGGCGAACTCCTCGCCCAGGGCAAGAACAACGTCCACGCGCCGTGGCTCGGCCTCACCGGATTCTTCACCCTGGCCGTCCTACTGACCCTGCTGATCTTCATCGGCGAGGCGGCCCGCGACGCCCTGGACCCGCGCCGCACGATGAAGGATCCGTTGCTGACCCAGGGGTAGGTTGTCCTCGCCGTGTTCGTGCAGCACGTGCCCGCCTGAACAAGCGTACGGCCTCGTCACTGCCCGTCGCGCTCCAGTCCCTGCCCCCGACTCGTCGATGACCTCGTCGCCCGCACCGAAGAGCCGATGACCGTTCGGCGCGTGCCAGACTGCGGGTGGCATGTTTCATTTTACGCAAACCGTTATTGACAATCCTAAAGGCTTGTTTTACGATCTGAAGCATGACTTTGACATTGTTGAGAACCGCGCCTGGCTCTCGGTCGGACGGCGACCACCCGCTGTTCAGCCTGCCCCGCGAGGATCTCGATCTCGTCGCCGAACTGGTACTGCAGTCCGGATCTCTCAAGGGGCTCGCCGAGAGCTACAGGGTGAGCTACCCGACGATAAGGGCCCGCCTCGACAAGGTGATCGACCGGCTGCGGAGGCTCATCGACGGTTCATCTCCCGATCCCTTGGCGGAACTCCTGGCCGATCTCGTGGAACGCGGTGAACTGACCATGTCCGGCGCCCGCGCGGTGCGGGACCTGGCGCGGTCGGTCCGCGCCGACGCGGCCGACGCGAAAGGCGGGTGAGCGTGGATCCGTGGTGGACGGGCGTGCAAGCCGGCCTCCTCGGCGGCATCGTCGGCGGTCTCGGCGGGCTGGTGGGGATTTTCGGGGGCGTGGCGGGAGCCTTCCTCGTACCACGCGGCATCGCGAAGCGAACCGTGCTGACGGTCATGGCCACCTTGGCCGCGCTGGGTCTCGTGACGCTTGCGGTCGGTGCAGCCCCACCACGTCTACGCGGGGATGTTGGTCGTGGGCACCTGCTTCTACTGCGTGTGCGGGTCCCTCACCCCGAGCATCCTCGCCAGGTATCGCGTCGCCGACGCCATGCGGGCGGCCGGTCTTGCCCCGAACGAACGGGGCGACCGGGCCATCGAGGTATTGGTGGTTGCCTCGGAACAGGCACGGAACGACCCGCGGTTGCGCCGCTGGCGCAGGTGCCTGTTCCTCACCCATCTCGCCGTTGCCGTATCGCTCCTGGTTCTGGCCGTCGCGGTGCTGCTCGCGAAGACAGGCCACGGTTGGGTTTGGGCCTCACTCAGTTGCTTTGTGGTGCTAAACGCGCTGTTCATGCGGTTCGAACACCTGTTCATGCGACCCGACCTTGTCTGGCCCTGGGGCGGCCGGATGCGCCGGATTGTCGAACGCAGGCGGCTGGATGTCGAGGAATTGCGGCGCAGCTGACGCGACCGCTTCGCGGTCGCCCCGAGAATTCGCGACGCGAATTCTCCAACGCGACCACCCGGGCGCGCCGGCGAGGCGGCGCTGACAGCCAGGCAACAAACGGAGCATTTGTTC
>JAGWBN010000200.1:5574-5949 GCA_021295875.1 Pseudomonadales bacterium
GCTGGATTCCGAGTGCCGCCGATGCGGGCTCGGGGTCGATGTCGTCGTCGTGGTCGAGAACGCCCAGCATGGCCCGGGTCACCGGCGGGTTCCGGCTGACCGCCTCCATGATCCCGGCAAGGCATAGGCCGATCCACAAGGGCAGCGACATCGTCGTCGTGCCCACCATTGACGCGGCCTTGACCAAGTCCCCGCGGCTCAATGAGCGCGGCCCCGCCAGTTCGACGACTCCCGTGGGGCCGTCCGGTGCAAGACCCGCTAGGATGGCGTCGACCACATCGCCGGCGTAGATCGGCTGTTCCCGACTCGCCGCCCGGAAGGTCAGGTTGAACCCACGCGAAGCGCTGGCGAGGAGCGACCGACTCGCGATGTCGC
>JAGWBN010000201.1 GCA_021295875.1 Pseudomonadales bacterium
TCCGGTCTGTGGCGTCAGTCGTCATGTTGCATCTCGGGGCGGTCGTGGAGCGGACGCGTCTCTATACTACGCGGCCATGTCCGACGAGGTGATCGACATCGCGAGGCGCGCTGGCGACGCCATCCTCGAGGTCTATGCCGGCGAATTCGATGTCGAGACCAAGGCCGACAATTCCCCGCTGACCGAGGCCGACCGCCGCGCCCACGAGGTCATCGTCGACGGGCTGCGGTCGCTGACGCCGGATCTGCCCATCGTCTCCGAGGAGTCCGCACCGCCGGCCTTCGCCGAGAGGCGGCGGTGGCACCGGTACTGGTTGGTCGATCCCCTGGACGGCACCAAGGAATTCGTCGACCGCAACGGCGAGTTCACGGTCAACATCGCCTTGATCGAGGCGGGCGAACCCGTGTTCGGCGTGGTCGGTGTTCCAGTGAGAGACACGGTCTATGTCGGCGACTGCCGGGAACGCCGCGCCTGGCGGACGGACGGTGAAGACACGACGCCCCTCGCCACCCGATCGATGTCGGACGACGCCGTCTCCGTGGTCGCGAGCCGCCGCCACGGTGGTCCACGACTCGAGCGCTACCTGGAGCGGCTCGATGAATCATTCGCCGTCGTCACCCGCGTCCATCTTGGCAGTTCGCTCAAGTTCTGCATCCTGGCCGAGGGCGGGGCGGACCTGTATCCGCGCCTGGGCCCGACCTCGGAATGGGATATCGCCGCCGCCCAGGCGGTGCTGGTTGCGGCGGGCGGTGAGGTCCGACGGCTCGATGGTGGTCCGCTGGTCTACAACACCGGCGAATCGTTCCTGAACCCGGACTTCGTGGCCGTGGCAGATCCGGACTATCCCTGGCAGGGGAAACTGCCGTAGGCGCTATACTCGGCGGCTTTTGCCGTTCGAGGAAAACCATGGCGGAGACATCCACCCGGCGACCGCGGCCTCTACCGCAGCCAACGCCAGAGACGCAGCACTTCTGGGATGGCACCAAGGCCGGCGAGCTGCGCCTACAGCGCTGCAACGACTGCGGCCACGTCTACTTCCCGCCCCGGCCGCTGTGTCCCGAATGCAGTTCGCGCCATGTCGAGGTGTTCGCCGCCAGCGGCAACGGCAAGCTCTTGAGCTACGTCATCAATCACCGACCGCATCCGGCCTTCGAGGGGCCGTACGCCATCGCCGTGGTGGAACTCGACGAGGGCCCGACCATGCTGTCGAACATCGTCGGCTGCGAGCAGACCCCGGAGGCCCTCGTTCTGGACATGTCGCTGGCGGTGACCTTCGAAGACAACGGCGACATCGCCATACCCCTGTTCCGGCCGGCGGAGAACGCATCGTGACCGTTGCCATCGTTGGTGCCGCCGAGACCACCGAACTCGGCAGGATTCCCGGCATGAGCCAGATTCAGCTCCATGCCGATGCGGCTCTCAACACCTTGGCCGATGCGGGCCTCACGGCCAAGGACATCGACGGCGTGGCCACCGCAGGCGAATCGCCGGTCGGTATCGCCCACTACCTCGGCATCGCACCCCGTTGGGTCGACGGCAGTTCCGTGGGCGGCTGCTCGTTCATGCTGCACGTGCGTCACGCGGTCGCCGCCATCGAGGCGGGCTACGTCGACACGGTGCTCGTCACCCACGGCGAGAGCGGTCGGTCCGGCGTCGGCCGCAGCGGTGGCGGCGGTGGTCGGGGATCGCTGGCGGCGCAGTTCGAGGGGCCCTACGGTTCCATGGGACCGACCACCATGTTCACCATCGGCGTGCTGCGCTACATGAAGCGCTACGGCATGACCCACGAGCAGTTGGCCATGGTGGCGGTGGTGCAGCGCGAGTGGGCCGGCATGAATCCCCGCGCGTCCTACCGCGACCCGATCACCGTCGACGACGTCCTCAACTCGCGCATGATCGCCTACCCGTTCCACCTGCTGGAGTGCTGCCTGGTGACCGACGGCGGCGGCGCGCTGATTCTGACCAAGGCGGAACGAGCACGCGACTTCCCGACCAAGCCGGTGTACATCCTCGGCAGCGGTGAGAGCGTGGAGACGCCGATGGTCAGCCAGATGAAGGATCTCACCAGTTCCCAGGCGTTTCGAATCGCCGGTGGCGACGCCATGCGTTCGGCGGGAATCGACCACGCCGACGTCGACCACATGATGGTCTACGACGCCTTCGCCCACCTGCCGATCTGGGGGTTGGAGGATCTCGGCTTCTGCGCCCGGGGAGAAGCCCCGGCGTTCATCGAGGACGGCAACACCCGACCGGGCGGGACGCTGCCGCTGAATACCAACGGCGGTGGATTGTCCTACATGCACTCCGGCATGTACGGCATGTACGCACTCCAGGAGAGCGTGCGGCAATTGCGTGGTACGGCACCGGCTCAGGTACCCGGTGCCGAGGTGTCGGTGTGCCTCGGCGTGGGCGGCATGTTCGCCGCCAGCGGGTGCATCGTGATGACCAATCAGATGCCGTAAGCATCTGATTGTTAACGCTTTCGTTGGGCTTGAGGGCAGGGCTGGGGAGTGGCCTCACTAGCCGGGCTGCATGACGTAAGTGTGATCGCCCTGCCGAGGAGAACTACACTGTATCTATGTACAGACCCGACTAGTGAGGAGGCCAATATAGCAAATCGAAAACCCGAATTTGAGAGGGGTTTCAAGCACCATTTTGTAACGTTTTGAAATGTCGAATCACATCAAACGGTTAAGGATTGCCAATCCATTCTTCCTTCATTTTTCGGTCGATGGCGTGCGAGCCTATTGACCATGGCTCGCCTTGAAGCGGACGCATACGCCGCCTTTTCGCGCGACGGCTACCTCGTTCTGCCGAGCGTCTTCACCGTCGCCGAAGTGGCCGCCATGCGCGCGGATGCCGACTTCGTCCTGGAGCTGATCGTCAACTCGTCGCTCGCCAACCAGCGGCACAGCCGACGCCTCGACATCCGGCGACGGCGGGACGGCACCATGATCGTGCGCAAGATCCAGCCCATAGTCGATCTCGCCTTGGCCCTTGCCAGGTTCTCCAACGACGACCGGCTGCTCCGCCCCATGGCCGAACTGATGGGGGACGAGCCCGTGCTCATGGAGGAGAAGCTCAACTACAAGCAGCCGGTGCCGGCGATGGATCTGTTCGACGTGCCGGCGGACGACGACCGTTT
>JAGWBN010000202.1 GCA_021295875.1 Pseudomonadales bacterium
ACCTGGATTTCGAGACGCCGAAGACCATCACCATGGAACTGGTGCGCGACTACTGGCGGGAGGTCGGTGTGGACGTGCGCCTGAAGTCCGTGGAGCGGAGCCTGCAGTCGGAGCGCGCCCAGGCCAACAAGATGCAGATGACCCTCTGGCACGCCGACAAGGTGACCGACATCCTGTTCCCGGTGGTGCCAGACTGGTTCTACCCGCACCGCGCCGGCTGGGAACTGTCGATGTGGAACCACTGGGCACGGTACTACCAGACCGGCGGCGAACTCGGCGAGGAGCCGCCGCCGGTGATCCGCGAACTGCAGTACTGGGGCGACGAACTACGCACCGCGACGTCCGAGGAACGCCGTACCGAGGCGGCCAGGAAGCTGCTCCAGGCCCAGGCCGACAACCTGTGGACCATCGGCACGGTGGGCCAGGCGCCCCATCCCGTGGTGACGTCCAAACGCCTGAAGAACGTGCCACCCACCGGCATCTGGGGCTGGGACAACCGCTGGACGCTCGCCTACCACCCGTCGACCTGGTACTTCGACGAGCCGGACTAGCCTGCGTATCTCACCAGGTCGCTTGTGCGAATGACGAATGCTTTAGGAAATCAGTTGCTTGTACGTAACCTCGCGGGCTTATGTTGCAGCGACCTCGCGGAGCCGTTCGGGGGTCATGGGGAGATCGCGGACGCGCAGTCCCGTGGCCGCGAACACCGCGTTGGCCAGCGCCCCCGATGCCGGGCCGACGGTGGCCTCGCCGGCGCCGAGGGGGTCGAGTTCGGGGTGGTCCAGCAACACCGTCTCCACCAAGGGCGCTTCGTTGAAGCGCAGGATCGGGTAGCTCACCCAGTCCCGGCTCGTGACGGCACCATTGGCGTCGAACGCCACCGCCTCCTTCAGGCACCAGGACAGCGCCTGAACGGCACCGCCCTCCAGCTGATTGCGCAGGCCGTCCGGGTCGATGACGCGGCCGGCGTCGGCGGCGATCCACAGCCGGGGCACGCGAATCTCGGCCGTGGCCTCATCCACCGAGACTTCTGCGACGACCGCCGCGCAGCACTGGCGGTTCTTGTAGCGCGCCAGTCCGATGCCCCGGCTTCCGTTCAAGCCACTGCACAAGGTCAAGACCGCGTCCAGCACCGCCACGGCACGTGGATCGTGATGCAGGTGCCGACGGCGGAACACCCCCGGGTCGACCCCGGCGGCGTGCGCGAGTTCGTCCATGAACGACTCGATCGCGAACACGTTGCCTTGAGCGCCGAGGCCGCGCAGCGCCGATGTCCGCACCGGCGGGTCGGGGATGTGGTGCTTGGTCACCTCCTGCTCGTCGAACCGGTAGATCGGCAACGCGTTGCGGTGGATGCCGACTTCCGCGCCGAGCGCCGGTCCCCGCACCGACGGTTCGAACGGTGGGTCCAGGAACCGTGCCGCGAGCAGGTCGACACCGGGTGCCCCGGGCGAGGGTCGGGCGACGTGGGTGAAGCCGTAGACGTCGTGGGACCAGGCGGCGACGCGGCCATCGTCGCCGAGGCGGGCACCGAGCCTGATGTGCATCGGTGGCCCCAGGGGTTCGAAACCGTGTTCGTCCTCGCGGGTCCACTTGAGCAGGATCCTGCGACCCGGCAGCGCCCTGGCGACGAGGGCCGCGTCGAGAGTCGCATCGTCCGCACCGTTGTGGCCGTAGCAGCCGGCACCGGGGACGTGCCGGATCTCGATCCGGTCGGCGTCGAGGCGGACGACCCGGGCGATGACGCGACGCAGGGACTCGATCCCCTGGCTCGCGCTGTCGATCGTCAGCCGGTCGTCCCGCCACATCGCGGTCGCAGCCGACGGAGCCAACGAGCCGTGCATGAGAAACGGCCGCGAGTAGCATGCTTGGTGCGACGTCTCGATTCGCTTGGGCAGAGTGGCGGTCGGTCTGCCGTCGCGCAGCGGAAGGGCCTGCGCGGAGTTTCGCCGTGCCGCGTCGATCTCGAAATCGGGGGCGGGCGAGGGCAGTCGGGTCCAGCGCGCCCGTCCGGCGACGCGCTCGGCCAGGCGGACGGCGTCGAACTCCTGCGGATGCGTCACCGCCACGAAGCTGCCGTCGAGGACCAGTTCGCCGGGTGGGGCGATCTCGGCGTCGAGCGTTGCCAGGCGATGGTGAATCGACGGTGGCCGGACGACTCGAGCGTGCAGATCGGTCGTGGCATCGTGGACGAACGCGGCGCCGGTCGCCTTGGCCAGGACGTCGCTGCGGCGCTGTCCTTCGCGGCCAACGACGCGGTACTCGTCGGGCGACTTCTCCGCCGTCCGTTCGCGAATCTCGAAGTCGAACGGTTCTCCGGCGAGCTGCCAATAGTCGACCTGCTCGTTGATGCCGGGTGCGGCGATCCGGCCGTCGTCCACGGTCAGTTCCGCCACCGGCACGCCGAGCCGCTCCGAGGCGCGCTCGAGCAGCAGCCGGCGTGCCCAGGCGGCGGCCTGGCGGAGCGCGGCGCCGCTGGTCTCGATGGACATCGATCCAGCCGTCGTGCCTTCGTCGGGCGTCACGCCCGTGTGCGCCGACACAACCCGCACCCGGTCCGGCAGGACGTCGAGTTCCTCCGCGACCATGGTGCGCAGGGCGGTCATGAGCCCCTGGCCGATTTCCACCTTGCCGGTGAAGGCCACCACCTGGCGGTGGTCGGTGAGACGAATCCAGCGTTCGAGTTTCGGCGTGGCCGCGAGGCTGAAGGGTAGGGGCTTCATGCGTCGCTGAGCGCCGTCAGCGCGGCCAGCACCCGGGGATGACTGCCGCAGCGGCACAGCTGCGCATCCAAGGCGTCGGCGATGGCGTCCCGCGAGGGACGGGGATCGACGCGGAACAGGGCTTCGGCGGCGACGATGATGCCCGGCAGGCAGTAGCCGCACTGGGTGGCGTTGGCCGCGATCAATGCTTGCCGGACAGGCGAGTCGAGACCGGCGGCGGTCTCCACGTGGCGGTTCTCAACCGCGCCCGCCCGGAGTGTGCAGGCATAGGCGGGAGTGCCGTCGACGAGCACCCGGCAGGCCCCGCACTGCTCGCGGCCGCAACCGAGCCTAGGCGTCATGTCGCCCACCGCCGGACCGCGCAGGACGTACACGAGCGGGGTGTCGCGCTCGGCGTCGTGTCGAAACGCGATCATCCGCGAACCCGCCTGCCTCGGGCGACGTTATCGAGTTGCTACACTCGATGTCCAACCTGGAGGAGAGGGCGGATGAGATTCAAGACCAGCCCGGTGCGCGGCCTGACACTTGCGATTGCGGCCGGACTCGCGGTGAGTGCGGCTGCGGGAACCCTGACGGGACCAGTGACCGAGGGCGAACAGGGCGGTCCGTTTGGCGCCGTGGACGTTGCCGACCGGGGCTACGTGACCGAGGAGTATTTCCTCGCCGGCAACGCGACGGCCTACGAACTGGCCGAAGGGGAGCAAACGCCCGACGGCCGCTGGAATACGCGCCCGGCAGCGGACAAGGCGGACTTCAAGACCCGCCTGTTGGTGGTCCGTCCGGAGGACCCCGACGCCTTCAACGGCACCGTCATCGTCTTCTGGCTGAACGTCACCGCCGGCTTCGAACTGGGCTCCGCGGGCGGCGAGGCACTGCGCGGCTACGCCTGGATCGGGGTCTCGGCGCAGAAGATCGGCATCGACGGGTTCCCGCAGGATCCGCAGGGTCTCAAGGCCTGGGATGCGAAGCGCTACGGTTCCCTCGTTCATCCGGGTGACGCCTACTCCTACGACATCTTCACCCAGGCCGCCCGCGCCGTGGGTCCCGAACGCGACACCGGGGATCAGGATCCCATGGGCGGCCTCGAGGTCGAGCGGTTGATCGCCGTGGGCGCCTCGCAGTCCGCCGCACGCCTGCGAACGTACATCAACGGCGTACACCAACACACGGGCGTGTTCGACGGCTACATTCCATTCATCGACTTCGGCCGCGGCGTGCCGTTCGCGGCGGATCGTTCCGGTCAGCGCCGGCGTGGCGGCTCGTCGATCCGTGCCGACCTCGACGTTCCGGTGATCGTCGTGAACTCGGAGACCGAGGTGACCAGCTACTACGGGGTGCGGGAGGACGACTCCGACCGCTTCCGCCTCTGGGAGGTCGCGGGTACCTCGCACGTGTCGGTGCCGCGACCCGAGGAAGCCGACACCG
>JAGWBN010000203.1:0-424 GCA_021295875.1 Pseudomonadales bacterium
TCGGCGGCATCCTTGCAAACCAAAACCGTCCCGCCGAATTCATCTATGACAACCTGGCGATTGCATCGTCCATCGTCGACGTTTGCCGGCAGATTGACGTGCAGAAGCTACTGTTCCTAGGTTCCAGTTGCGTATACCCGCGGAAGACATCCCAGCCGATCACGGAGGATGCGCTACTCACGGGGCTACCTGAGCCCACAAACGAGTGGTATGCGGTCGCGAAGATCGCCGGAATGAAACTCTGCCAAGCCTATCGTCGCCAGTACGGCTGCAATTTCGTCTCCGCGATGCCATGCAATCTCTACGGTCCCCATGACAACTTTGATCTCAACAATAGCCATGTCATCCCAGCAATAATGCGGAAGATGCACGAGGCCAATCTCGCTGGCACCGACGAGGTAGTCATTTGGGGCACCGGTACCCC
>JAGWBN010000203.1:744-4745 GCA_021295875.1 Pseudomonadales bacterium
CCTTATGCATGACGATCAGTTGTTCGGGTCAATCGGGGAGAGGGAAATGGCCGAAGCAGCGCAAGAATTGGGCGTCGTCACCTCCAGGGCCAGCGTCGCGATGGGCGCTCGTGTCGAGGGCATCGACCTGGCGGAGGATGGCGGTGCCGACGTCATCGGGGATCTGCGGGATCTGCTCCTCGAGCATCACCTGCTGGTTCTACCCGGCCAAGAACTCTCGGCGCTGGAACTGGAAGCCTTCGGTCGCCGTTGGGGCGACCTCCTGACCCATCCGGCCACCAAGCATCGCGACACCGACTACGTGCAGTTCATCGGCGACAGGGTCAAAACCAAGTTCACTTTCTTCCGCGGCGTGCATCCCTTTGGCGGCGGCTGGCATAGCGACATGACCTGGCACTCGACGCCGCCGATCATCACCGGGCTGCACGCTCAGCGTCTGCCTTCGTCGGGGGGCGACACCGCGTTCGCGAACCAGCACCTCGCCTACGAGAGTCTGCGCGAGGATCTACGGGAACGAATCGCCGACCTCAAGGCGTTTCATACCGGCAAGGTGTTCGGGCCCGATGTCGAGGACTCGGTGCATCCGGTGGTACGCACCCATGACGAGACCGGCCGCAAAGCCCTCTACGTAAATGGCAACTTCACCAAGTACATACTCGACATGCCGGAAGACGAGAGCGAACTGCTCCTTTACGCCTTATTCGCACACGCCACCCGCCCCGAGTTCGTCTACCGGCACCATTGGCAAGTCAACGACCTCGTGCTGTGGGACAACCGTTCCGTGATGCACTACGCCATCCGCGACTACGACGAGCCACGCTTCATGCACCGGATCGTGGTCAAAGGCGGCACTCCCGCATAGGCTGCGCCGCACAAGCGCGAGCAGGCTAGCGTCCCGCGTCGATGCGGCTTGCTTTCTCGTCGTCGAACCACCAGCCATCCGGGAAGGGCGCGATGTACATCTTGTCGGGCTGGTCGGGTCGTCCGAACTTGTCCCAGTAGGACATCGAGGGGGAACTGGTAGTAGTGCCAGAGCAGTACGCGGTCGAGCGCGCGCAGGGCGCTGGCGAACGAGTCAAGGTCCGTCGCCCCCAGCGCCGCATCGACCAACGCATCGACCGCGGGATGGTCGATGCCGGACGGATTCCAGTAACTCGTCGAGGTGGAATGAAAATAGGGTCGTAGCTGCCACGAAGGCGGCACCTGGACAAAACCCAAGAGGAGAAGCGCGTCGAAGTCGCCCTGACGGCGCCGATTGGTGTGGGCAACGGTGTCGATCATCTTGATGTACGCCTGGACACCCAGCGAGGTTAGGGCGTGTACGTACGGCAGCATGGTGCGCAGGTTGGCTTGCGAGGCGCACAGAAACTCGATCGACAGGGGCTTGCCGGTCGTGTCCACCAGGACGTTGCCCTGCACGCGGTAACCGGCCTCGGCGAGCAGTCGCCCCGCCCTTGACAGACCTTGGCGGTCGGTGCCGACGCCGTCCGAACGGGAGAACGAGAAGACCCGGTTGAACACCGCCTCCGGCAACCGCCCGCGATAGGGTTCGAGCAGCGCCGTTTGCGCCGCGTCCGGCAGCCCTGACGAGGCGAACATCGAGTCCGCGAAGAAGCTGTGGGCGCGTCGTCGTTCACCGCCGTGGAGGACACGGTTCTGCCATTCGAAGTCGAACGCGTGCGCCAGGGCTTCCCGCACAAGCGGATCATCGAACGGTTCTCGCTTCGTGTTGAGCACGATGCGGTGGCGGGCACCACGCGTGGCGCCGGAGCCAAGGGTGCCTTTGCGCAGCAAGCCGCGCTCGTGGGCCGGAACGTTGTAGGAAGCCAGCCAATGGCGGGAGTCAGCCTCGTTCCAGACGTCGATCAGGCCGGCGCGCAGCGCCTCGCGGGCGACGACGGCGTCGAGATGGCGCTCGTAGCGAATCGTGTCGAAATTGAATCTGCCGCGATTGATCGGCAGGTCACGCCCCCAGTAGTCGGGGACCCTGCTGTACACGAAGTTCCCGCCCCGGGAGACCTCCGTCAAGCGATACGGGCCGCTCTGCAAGGGCGGTTCCCACGTCGGCTCGGTGACATCGCGGTCGTTCCAGTAGTCCGCCGGAACCATGGGAATGAAGCCCAGGATATAGACCTGCTTGGCCACATCGGAGTCGCCGTGAACGGTAACCGTCAGCGGGTCCGGCGCCTCGACACCGGTGATCCATTCGAGAACCCCTCCCCATCCCGAAGCCATGAAGTCGTCGCGGAACGTGTCCAGAGAGAATTTGACATCCGTGGCGGTGATCGGCGTGCCATCGTGCCAGCGGGCCTCGGGTCGCAGTCGAAATACGATGCTTCGCCGATCGGCGCTCAAGGCCATCGATTCGGCCAGGCTGCCGTAGAAGCCGGCGAGTTCGTCTCCTGCACGCTCCAGCAGACGGTCGTACGATTGGAGAAATCCCGGCGGTTTGGACGTCGGTGTCGCGCTCACCTGGCTGTAGGTATAGGCCAGCGTCAGTGCACCCCCCTTCGGGGCATCGGGGTTGACGTAGTCGAAGTGCGCGAAATCCTGGGGGTATTTCAGGTCGTAGTGGGGTATCTGCGAAATTCCGTGACGGAACTCGAGGGCTTCGTAATCGATGACGGCCGGGGTGGCTTGTTGCGTATACAGGGCCAGCAACCACAGGCCGGCAAGTACTACGAAAGCACGGTCGCCGGTACGAGAGCTTTGTTCGACCTTCGAGATGGGACTTGCTCAGGAACGTCAGCCTTGAGGCGTGTACCAGATCGGTGAGGAATAGGCGCGCTCCTGAATGACCGCCGGCGGGGTCCGCTGGATTTCCTCCAGGTCGTAGAAGCTCGCATCGTACGTGGTCCAGCGCGGCGTCGGGATCTGGATCACCCGAACATAGTAGAACGAGGCATCCTCTGGATTGAACGCCGGGTCGGTCCAGGCGGTCGCCAACGAATGGCTGCCGATGGAGTTGAGATAGCTTGCCGCATCGAGATCCACGGTGGAGCCGACGGCGGGAAGCTTGCCGTCCTCGCCGATCCTGCGATCGCCCGACCAGACCAGGTCGTAGACCCTCTCGTGCAGTTTGCCCTCGGCATCTCGCCATCCCTTGATGATCTGTACGCGATCCAGGTTCGCGCCGTCCGGATCCTTGACGGCGCTTACCAGGAAACTGGGCGCCTGGGTTCCCGTGGGTTGGATCAGATCGCCGCCCATGGGAACCCCCTTGCGGTAGCCGGTTGCGGCGAGGTTCGGACTTAGCGCGTCCTCTTCGACGTAGCCCCACCCGCCGAAGAACCGCAGCGTGATGCGTGGCCCTGTGGTCGCATAGACCTCGCGCCGCTTCAAGGCGGCAAAGATGGCATCGCGGGTGTTCTCTCTCGCCCAGACCGCGGCATAGCCGGAGGAGGAATACTGCGCCTGGGTCCTGGAGCGATAGGGGTTGGGTTCACTGGAACCCATCTTGCCCCAGAAGTTGTCCTCGGCGGCGGTGGCCAGCCCGGTATGGGAGTCGGTGGACCCGATCATCCCGAACTTGTAGGGATTCACCCCGAGTTCGGCGCCCAGGGCGAGACCCGTCTGCAGTGCGCCGCGAGCGTAGGACTGCCTAGCCTCGTCCTCCGTCTGCGGGCCGGAGCGAGGGTTCCAGGTCTCGTGGTCGGCGAACTCGTCCTCTGGCGAAATAGAGGGCAAGGTCTCGCTGTCACCCTTGATCTGGGTCACTTCGACGATGGGCTCGATGGATGACCGGACCCGGGCGTATTCGCTACTCAGCGGCTTGCCCTCGAAGGTGACGGTTTTGAACATGTTGCCGCGGCTGAGATTGCTGTTGTGGGGAATGGAGATGACATCGCTGCCGGTGGCCTCCCGGTAGCTCTCCAGGTAGTCCCACAGGTCCTCCGGGTTCTTGCTGTCGTGGGCGGAGAACGGTCGCGCCTCGGAGGTGTGTTCCGGTCCCCCGGCGAACATCACGTTCCGGTGCAGCGAGGCGCTGGTGTATTCATAGC
>JAGWBN010000021.1:0-389 GCA_021295875.1 Pseudomonadales bacterium
CTCCTCGAAGCCGCCCAGAGGGGTCGACGACCGATAAAACTGACCGGGCATGGCCAGGGCGTAGGTCGTGGCGCGGTAATTGAACACCCGCATGTAGGTGCGTCCAAGAATCTCCTCGCCGGAATCGAAGGCGAGACCGTCGGTGGACACCGCGACCCGGGACACCTGGCGCCCGACTTCCTCGAGACCGTGGTAATACATGACGAAGCGCCGGTTGTCGGCGTCAATGTGGACGTCGGGGGAAGCGATGTGCGGCGTCGTCATCTCGTAGGCGACGCTGTGCGGCATCTGCCGGCCCGCTGCCCGTTGCCCCTGCTCGGCGGTCTTCAGCCGGTCGTCGGGGATTTCCAACGACTCCTTGGGGAACGGCGTCTGCTCCAGATGAAGCG
>JAGWBN010000021.1:599-16152 GCA_021295875.1 Pseudomonadales bacterium
CGTCAACTGGATCGGCGTCGGCGGTGGGCCGTTCACGATCAGTTCCTCGACGAGATCGGCAAAGCCCTGCGGCACGAAGAGCTCGCGACTCGCGCGCATGTCGCCAACCGACCACCAGCGGAATTCGCGGAACACGTCGCGTTCGCCGGGCTCGGGGTTGTGATCCGATGTCGGTGTGAACCGCGCCACCCGCACCAGGTAGAAGTCCTCGGCCTGGCGGATGTCGACGGGCCTGAAGGGATAAGTGTGCACGCGTTGCCACACCAGCGAGACGACCGACGGAAGTCGAAGGCCGGTCTCCTCCCAGACCTCCCGGTCAAGTGCCTCGCGGTCGCCCTCTCCCCGATGGATGCCGCCGCCTGGGGTCAGCCAGAGATCCTGGCCGCCGAAAGGGTTCTTGAAGCGCAACATCAGCGCCTCGTCCCCCGGCTGCGACAGCACCACGGCGCGGACCGCCCGTCGATCCCTGACTTCCCGAGACGCGACCCGCTCGCTCCGCCCTGGCGCGGGCGCCCCGACAGCTTCTATTCCGAGCCCGCGACCTCGACGCGTGCCTCGGGGCCCGAGTCCAGGGGCCGGTACTCGACCGCCCCGTAGAGCATCTCGTCCCACGACTGCAGGCCCCACGGAACCTCGCGGTTGGGATCCGGATTGGCCGGATTCTGCGCCGAGTTGTCCCACCAAGTGGTATGCACGACCCGGGTCCCCGCCGGCAGACGCTTGGGCTCTTCGAACACGTAGGACGTTTGCCAGTTGAAGTCGTAGCTCGGGACCGAGAGCAGCACTTCCTCGGTGCCGTCCGGGTAGAACGCGCGGAACTCCGATGCCGTGCCCCGGTAATGGGCGTGGGGCAACAGGCTGTAGACCAGGATGTCCTTCTCGAAGGTACGTTCGGCGGAGTCGCCGTGGAACTTGGCGTTCGCCGGGATGCGGATCTTCGTATTCGCCAGCACGGCGCCGCGCAACGGGTGCTCCGGAGGCTCGTCGTGCAAGTAGATACCCAATCGCGACGTGTCGGTCACGGCCTTCCCGTAGGGTGTGTAGTGCATCTGGAAGATGATGTAGGACCCCGCCGGAAGCAGTCGGCCCGTGCCCTCCGGGTATGCGTCGGTCGCCGAACCCGGGACATAGCCGCCGAGCCCGCCCCGAGCCTTGGGCTTGCGCATGGAACCGTCGTCGTTCGGCACGGCCCAGGTGGTGATGACATGGTGCAGCGCAGCCCGGTCGCCCGGAAGGATCTCCGCAGCTCGCACCCAGACGTCGTGGTCCAACGGGTTCTTGATGTAGCGGTACTTGTAGTCGACCACGCCGGATGCGGGCACGTCGAAGGGCGGAATGTCGAGCACGAGATCGGGTTCACCCAGTGGCCACTCCGGCCAGCCCTCGGAAGAGGACTCCAGCGGATCGTCGCCGTCGCCACGGGGAGCACCCGCCTCGACCCAATGCACGACCTTCCGGATCTCCTCCACGGACAGCGAACGGTCGTTGGCGAAGCTGCCGTGCACCGGATCGGCATGCCACGGCGGCATGCGCTTGGTGCGGATCACTTCCCGGATCATCGGCGCGAAACCGCGCACCATGTTGTAGCCGGTCATCGCCCAGGGGCCGATTCCGCCCTCGCGGTGACAGGTCACGCAGTTGGCGGCGAGGATCGGTGCCACGTCGCGCGTGTAGGTGAATTCGGCGTCGTGCTCGAAGCTCAACGCGCATTCGTTTACGGCTTCCACGCCGGGGGCCACGTCGCGACCCGCCAGAAAGTCCTCAAGCGCGGCGGCGGCATCCACACCGCCCCGGTACACCACGCGCCAGCTCGCCGGATCAACGATCAGCACTTGCCCGGCGGCGGTGAAGCCGAGCGACTCGCCGACGACCTGGGCCTCGTCGATCAGCACGGGGGCATTGGCCTGCACCAAGCTCCTATCCGACAGGCCATCCGCGTTAACCATCAGGAACTCGACGCTGCCGTCGGCAGACCCCTGGCCGGCATACTTGGCCGCAAGTGTCTCGAAGCGCGCCACATCGTCGGCCAACTCGCTGCATCCCACGGTGTGCGACATCAGCGCCACGGCCTTGGCATCGGACAGGTAGTGCAGTTCGTGGGCGCGGCCGTTGTGGTCGAGCAGCTTGAAGTTGTCGACCCGGTCGCCCACGTCCAAAGCGAACGCCTGGGACGCCGTCAGGCAGGCGGCAACGCTCGCGATCATAATGGATCGAGACATGGATGTTCCCTCTTGGGTTTGGCGCGCAGTATGAAAGGGTCGGCGTCGGTAATCAATCAACCGCCCACCCGTACGCGCATGGTGGACTACAATTCCGCTGACCACCGCCAGCGCGGACCAAAGGAGTCCCCATGATCGACCTTCACTTCTGGCCCACCCCCAACGGTTGGAAAGTCACCATCATGCTCGAGGAGTGTGACCTCGCCTACAACATCATCCCGGTCGACATAGGCGGCGGCGACCAGTTCAAGCCGGAGTTCCTGCGCATCTCGCCCAACAACCGGATGCCGGCCATCGTCGACCACGAACCGTTGGACGGCGGCGAGCCGCTGGCCATTTTCGAGTCGGGCGCGATTCTCGAGTATCTCGGCGACAAGACCGGCCGCTTCCTTCCCCAGGCACCCCGGGAGCGTTACCGCACGCTGCAGTGGGTGCATTGGCAGATGGCGAACCTGGGGCCGATGATGGGCAACGCCAACCACTTCAAGAACTACGGGCGCACCATCGCCGACGATCCGAAACAGCTCGAGTACGGCACCAAGCGCTTCGTCGGGGAAGTCGACCGACTGTCCGGCGTCATGGATGCGCAACTGTCCGTCAACGAGTACCTCGCCGGTCCCGAGTACACCATCGCCGACATGATCAGCTATCCGTGGGCATTCCTCATCGGGCCGATGCTCGGCGAAGGGATGTGGGAAACGTTTCCCAACCTCAAGCGCTGGGTGGACCAGGTGCACGCGCGACCCGCCGTGGAGCGGGGCCGCCGCGTGGGTCGGGACCTTGGCCGCCGTGAGCGCACCGAGGCCGAGGAGAAGGCCCGCCAGGAGCTTCTCTTCAACCAGACCAACGACAAGGTCCGGGACGCACGTGAAGCCGCGGCAAAGGCGTCCGCGTGACGGATGCCGGCCCACTGTCCGCGGACGACGCCACCGCCGCGGCGCATACGGCCACGCTGCGGGCCATCGCCTCGCCCGGGGCCTGGTGGAACGGCGAGGATCGGTTGGCCATCGTACGTGCCGCCCGGGCGGCACCGTCCTGCGCGCTGTGTGCCGATGGCGGCACCGGCGCCCGCCTCGACACCGACCGCGACGGACGAGAACACGACAACGACGGCACCCTGCCCCCCATCGCCGTGGAGGCGGTCCACGGCATCCGCAACGACTCCGGCCGGCTCACGCGGCGTTGGTTCGACCACCTGATCGACATGGGCATGCTGGCCGAGTCCTACGTGGAACTCGTCGCCGTGACCGCGAGTTCGATCATCGTCGACACCTTCGCCCAGGGGATCGGTGCCGAGCCGCCGCCACTGCCCGAGCCGGAACCGGGCAAGCCGAACCTCGAACGCTCCGACGATGTCGTCGACGCCGACGCCTGGCTACCCCTTGCACGTGAAGGACGGGCCAACATCCTGCGTTCGCTCGGCCTCGTGCCGAGCGCCTCGAAGCTGTTCTTCGGCGCGTTCGAAAGCTCCTACTACATGCGCCCCGACGCCCGCTTCTCCCTGGGTCGGTCGCAGGTGGAACTGGTCGCCTCGCGGGTGTCGGCCGCCAACGAGTGCTTCTACTGAACGACCAGCCATACGGTGGCGCTCCGTGAGAGCGTTCGTAGGCGACACGGTTCGGACGCCGATACGGCGGCCGATCTCGACATGGCCACGGGTCGGGGCCGCGAAACCGGTCACGTGCCCCACGGCCCGTTCCTTGCGAGCCTTGCCGAGGCCGTGGCGGGCTGGCGGTGGGATGAGGTGGCGACCCTACGCCGTCGGGGCATCGATGAACTCGGCATCCAAGAAACCCGCGACGCCATCCTAGTTGGCTCCGGTTTCAATGGCATCACGAGGGTGGCGGACGCCATCGGCATCCGAACGGATCCTTGGACCGAGGAGGCGTCCGTGGAGTTGCGGGCGCGCCACGGCATCGACTCGTTCGCACCGGCGGCCAAGTGGTCCGCGTAGTACCGCGCTGGCGTTCTTGAGGGCGTCCCCTACGGTCTCGTCGGTCTGAAGGCGGAGCCTCGCTAGTCAAGTTTGAAGGTCGACACGTTGGGTCCCCCGATGACGACCCGCGCGCGCGGGTAGCGCTCAATGGTCGCCCGCGACCGGGCCTCCTCCCTGCCGGCCCGGGCGGCCGTGCGGGCGCGTTTGAAGCTCGCCTCGGCGGCGGCGTCATCGCCGAGTTCGGCGTAGGCCTCGCCCTGCAGTTGGTGAAACCGGTGGTCGTCGTCGTGCAGGCGAATGGCGTTGCCTAGCAGCTCCAGCGAATACGCCACATGGCTGGCCTCGAAGGCGCGCTGTGCCAGAGCGAAATAGCCGTAGGCGTCGCGGGCCTTGGAGCGGGCGATGCGTTTGCGGAAGAGTCGCGCCGCTTGGTCGCGACCGAGTGCGGTGTAGGCGTTGGCAAGCCCACGAATGGCGGCGCCGTGGTAGGCGTCGAACGCCAGCGCCCGCCGGTGGGCGGCCACGGCGTGCTCGTGTTGCCGTTGTCGGCCATAGAAAACGCCCAGGTTGGCCCAGTAGTCGGGATTGTCGGGCGTCGCGTCGATGGCCTTCCTCAGGTACACGAACTCGCTCCGGGGGTCGCCGTCGCGGGCGTGGGCGAAGGCGAGATTGTTGTAGTGCAACGCCGTCGCGTAAAGGTCCGGCACGGCACGGCGGTCATAAATGCCGCTCGCGTACTCCTCGCTGAACTCCACGGTGACCGTGCCGCGCCCCGGGACGTTCTCCACGCGGACGTTGATGTGCTTGTTCAAGACAAGCCGTCCGCCGACGCTGTCGTAGTCGGGTGGTACCGCGACCATTTGGAACCTGGCGTCGAGACCGGCTGCCCGCGCAAGCGCGACGAAGAGGCTGGTGTAGGACAGGCAATTGCCGCGCTTGGCCGCGAATGCCTCCGGCGCCGTCAGATTCAGGTAGGGCTCGTAGCTGTCCGCGACATAGCCTTTGCGCCGCATCAGGTCGAGAAGCGCACGCAGGCGGTCGCGCTCCTTCGGAACCTCCGCAATCTTGGCGACGAAGGCGCGCATCGCCTCTTCGGTGGCGACGATGTCGACGTCCGGCCGTTCGGAGATCCTCACGCGTTCGCCGAACACGACCGCCCCGGAGAGCAGTTCGTCGTCCGGAATCTGACGATCAACGATGGTTGTCGACTGACACGCCGACACCGCGGCCATGGCCAGCAACGCGGGGATGACGCGTACGACTGACATCACGGCCGTCCCATCACGGCGACAACTCCGCCATCGCGCGGCGGGCGACATCCAAGTGCGCATCGGTGTCGAGGTTTGCCCCGAGCGTTCGCAGGCACAGGTGCGAAAGCCCCTTGCCGCGCCAGCCCGACACGCGCTCGCGCCACTCGCTTTCGCGCGGGCCGACGACCGCCACACCGGCCTCCGCACCGATTGCCGCTGGATCCCGACCGGCAGCGACCGCGGCGGCGTCGATGTCCGCCTTTACGCCGGTGAATTCCTCGGGCGAGCAAAGCACGAACCAACCATCGGCCTGCGTGCCGATGCGTTGGCGAATGCGCGGAACCGGCAGGCCGCTGCCACCGATCCAGATCGGAATCGATCGGGCCGGGAGCGGATCGAGACCGCCACCGGACACCTGGTCCCAGCGACCGTCGAAGTGGACGTCGCTCTGCGTCCACAGTCGCCGCAGCAAGTCGATCTGCTCCTCGCAACGGGCACCCCGGGTGTGGAAGTCCTCGCCGAGTGCCCGGTATTCCGCCTGGCTGCCGCCGACACCCACGCCGAGGCGTACGCGCCCACCCGACATGACATCCAGACTCGCCAGTTGTTTGGCCAGCAGTACCGTCTGCCGGGCCGGCGTGACGATCACCGACGGCACGAGCTCGATGTGCTCGGTGACCGCCGCGACGTAGGCGAGCACCATGAGCGGTTCGTGCAGGTGGCCGCTCTTCGGCCGCAGGACCTGGTCGGGTACGCGGAGGTGGCTGTAGCCCACCTCGTCCGCCATCTGGGCGAATGCCTCGACCGCCCCCAGATCGTCCTTGAGTTCACGAATCGGCAGCGAGATTCCGACTTTCATGCCTACCGTGCTCGTTCGTCCGTGTCGAGGGGATCGTAGCGCCGCAACCGTCACCTGTCAGCAACTGAAGGTATTCGCTCCGTTGGCCGGGCCCGATGGTCTCGTTGGCGAAAAACGCGACGTGTGATCCTGGCTGCACGTCGCGTCGCAGGACGATGCCCCACAGCGGATCGATCCGGTTGGGCACCACCGAGTAGCGAATGTCGATGACGCCGTGCGGATTTCCCGGATCGAGGGCCAGGTAGTCGTCCGAGAACCAGCGGAAACGTTCGACGTCCCGCGCCTGCTGGCTGTCGGGGTCGAGCCAGGGCAGGTCGCGGCCGACGTCCAAGGTTGCCACGCTCGTTCCGGGACACACGCTCACGTTCAGTCCGGCGCGGACCGCATCCACGTGGTAGCGACCCCCGTGTTCGTAGATGACCTTCCACAGCAGCAGGTTGGCGAACCCCGCCTTTACCGTCACGCGGTTCGGCTGGTGGCCACGCTCGGCGGCAAGGGCCACGACGGCGGCTTCGACCCGTTGGGTCTGGACCACGCCGAGGAGCAGATAGCCGGCCGCCCAGGCAAGTCCGACGAGGGCCAGGATCCGCCGCCGGGTCACCGCGGCGGCAACGACGAGCCCGAGGAGGGGCAGCGTGAACAGCGGATCGACCACGGAGACGTTGTTCCACGCGAAGCGTTCGTCGGTGAACGGCCATAGGAGCTGCGTGCCGTAGGACGTGCAGGCGTCGAGGAAGCCATGGGTTGCGTACCCGGCAAGGCACGCCAGATAGGACTCCATGGGGGTGAGCGTGCGTCGTACGGTCCAATGCAGGACGAGCGCTACGACCATCGCCCCCACAGGGATGAACACCAACGCGTGGGTGAACTGGCGGTGGTACTCCAGAAACAGCAGCGGATCGTCCGCCGAGCCGATGAACACGTCGACATCGGGCGCCATGCCCGCCAGGCAGCCCAGCAGTGCCCACGCGCGCAGCTTCGAGCGTGTCGCGACCGATTCCGCCGCCGCCGCGCCCAGCGCGCCTTGGCTGATCGGGTCCATTGCCCGAGCTTTCTAGCGGGTCTTCGCCGGCGTGCGTCGCCGCACCGGCCGCTTGCCGGGGGTCCGTTTGCGGGTCGTTGCCTTGCGGCGTGTTGCCTTCTTCTCGGCGGGCCGTGCCGCGACCCATCCGCCGTCGCGGTAGTGGGCGGTCCAGCGGGTGGGTTTGCCGTTCTTCTCGGAGGTGAGGTATTGGGAGCGGCTCTTGCGGGAGAATCTCACCACCGCCGCGTTGCCGTCCGGATCGGCCTCCGGAGCGGCGAGTAGATAGGCGAACTTGGGATCCAGTTCGTTGCTGTGCGCCTTGAGCTCGGCGATCAGGGGCGCGCGGGTCTCGCGGTGTTTCGGAAACTGGCTGGCGGCGAGGAATATCCCCGCCGCACCGTCGCGCAGCACATAGTGGTCGTCGACGTTGACGCAGCGCAGCTCCGGCATGGGCACCGGATCCGCCTTGGGCGGTGCCGGCTGGCCGTTGCGCAACAGCTTGCGGGTGTTGGTGCAGTCTTCAGCCGTGCAGCCGAAGTACTTACCGAATCGGCCTGAGCGCAACTGCATCTCGGCACCGCACTTGTCGCAATCGATCACCGGGCCCTCGTAGCCCTTGATGCGGAACTCGCCCTTCTCGACGGCGAATCCCTCGCAGTCCGGGTTGTTGCCGCAGACATGCAGCTTGCGCGTCTCGTCGATCAGGAAGCTGTCCATCGGCGTCTGGCAAACGGGGCACTTGCGCTTGGCGCGCAGGAGCTTGGACTCTCCTTCCGCATCCTGTTCGACATCCACGGCCTCCTCGCCGGGGACGAGGTTCTGGGTATTGGTGCAGCGCTCTTTGGGCGGTAGCGCATAGCCCGAACAACCGAGGAAGACGCCGGTGCTGGCCGTTCGGATCTGCATGGGCCGGGCGCAACGCTTGCACTCGATGTCCGTGGATGTCGGCGTGTTGGCACGCATCCCCGCATCGCCCCGCGCCTTCTCCAACTTGCCCGAAAACCCCGCGTAGAACGTATCGAGAAGCCCGCGCCAAGCGGTCTTGCCTTCCGCGACCTGGTCGAGATTGCCCTCCATCCCCGCAGTGAACGAGTAGTCGAGCAGGTCCGGGAAGCTCTCCACCAGGCGGTCGGTGACGAGTTCACCGATGCGTTCGGCGTGGAACCGCCGATTCTTCAGGGTGACGTAGCCTCGGTCCTGGATGGTCGAGATGATCGGCACGTAGGTGGACGGCCGGCCGATGCCGCGCCTCTCGAGTTCGCGCACCAAGCTCGCCTCGCCGTAGCGCGGCGGCGGCCGGGTGAAGTGCTGAACGGCTTCGACGTCCACCAGTGCGAGGGTTTCCCCGGGGGCGTAGTCCGGCAACGGTGCGTCGTCGTCACCACGCGAAACCGGCGCCAGGACACGGGTGAAGCCGTCGAACTGCACGATGCGGCCCCGGCGCAGCAGTTCGAATTCCCCCGCCTCCACCGTCACGGCCGTGGACAGGTACTCGGCGCGGGCCATCTGGCAGGCCACGAACTGGCGCCAGATCAGGTCGTAGAGCCGGCGGGAATCGGCGTCGAGGCCGCGCACCCCACCGATCCCCCGGAGGTCGGTGGGGCGGATGGCCTCGTGGGCTTCCTGGGCCGAGGCCTTGCTGGCGAAGACGTTGGGCGATGAAGGAAGATAGCGGTCGCCGTACGTTTCATCGATGTGTGCACGTACGCCGGCCAGGGCTTCGCCGGCGATGCTGGTCGAGTCCGTGCGCATGTAGGTGATGTGTCCGGCCTCGTACAGCCGCTGCGCGATGGTCATCGTCTTGCGCACGCTGAAGCCCATGCGCGACGACGCGGCCTGCTGCAGCGTCGACGTGATGAACGGCGGACCCGGCCGCGTGGTGGTCTTCTTGTCTTCCCGGTCGCGAACCGTGAACGCCCGGTCACCTTCCCGCAGTCGAACCACGGCGGCGTCGGCGACCGATTGGTTTCCGGGCCGGAACTCGGCTCCGTTTTGCCTTGCCACCTGGAACCGAATCGCCGCCTCCGAATCGTCCGCGCCCTTGCGCGACAGGTCCGTGAACACATCCCAGTATTCCTCGGGGGTGAATGCGCGGATCTGGCGCTCACGGTCGACGACCAGGCGGACCGCCACCGACTGCACCCGGCCGGCGGAGAGTCCGCGGGCAACCTTGGCCCACAGCAGCGGAGACAGCTCGAAACCGACGACACGGTCGAGAAAACGGCGCGCCTGCTGGGCATCGACGCGATCCTGGTCGATCATTCCCGGATTGGCGAATGCCTCCTCGATGGCCGACTTGGTGATCTCGTTGAACAACACCCGCCGGTAACGGTCGGGCGAACCGCCAAGGATCTCGGTGAGGTGCCAGGCGATCGCCTCCCCCTCGCGGTCGAGGTCGGTCGCCAGGTAGACGCGATCCGCGCCTGCCGCCAGCGTCTGCAACTCCCGGATGACCTTTTCCTTGCCGGGGATCACTTCGTAGGAAGCCGTCCAGCCGTTGTCCGGATCGACACCCATGTTCTGAACCAGCTGTGAGCGCGCGCGCCGCTGGCGGTGTTCTGCGCGCTTCTCCGGGGAGAGCTTGCGCGTCTTGGCCGCCTCCTTGGCGCGCTCCTTGGGATCGGAGACTTTGCGCCGAACCGGCAGATCGCGAACGTGTCCCGCGCTCGACTTCACGACGTAGTCGCGGCCCAGGTAGCGGTTGATCGTTGGCGCCTTGGTGGCCGACTCGACGATGACGAGGGAACGGGCCATGGGCCTCCTTGTTCCTGTAGGCCGACCGCCGCTGGCCCGGTCGGGCCCGTGACACGCGTCGGTCGGCTGGCTGCTGGCGGCGCATATATACGCCGCTTTTCGGCCGTGTCAACCGCAACGACCACGCAACCGCCCCATTCGCGCAGCCCGTGCCGACTATTCGGGATCGTCCTCCGGGACCTCGTTCAAGGCACGATGAAGCTCGCCGAGGGCCGTCAGACAGTCGCGAATTCCAGCCACGACTTCCGTCGCGGCGGCACCATCGACGCGCTCTCGACCGTACCAGCTGATGTGTCGCACGGCGGCCTCCACCGCAACGCAGCCACCGGGCACCGAATCGATGAGCGCGCCGACCGCTTGCCAGTATGCTTGCGGGGTGGCGGGCAGACCGGTCGGCGGCGCAAGTGTCGTCCATCCCGGGAGGTACCGGTTCTCGCGCCCGGACTTGAACAGCAGCCAGCGCGGCGCATGCGGCAGCCGCTTCGGCAGGGCGAGGCGGTAGGCAGCGCACTCGATGGTCGCCTCCCGGGCCGCACCGCCGGACGACACCCGCTCCTCGGCGCTGGCATCGATCTTGGGCACCCGCGTGACTTCGACCGCGAGTCCCGAATGGCGGGCCTCGGTACGCAACTCGCTGAGCAGCCGGTCGCGCTTGGAGGGAAGCAGCCAGAACAGCGGACCGATCGCCGCGATGACGATGACGCCGACGACAATCCAGACCAAGAGTCCACCCTCCATTCGTGGCCATGTAGACCAAATCACCCTGCGGCGGTTGAGCGACCTCGGGTGAGTTGTGTATGTTCGCTTCGGATCCCTTCCACGGGCAACACCGGAGCCTGACATGGGCGACTATCGTCGCATTCTTCTTGCGGTCGATCTGACCGAGGAGTGCCGCCGGGTGGCCAAGCGGGCCGTGTCCCTGGCCGAATCGGCCGACGCCGAAATGCACGTCGTTCACGTCATCGAGCCGTTGAGCCTGGTCTACGGGGGTGACGTGCCGATGGACCTGTCCTCGGTGCAGGATCAGATTCACGAGCAGGCCGCGACCCAACTGGCGGAGTTCGCTGTCGGCATCGGCGTTCCCGAACACCGTCGGCACCTGGTGTTCGGTCGGCCCGAGTCCGAGATCCACCACATCGCCGAGAACGAATCCATGGACCTGATCGTCGTCGGCAGCCACGGTCGCCACGGTCTGGCCCTGCTGCTTGGATCGACGGCGAACGGCGTACTTCACGGTGCGTCGTGCGATGTGCTTGCCGTGCGCGTCGGCCATGATGTCGCGACCGACGATGACGACGACTAGTGCCCCCCACCACACGAACGCATAGGGCCTGCGGAAGACGATTGAGTTCGCGAACGGCACCGCGAAGAAGGATGTGCCGCATCATGAACCAACGGAGGGGGATACAGGGACAATGTCGGTCTCGCTGGACATCAATTCGCTTGTGAACATGCACTCTGGTCATCGCCAACGTCTCGGATCGCCACGACGATGTAGGCGGACGTTGCCCGTGATCGCCATTGGCATTTCGGCCGTCATCGGGTGGAGCGGTGCGACAACCGCCCACGCAGACACGACGCGACCCAAAGACGCGGGGGCCGCCGCCGCGGGCGTGGTGCGCCCGTTCCTCGCCGGAGACGCCGGCCTCTATCTGGATCGCGTCGTCTACCGACGCGCGGCCCACGCGGCACGCACCGGCCGCCGGACCGAGTTCAACAGCGAGCTTGCGAAGCTGGACGGCTATCCGCTGCGACCCTACCTCCTGTATTTCGACGCCCGCCGCCGCCTGTCGCGAATTGGCGAGAACCAAGCGTTGGAGCTGCGCGCCGAACTCGCCGGGACGCCGCTCGAAGAGCGTTTCCTGCGCGAATGGCTCGTCGCCCAGGCAGAGCATGGCCGGTGGGCAACCTACGCCAAGCACTACGAACCTTCCGATGATGTCGTCGGAAGATGTCACTACGCCCGGGCCCTCTACCGCACGGGCAACCGCAGCCAAGCGCTGGCACAAGTTCGCGACCTGTGGGTCGTCCCGCAGTCGCAGCCCGAGGAGTGCGACCCCGTCTTCCACTCTTGGATTAGTGCCGGCGGTCTGGACCAGGAGACCGTTTGGACGCGCCTACTGCTCGCCCTCGAGGCGAACGAGACGAGGCTCGCCCGGTACCTGCTGCGGTTCTTCGACCGAACCAACGCCAACGCCGGGCGCCTGTGCTACGACGTTCACCTTAAGCCGGAGATGGTACGTTCGCTGTCGCGGTTCGCCGACACCGAAGCGGACAGGCGTGCGCTCCGTCACGGCCTTGTTCGCTACGCCAGGCGAGAGGCCGACCGGGCGTTCGAACTGTGGAACACGGTGGAGCGCAGCTACGCCTTCGACGAGACGGAACGCGCCGCGATACGGGAGCACTTGACCGTCGTGGCCGCCGGGATGGGCGTCGTACCGCGCGATGGTCCGATCGGCTATGACGCCGCCCACAGACAGCGGGTCGCCCGAGGCCTGGTGCTCAACCGTCGCTGGGCCGAAGCGATCCTGTGGATAACCGCCCTGCCGGAGGCGGTGGCGGACGAACCCGAGTGGCGCTACTGGCTGGGACGGGCACTCATCGACAGCGGCGAGGAACCGTCGACCGGCCGAAAGCACCTGCGAACGATCGCCGGTCTACCGACCTGGCACGGCCTCCTCGCAGCGGCCGATCTCGGATCCCCACCAGGCCTTGCCGAAGACCCGTCGCGAAACGACCCGGGCGCCTGGCGCGAGCTTCTCGTGGTTCCCGCCGTGCGTCGCATGGTGGAACTGCTGGCCGCCGACGATCTCGGCAATGCGCGCCGGGAGTGGCAATACGCCTTGCCCACGCTCGAACCCCGCCAGCGCCTGAACCTCGTGGAGTTGACCGCCGCGCTCGGCTGGGTCGACCAAGCCATTGCCGGCGCGTGGGATGCGGATCTCAAGGAAGTAACGAGAATCCGCTATCCGACACCGTACCTGGATTCGTTCCGCCTCGGCGCCTTCAGTGCGAACCTGCCGATGAGCCTGCTGCTCGCCGTTTCGCGGCGGGAGAGCGCGTTCAATCCCCGCGCCCGCTCGCCGGCTGGCGCCCGCGGGTTGATGCAGTTGATGCCGGCGACCGCGCGCGTGGTGGCCGACCGCATCCGCGACAAACGACCCTCCTCCGAGGATCTGCTTCAGCCGGACACCAGCGTCCGTCTGGGAGCGCACCATCTCGCCGGACTGATGAGCCGCTACGACGGCAACCGGGTCCTGTCGATTGCCGCCTACAATGCCGGCGAAGGCCGAGTCGACCGTTGGTTGAGAGACGCCAGCGGCATGCCCACCGCCGTCTGGGTCGAGCGCATCCCGTTTCGCGAGACCCGCAACTACGTCAAGAACGTGCTCGTTGCGGCCACCATCTACGGCCAACGCACCGGCAGCCCCGGGCCGATTCTCGACCCCGACGAGCGCGTCATTCCGTGATCGATGTCGGCGTCAACCTGGCAAGCAGCGACTTCGACGCGGACCGCCCGGATGTTCTGCGGCGCGCCTTTGCCGCCGGTGTGACGACGCTCATCGCCACCGGCACCGACGTCGAGTCGAGTCGCGCCTCGGTGGCCCTCGCCGGCTGCGATGCGGCGGGGGCACCGCGCGTGTACGCCACCGCAGGCGTGCATCCACACCATGCACGGGAGGCCGGGGAGGCCGGGGACGCCGGGGATGACTGGCCCCAGGCGATCGCGGCGATCGCCGAATCGCCCCATGTCGTGGCGATCGGCGAGACCGGGCTGGACTTCTACCGCGACTTCTCGCCGCGCGACGCGCAACGCGACGTGTTCCGACGTCAGATCGAGCTCGCCGTCGAAACCGGCAAGCCGTTGTTCGTCCATGATCGCGACTCTGCCGGCGAGACGCGCCGCATCCTCTCGGACTACCGGGATGGCCTGGCGGATTGCGTCATTCACTGCTTCACCGGCAACGCGGCCGAGTTGGACGCCTACCTGGAGGACGGCTATCACATCGGCATCACCGGCTGGATCTGCGACGAGCGCCGGGGACGAAAACTCGTTGAACTGGCGCCACGGATCCCAGCGGATCGCCTGCTGGTCGAAACCGACGCACCCTACCTGCTACCCCGGACGATCAAACCGAAGCCCCGCTCGCGACGCAACGAACCGGCCTTCCTGCCATGGGTGGTTCGCCAGCTCGCGCAATGCCGCCGCGAAGACCCTGACTTGGTAGCGCAACGGACCCACGACAATGCCCGACGGTTTTTCCGGCTGGGGGAGGCGTCCAGTGGCACGGAGTAGCCTCCGACTGGCGACACGGTTCCTGATCCGGTTCCTGCTGCTCACATCCGCGGTCGCCATGCTCAGCTACGGACTCGCCGCCTGGCAGCACGAAGGGTTTGGCCTCGACGGCGTGTGGGTATTCGGCGACGGTGGTCGGCTGCATCCGCTGCACTTCGTCGTCGTCGGTATCGGCATGATCCCGCCGGTCATGTGGGAGATCTTCGGTTTGGACACGACCGCCTCCACAGGGCGAGCGCCTGCACCATCCCCTGGGGATGTTTCGGCCCAGATCGATAGCGATGGCTGAGCCGCGCATCTACATCCGTGACGTCAAGGCCTCGGACCGCCGGGAGTTGCTGGCGTTGAATCTGGCGAGCCGGGAACTGCACTACCCCTGGATCTCGCCGCCGCTTACGCCGCACATGTTCAAGGTCTACCTACGGCGGACCCAGCGCGACGATCATGCGGGCTACGCCATCTGCCTGCGCCAGAATCACGAGATCGTCGGCGTCATCAACATCAACAACATCGTCCAGGGTGCGTTGCGATCCGCTTCCGTGGGCTACTACGTGGCCCAGGCGCAGGTCGGCCAAGGCTACATGCGCGAGGGCCTGACACGTATCAAGGAGTACGCGTTCGGCGAACTCGGCCTGCACCGGCTGGAGGCGAATATCCAGCCCGCGAACAAGGCCTCGATCCGGCTCGTGCGGAGTTGCGGTTTCGTGCACGAGGGCCTGTCCCGCCAGTTTCTCTACATCGAGGGGGCCTGGCGCGACCACGAACGCTGGGCCGCCATCGACGACCGCGTGGGTCTGACGTGATCGCCGCGTACGGCGCATGGCCTTCGCCGGTGGACGCCGAGTTGGTGGCCTCGGGGTCGAGGGGCTATGCCGAGCTGCGCGGCCAGGACGATGCGCTGTTCTGGCTTGAATCCCGGCCCGACCAGGCCGGACGCTCGACGCTCACCCACTGGCACGAGGGCGTGTCGAGGGAATTGATCCCGGCGCCCTTCAACGCACGCAGCCGGGTGCACGAATACGGCGGCGGCGCGTTCTGCGTCGCCGACGGCCGCGTGTATTTCGTGAATTTCGCGGACCAGAACATCTACGGCATCCGCTTCGATGGGGACGAAGTCGACGCCCCCTGGCAAGTCACCGAGGGCGACGCGACCGAACGCTTCGCCGACCTCGTTTGGGAGGGGACAGCCATCTTCGCCGTGCGCGAACGCCACG
>JAGWBN010000204.1:0-368 GCA_021295875.1 Pseudomonadales bacterium
GGCGCGCTGAACGTGCCGCTGATCGTGAGACCACCGGGTGGAACCAGGTCATGGACTGCGCGCGGCATGACGGACCATCTCGACATCTCGGCCACCTTGCTCGATGTCGCGAATGCCGCGTACCTTGGAGTAGGCTGCGGTGTTTCGTTGCTTCCAAAGATCGAGGCCGGTCCAGACTCTCCCGATGCGCAGCAGGGCAAGGGCGTGGTCTTCAGCGAGGTGAATCTGTGCTCGATGGCGCGCACCGAGCGGTACAAGATGGCCATTGATTCGCTCACGCGGCAGCCCCTGGAGCTGTACGACATGGAGAACGATCCGCACGAACTGCGCAACCTCGTGAACGAACCGCGACTTTCGGGTGTGCGCGA
>JAGWBN010000204.1:391-4145 GCA_021295875.1 Pseudomonadales bacterium
CAACGAACCGCAACTCAGGGTGTACCAGGACGGTGGCATCCCGACCAAACTTCACCAGGAATATCCTGAGTACTGAAGTAGGTGGGTTGATTAAGGCGTTCGAGGGCACCCATGGGCCGCGTTGATGCAGGCGACGTTGACGATGGAGATCGACCTACGCATGGTTGGCATCTCCCAAAATGGTTCCGTCGAACAGGATCTGCCCGTAGCCGTTGGCGGCGCTCTGGATTGGCATGGGCGTGCCCCTGCCCCTGTTGAGTTGAACCGTGACGAGACCGAGTGCACCTCGTTTGCAGATGACCTGCCAGCCGTCGGAGTCCCGACGAAGCGTTCCGGGTGGCGAGTCGCCCGCGGGGTGCGCGGGGAACGCTTCGAGGATGCGTACCCGGACGCCGTCCGGGGCGGTCGTGTATGCGGTGGCCCGGCCGCCTAGGGCGCGGATCTGGCGGTCGATGAAGGCAGCGTCGTTGGACCAGTCGATCACCGAGTCGGCGCTGATCAGCTTGTGTGCATACGTCGCCCTTGCGTCGTCCTGGGGCGTTGGCCCGAGATGGGGCAACTCGGCCAGGACCTCAAGCAGCGTATCCGCACCCAGCGAGGCGAGGTCGTCGGTCACGCCTGCGCCGGTGGCACTATCCGCGAGAGGCAGTGAACGCTGACGGTAGACCGGGCCGGCATCGAGTTCCGCCTCGATGCGCATGATGCTGACGCCGGTCTCGGCATCTCCGGCCATGATGGCCCGTTCCACGGGCGCCGCGCCCCGCCATCGGGGCAATAGCGAAGCGTGGACGTTGAGGCAGTCGTGCCTGGGAGCGTCGAGGATCGAGTCGGGCAGCAAAAGCCCGTACGCGGCAACCACCAGGTAGTCGAAGCCGGCGAGTGCCTCCTCCTCCGCCGTCAGGCCCGTGGGGGTCCGAACGTCGATGTCGGCAGATTCGGCCAGCACCTGTACCGGGCTAGGCGACACCTTCCGGCCGCGCCCCTTGGGCCTTTCAGGCTGGGTGTAGACGAGCCCGACCTCGTGTTCCGACTCGAGCAGTCGCTGAAGGATCGTCGCCGCGAAGTCCGGCGCGCCCGCGAATGCCAGTCGCCAACCCATGGACAGGCTCCTCGGCGTCAGTCGCGGCTTTGCTTAAGCAGCTTTTTCTTAATGCGTTGCCGCTTGAGATTGGACAGGTAGTCGACGAAGAGCTTGCCTTCCAGGTGGTCGCACTCGTGCTGAATGCAGACGGCCAACAGGTCCTCCGCTTCCAGTGTGAACGGCTTGCCCTTGCGGTCGAGGGCGGCGACGCGGATCTTTTCGGCGCGCTCCACCGGCTCGTAGAAGCCGGGCACCGACAAGCAGCCCTCGTCCCGCTCCTGCTTGCCTTCGGCAAACTCGATCACCGGGTTGACGAAGGCGTGGGGCTCGTTGTGTTTCTCGGAAACGTCGACCACGAGCACGCGTCTATGCACGTTGACCTGGGTTGCCGCGAGCCCGATGCCCGGCGCCTCGTACATGGTTTCCAACAAGTCGTCGATCAGCTGCCGAATGGCGTCGTCCACGACCTCGACGGGCTTCGCCTTGGTGCGAAGCCTCGGATCGGGAAAGCAGAGAACGGGCAGCGTGGCCATGGCTGTCGGCGTGGCGGTGTGCGTCAGGGGGGGTGCCATGTTGGCACAACGCCCGGGCGGGAGAAACCGAACGCACCCGGAGCAGACGTGCATGTCGGGATGTCGGACGGAACGATGCGGGCCATCGCGACCGAAGCGTGCGGCTACTTGGAAGATCTCGTACCGACAACGACGGTGACGATGTCGGTGTCGTTGTACTGCTGGTGGCGGATCGACGAGGCGATGTGCCGCAGGAGCCTAAGCGAGAGTTCCCGTTCGCCGGACGTCTCGTCCACCCGCTCGCTCAAGAGGGCGATGCGGTCCTCGAGATTGTGGCCACCGGGTGCCGCGATGAACTCGAGGACGGCACCGTCGTCCTCCTGGTGGGCGGTCACCAGCAACTGCCGCCGCTCCTTGCCGGGACTCTCTTCCTCGCGTTCGAGTAGGGTAAGCAGCGTCTCCTCGCTGGCCGCGTCGAGCCGGTTCGTCATGGCGTCGTTCCAGCCGTTTCGCGAGGCGAACCGGGCGAGAAACTCCCGGATGGTCGGCAGCGATGCCGGCTCGAAGGGAACCTCGATCTTGCGGCGTCGGGGTGCCGTCAACTCCAGGAACAGAGTCAGGAGGATGGCCACGAGACCGCCGCCGGTCATGCCGTTGGCGAGCAGGCCGCCCGCGAAGTCGGCGAGGTACTCGGGAAAGATCAGGCCGTTCTGCAGGCCGACGCCGAACCAGAACGAGACGCCCGCGATCAGTCCCTTGCGGTAGTCGACGCCGTCCTGGACGATGATCTTCATGCCGACCACGAACAGCATCGCCAGGAGGACGAGCACGTAGGCGGCGGCTACGGGGCCGGGTATCGCGAGGACCACGGCGAGGGCCTTGGGCAGGAACGCGAGGGCGATCAGCACGCCGCCGAGCACGGCACCGACGACCCTCGCGCCCACGCCGGTGAGTTCGGTAACCGAGACGCTGGTCGAGTAGGTCGTGTTCGGCACGGTGCCCGCGAGTCCGGACAGTAGGTTGCCCAGGCCGTCGGCGGCGACGGCGCCCTGGACCGCCCGGAAGTCCACGGCGCGGGGCGTGCGCCACGACACCCGCTGGATCGCCAACGAGTCGCCGATCGTCTCGACGGCGCCCACCAGGGTGACGAATACGAACGCCGGCAACAGCGCCCAGAATGCGGGGCCGAAACCGAGGTCTAGACCCGGCCAGCCGCCGGTCGGGACACCCACCCAGGACGCATCCGCGACCCGCGCGGTGTCGTACAGCCCGAAGATTCCCGCCACCACGGAACCGGTGACGACGCCGATCACCGGGGCCCACAGCCGGAGTGCTCCCTTGGCCTTCAGGGCGACGGCGCAGATGGCGAGGATGGTGGCCAACGCGCTCAACGGGGCACCTTGCGACGGCACGCCCTCGGGCACGTCGGTCAGCATGTCGAAGATGATCGGCATGACGGTCACCGCGAGCCCGCCACGGTCGGGGTCAGGACACGGCGGAATAGTGACAGACGCGCGGAGAACGCGAACTGGAACAGTGACGAGAGGATGACGAGGGTGGCCAGCATGGCGGGCCCGCCCTGGGCGATGGCGGTGACGCAGACGGCGATGAAGGCGCCGGACGTACCCATGGCGAGCACGTAGCCCGCGCCGATCCGACCGACCCGCACCGCCTGCACGACGGTGGTCACGCCACTCACCAGCACGGCGGCGAACACCGCCCAGGCCAGGAAGGTTTCGCTGCCGCCGCCGGCGCGGATCACGATCGCGGGGGTCAGGACGATGCCGGCGACGACGAGCACGGCGAGTTGTACGCCGAGTCCAAGGGAGAGTGCGGGCGGCGGTTTGGCATCGGCGTCGTAGCGCACGGACGTTCGAAGGTCTGTGTCGGCGGTCATGGTTCGGTCCGGGTTCGATTCTCCGCGGGTCCCCGATGCCGCTTAGAACCCTCGCTGCATGATACGCGGATCGTCCTTGAACGATTACCGGCCCGCCGCCGCCGCGCTCTTGGCTGGGCAGACCGTCCCATATGAAATCGGGCGGATGTCCTACAGGCAATCGGGCAAAGGTCGCATTTGTTCGTGCCGTCCTACCCGCCACCTTCCGCGTTGTCTTGTCGATGGGCGCAGACCAATCAGCTCGCCAGCCGCAACCGACCACGT
>JAGWBN010000204.1:4169-5578 GCA_021295875.1 Pseudomonadales bacterium
GATCCACCCCGGCGGCTGTTCTGCCGGGGAGACCTGGCCGCGCTTGCGAACCCGGCCGTCGCCATCGTCGGCAGCCGGCGTTGCACGCGGCAAGGTCGGGACGTGGCGTTCGCACTGGCCCACGATCTCGCCGCCCAGGGCCTCTCCGTGGTGAGTGGTCTGGCCTACGGTATCGATGCAGCGGCACATCGGGGTGCGCTCGCCGGTTGCGCCTCGTCGGATGCCGTCACGGTGGCCGTCCTCGGTAGCGGCTTGGGCAACATCTACCCACGGGCACACGTCGGACTCGCGGCGGAGATCGTGGCCTCGGGAGGCGCCCTCGTCACCGAACACGAACACTCGGAGGGACCGCGCAGACACTACTTCCCGGCCCGCAACCGCATCGTCAGCGGGTTGTCCCTCGGCGTCGTGATCGTCGAGGCGTCGGACAGGAGCGGATCGCTGATCACCGCGCGCCTGGCCTTGGAACAGGGTCGCGACGTGATGGCGGTGCCTTCGCTGGTGTCGAGCCCGCTGTCGGCCGGCTGTCACCGACTGATCCGCCAAGGTGCCGCGCTGGTGGAGCGAGCCGAACACGTGCTCGACGTGCTCGGCTTGGAATCGGTCCAGGTCGAAAAACCGCCAACCGAACCGACAGATCCTGTCTTTGTCGAGGTCGGCGCAACGCCGACCACCCTGGACGCCATCGTCGCGTCCACCGGTCAGCCCGTGGAGCGGGTATTGCGGCGGCTGGTCGAACTAGAGCTTGAAGGGCTCGTCGCCCCGCATGGCGGCGGCTACATCCGCCGTGCCCGATAGCAAGTCCCCACGGTCCATTGCCCGAGGACGGGACGGCCGCCCCGGGATTGAGACTCACGCCAACGTTCGCGATCTTTAGCAAAAGCAACGCCGGACTCCTTACCCGATGTGGCAGTGACCCATGCGACCCGACCAGCCAACGGAGAAAGGCGAGAGAGGCCCATTCCGTTGTCCCTGGCCGAACGGGTAGGTATATTCGCGCCCTTCCTGAACCACCCGCCCACTGGGCGCCAGCGACACCGAGAGGAGCGAATACCGATGGCTTGGGTTGCCGTACTCATGGGTTCCGAATCCGACTGGCCGACGATGCAGTCGTGCACCGAGGTGCTCGACTCGCTCGGGGTCGAGTTCGAGGTCCGCGTCACCTCTGCTCACCGGACGCCCGCGGCGACTGCGGAGTATGTCGCGGGCGCGGTCGACCGGGACTGCCGGGTGTTCGTCTGCGCGGCCGGCTTGGCGGCGCATCTCGCCGGCGCGGTGGCGGCGCACACGACGCGTCCGGTGATCGGCGTACCCATCGACGGGGGACCGTTCAACGGCGCGGACGCGCTGCTGTCGACGGTGATGATGCCGGGCGGTGTGCCCGTTGCCACCGTTGCCGTCGGTAAGGC
>JAGWBN010000022.1 GCA_021295875.1 Pseudomonadales bacterium
CGGCATTCGGCATGGACCACAGCCTGAAGTGACCCCTCCCCGGCCGGGCTTCTCCGAACACGCCGAAGCGCGCCCGGCGTCGACCGAGCCGATGCTGGTCGTCTGGCGCTTCGTCGACGGCAAACCCGGTCACGAGAAGCAATCCTCCGGCTTGCTGCAGGGCATCGAGGCCCTGTGCCCGGTCGAGGTGTACGAGTTCGACATGCGGTTCAAGGCCCTGCTCTATCGCCAGCTCCGGGCCCGTCTCCTAGGTCGCGATACCGACCTGCCGCGCCCCCACCTGCTCATCGGCGTCGGCCACCTCACTCACCTGCCCCTGCTCGTGGCGCGCCTCGTCTGCGGCGGCAAGAGCATCGTCTTGATGAAACCGTCGCTGCCCCACCGCTGGTTCGATCTGCTGTTCATACCGCAGCACGACCGCCATCGTCGGGCAGCCCATGTGATCGAGACCCCGACGACCGATGCCCCAAAGGATCCAAGTCAAGGACTCATCCTGCTCGGCGGTGCGAATCCCCACTTCGTATGGTCCGACAACCACATCGCGACGCAGATCGCGGCCATCGCCCGTGCCTCCCCGGACGTCCACTGGCAGGTGTGCGATTCGCGTCGGACGCCGCCCGGATTGGCCGAGGTCCTGCCTGCGGCGCCGAACCTTGTCTACCGGTCCTGGCGTTCTACGCCTAGCGACTTCCTCGAGCAGACGCTGGCCGGGGCAACGTACGTCTGGGTGACCGCCGACAGCGCCTCGATGCTCTACGAGTCACTGTCGGCGCGGGCCCATGTGGGCGTCATCCACCTCGAACCCAAGCACCCGCGACGCCCCAGCAAGCACGCCCGCGGCATCGGCCTGCTGCTCGCCCAGGGGCACATCCGGTTTACTCGGGATGGCTACGACCTGGACGGCGATGGCGATTCGCCTCGGTTCTTCCCTGAGAACCACCGTTGTGCGCGGATCGTTGTCGACCGCATGACGGGGTAGATCGGCCCGGGAGACGACTGCGCGGCCGCGCCTATGCCGCGCTTGCGCGGCACCCTCGCATTTGGCCCATGCCCGCACGTGCGACCTCAACCGTCGTCGCCGCTACCCTTCCCATGCCATCGCCACGTGGGTACTGTCCGTTCGACCCACGACGGCCACGCACCCGAAATCGGTCATTGGCGTTTACCGGTATGGACCCCTTGAGCGAGTATTCGCGGCGACCGGCCCGCTCACTGCCCCTGTGCGATCGACGCAAGTACAAGGTCCGACCGGTCTCGCCAGCTTTGTTCGGGATGCCAGTGGGCGCTCTTGGTGAAGTATTGGCGTGCGCGCAGGAGATCCCCACTGCGCCGATAGGCCTCGCCGAGGAAGAAGCTGATCTGGGGCGACCAGGACGCACGCGCGTACGCCGCCCGCAGGTAAGTCAAGGCATCGTCGGAGCGTCCCACCATCAAGCTCACCACACCGAGCCCGTAGGCCGCGGCCCCCGCATGGCCAGGCATTTCCAAGGCTTCGCGGTACAGCGCAATCGCGTCGCTGATTTTCTGGGCGCAGCTCGCGGTCACCGCATGACCGTTCGCCGGCCGAGGTCGCCCATCGCGGGGCATCGCGTCACCCTTTCGAGTTCCATCGCCACGCGACCGACCGGTCGTCAAGTCGGTTTGACAACCCCGCAAGCGCATTTCCGCGAGTCGGATCTTTGCCCTACCGTCATCGGGATCGATGCGGTGGGCTCGTTCGGCCAATTCGACGGCGCGCTCCCCGTCCATCAACCGGGATAGCCCGACCAGGGCACCCGTGTGGTCAGGCGCCGACTCGATAGTCTCGCTGAAGAGACTCACCGCAAACTGCGGGTGGTGAAAAGCCGCCGCCATCGCAAGCTCGTGGCGCGCTTCCGCCGGTTCGAGACAGTGGTAGCGAAACGCGATCCTATCGGCCGTGTCGGCTCTGAATCGGAACACGGGTAACTGATCGGTCTCGAAGTATTTCTGCAGGCGCCTTTTCAGACTGGCCGGCGAGAGGCCCATGGTCGCTTCCATGGCATCGACGCTATCCGCGCCACCGTCGATCATCTCGAGCATTGCACCGAGCCTGCTGGCGTAACGACTGCCGTCGGGTGCCTTGGCGTGATGGAGAAACCGAACCAGGGCCCACGCAACGCCGTAGGTGTTGGACACCTGGTGACTGCCCACCCCCAACCGGAATCGCTGACCGAGAATGTGGATGACGGAGATTCCCGGATCCAGCAACGCGCGGCGAATGTAATCGTACGGTACGCGACCGACCACCGTCGTTCCATCGGGTTCTACGACGAGCGTCGACAGGTAGGAAGCAAGTCCTTCCTCGTACCAGATCGGCAGATTGAGGAACGCACGACTACGGATGAGGTAGTGCGTGTATTCGTGGTAGACGTTTCGAAGCAGGTGGCCCCGGTCTCGATCTGGCCGCGAGACCAGCAGACTCTGATCCAGCGAGGGCCGTGCGAAGCCAGCCATCGTCGTGCTGTTGAAGGTCGTGTCGAAGTCCCGCGCTCGGGCGAACACGAGCAGCTTGAGCGGCGTGGCCGGAACGTCGGAATGCCCTGGGAGCAGGGGCGCCGTTGCCAGGCGAAATTGGTCCAGCGCGCCGAGAAGCGCCAGCGCCTCTTCTCTCGGCAGATCGCTCACGAGATCGAAGTGGATCGTGGAGGCCACGCACCAATCCCGGTCTTCGATGTCGGCGTTCGTGGTCGCGGCGAATAGCCCGACCAGGACGACCACAGCGAAGCACGGCAACCTTGCGAACCGGGGATTCCAGAGACGGTCACTCACAGCATTTGTGGAGATGGTGAAGGGCATCTGTGCCCGCTGGTCTTCTTGTCACATGGGAAAGGTCGTCTACTTGAGTCACGTGTTGAATGCCGCAGGCCGCCTTCCACTTGCCGGATGGAGGTCTCCTCGCTAGCTCGAGTCGTCGTCCACAGGCGGCAAACCCAACTGTTCCCTCAAGGCGGCCATGCGCTGCTCGATGGCCTTGTCGCCGCTGATGACCTCCCCAAGCATGTCCTCATAGAGCCGCCGTTCCTCAAGGGTCAGATCGTCGTCGAAGAAACAGGCCAGACGCTTCAGGTGGCTACCCGCCGGACGTCGTAGTTCGCAGGTCACGCCGGTCGCCTTTTCGTTGTACTTGGATTCGTACTCCTCGACCACCTCCTGAAAGAGTGGAACATGCTGCTCGGGGATTCGCTTCCAGATGTCCTTGAAGTAGTTCTCGATGTCCGGCGACGAGTTGCCGGAGGCGGCAACTCCCAGCCATCCCACCGCATTCGTCGAATTCCGGGTCACTTCGCCGAGCCCCTGGAGATAGATGTACCCCACTCGGGCCTGAGCGTCCTTGAAGCCGTGCCGCGCGGTATTGAGCAGCAGAGGGAACGCACGCTTGTACTCGCTGTCGGAATACAACCGCCGACCGAGCGATAGCTGCCTGTAGATCGCGCGACGCTCTTCCAGCGTGAGATCCGTGACCCGGTCGCCGACGACCCGGACTTCCTCGACGGATGAATCCGACTCCGGTGACTCCGCCTCGGTGTAGCCGGCCTCCGGCTTCTCGTCCCCATGCGCGGAAGCTCCGGCCGTGGCGAAACAGCAAAGAATCGCCGCTACCCACCTTCGGCAAACCAAGCCAACGCGTACGCCGGACCGGAACGGTGCCGACCCGGCCAGAGGGCGCCCGCAAGCCGACATCGCGACCTCCAAGTCTTCTTGAACGTCGGAAAAGGTTGTCCCTTGAGTCAAGAGTTGAATACCGCCAGCCCGCCTTCCACTTGCCAGTCTGAGGTCCCCTCGCTAGCTGTTCACCTTGAGTCTACACGCGCTCGGCTACGTATTCGACCGTCAAGCTCGGGGCCCTGGCACGTCGGCACAGACGCGGGCGGACGCTACGTGGCGCACTATTCGGAATCGGTGTCGGTGTCGAGGTCCGGAGGTGGCGCGGACGACGACGAGTCCAAGGTCGACATGGTCGAGTTCTCCGTTATGAAGGACGACAGTTCGTCCAAGGCCAACTGATCCACCTTGAAGAAGCAGGACAGACGCTTGATATAACTGGTCACCCTACGGTTCAGATCGCAGGCCACCCCGGTTGCATACTCGCCGTACTTGGATTCGTATTCCTCAACCACTTCCCGAAAATACGGAACGTGCTGTTCGGGGATTCGCTTCCAGATATCGTTGAAGTAGTTCTCGATCCCGGGCGAGGTGTTTCCCGAAGCCGCAACGCCCAGCCACCCGACCGCGACCGTCGAGTCGCGCAGCACCTCGCCGAGTCCTTGGAGATAAATGTAGCCCACGCGCGCCTGGGCATCCTTGAAGCCGTGCTTGGCGGTGTCCAGAAGCAGGGGGAACGCGCGCTTGTACTGGCTGTCGGAATACAACCGCCGGCCCTCGGCAAGCTGCTTGTAGATCTCGCGACGCTGTTCCAGCGTAAGGTCCGTGACCACCCTCTCGCCCGTTACCCGCACTTCCTCGACGTACGGTTCTGGCACCGAGCCGGGCTCGACGTCGCCGGTCTCCGCCGCCTCGGCTCCGAGGGCTGCCGCCAAGGCCATCACGGAGCACCCGATTACCGTGACCGACCTCCGTGACGATCCGCGAGCGGGCGTGTTGGGAGTATCCATCCCGACCCTCCAGGCACTTCATTCGGAGTCTACACACGCCCGTCTTCGGTTTCGACCGGTGCGACCCGCCGCCCGGCCCCCATCCGGGCCCATTGCGGGAACGACCGGTCCGCCATGCCAGTCACGGCTTGAAACGTCGCGCCCCACGTCACGGTTGCCGGCGTCCCGGCCCAGGTGGTCAGGTCCACCAGGGACAAAATGCCGGCCTTCGGAATGGACCACAGTCTCCGCTAGCGGCGAAGCGTCCCTCGATTCGCACGCGCCATGGCCCGCACAGGTGACACCGCCCAGCCAAGCGCGGATCGCGACAAGGTCGCTCGCGTCGTCATCTGGCGATTCGTCGACGGCAAGCCGGGACACGAGACACAGTCCGCAGGCCTGCTCCAGGGAATCGAGACCATCCGGCCCATCGAGGTCAGGGCGTTCTACTGACGTCAGGTGCGACGCTTCCTGCTTCGGGACATGCCCGACCTGCCGCCGCCCGACCTGCTTATCGGCGTCGGCCACGGGATCCACCTGCCACTATTGATCGCCCGAATCGTATGCGGCGGCAGAAGCGTCGTACTCATGAAGCCCACGTTGCCATACCGCTGTTTCGAGCTGCTTTTCGTGCCCGAACACGACAGGACTCGACGCAGGGGCAACGTCGTCCCAACGCACGGCGTAATCTGCCCCGCCAAGGTCGACGACAAGGAGACCGACGCTGGCCTGATCCTACTCGGTGGGCCGAGTCCCCATTTCGATTGGTCCAACCCGGACGTCGGCAACCAGGTCGAGCGCATCGTCCGTGAGTCCCCCGACGTCAACTGCAGATCTGCGACTCGCGTCGACCCTCCCCCCCGGATCTGCGGGACTCCCTTCCCAAGGCACGGAACCTGACGCTCCGGCACTGGCGGTCGCTACCCGCCGATTTCCTCGAGAACGCCCTCGCCAAGGCGGAGTACGTCTGGGTCAGCGCCGACAGCGCGCTTCGGCCCTGGCGCGGGTTGGCATCATCCGTCTGGAACCCCGAAGTCGGCGCAACAAACACGCCCGCGCCCTTCGCGAACCTCGCGACCGCGGGACTCGTTTCGTCGGGCGACGGTAGCGGACGCCCTCGTCCCGTTCTCCTCGATAACGCTGGCCCGAACGAGACTACGCCGTCACGCTCGCGTGTTGGCGCGCATGAAGTCCACGATCTCGTCGTATAGACGAGCCTTGTCCTTAGCGTCGTGAAAGGCGTCCGCCGGATCCATCAAACCGCGAATGAAGTCCGGAAAGCCTCTTACGGGCGACCGCTTGTCGGTCTCGATGAGGGTCTTCACCGTCTTGCCCGCACCGTCGAGCGCATCGCGCATGGCGTGGGTTTGCGCCACCGGCGCTCGATCATCGGTGCCGCCGTGGGAAAGGAACACGGGAACTTCCATTCGCTCCGCGTGGTGCACCGGTGACTGAGCCCGATGCTCGGCCTTGTCCCGACCGACCCAGAGGTTCAGAGTCCGTTCGTCGCCCATGTGCCTGGCTACCACGCCCTCGCGACCCCAGAGCAAGGCCAAGTCGTAGACGCCCGCGTGTCCGGCCGCGCAACGGAATAGATCGGGTTCCCGAGCTACCGCCGCGAGTGCGGCGAAGGCACCGAAGTGCGTCCCGGCGATGCACATCCGATCGCCGTCGATGATTGCCCGCTCGGCAACCGACCGCGTGGCATCAACGATGTCGTCGATGATGGCCGCTCCCCATTGGCGATATCCGGCGCGTTCGAAGTCGCGCCCGAACCCCGCGGAGCCTCGGTAGTTGACGCGCAATACCGCGAAACCGCGATTGGCGAAGAACTGCACTGCGGGATCGAACCCCCACGTATCCCGCACCCCGTGCGGCCCGGCATGGGGCACCACGACCATGGGCACCGTCCCCGTGGCATTGCGCGGCATGGTCAGGTAGCCCAGGAGCTTCAACCCGTCCCGGGCATCGATCTCGATAGCCGACGTCGACGCCATCTGGCCGGCGGTGATGTCGCGATTCATCGCCATGAGCGGACGCAGACTCTTCTGCGCGGTATCCATCAGGTGCCAGGCACCCGGGTTGCGGTCGCTGGTGGCGAACAGCACGAGTTCGGCGGCGTCCTTCGAATGGCTGACAATTCGAACGGACTCGCCTCTCAGCGCCCGTGCCGCCTGACGCAGGACGTCGATCTTGGGGTCGCTACCGTCGATAACCACAAACTTCGGTCTCTTCCCTTCGATGAGCAGTCCGATGATTTTGGAGCGGTCGGCGTTCCACTCCACATCCGCAACATCGTATTCCTTGTCCTCCCGAACCAACTCGAGATCGCCCGCTCCCGGGTCGAATCGGTACAACCCGATGCGGTCGCTGGCATGGTTGCTGAGCACGTACAGGCGGTCGTCTCCCCCGAATCCCACCGGGCGAATGGTGACCGAGGGATCGCGTCCGAGGACGGAACTGATGTCCTTCCAATCACCTTTTCCCTTGTCCCGGTAGAACATCGTTCGCCTTCCGCCCTCCAGCCAACCGAGCGCGAATCGCGCAACGCCGTCGCGATCCGCGAACAGGTTGCCGAACGGCATGGGGGCGCGCTGCCGATTGCGCAACCGGGCGCTGTCGCCCCGGCTGCGGACGTCCATCAGCATGACGGCCGGCTCCGATCGCCCCGTGAACGGGTAAAACGGTTGCTCGCCGCGCTCGATCAGCACATTGCGCTCGTTGCCCGGCAAGGGGTCGATGACCGAGATGCCCAGGCGCCGCTCACCGTCACGGAAGAGTTGGTAGGGACTGCTACGCCGTTTGCCATCCGGATTCGCCGCAAAGTAGGTATGCGTGGGCCAATCACGGTCCGAGCGTCGGGTATCCAGACGCAGGGTGATCAGGATGCGCTCCTCGTTGACCCACCAGTAGTCGCTCACCAACGAGTACTCGTTGTCGCGCAGGATACGTCCCACCGGGGACATGGTCTGGAAATCCAGCACCCGCACCGCCGTGTCGGACCTGGCCGCCAGGTACCGGCCACCCGGCGAAACCGTGACATCCGTCGTTGGCGGGGTCGCAAAGAAATGTTCGGTTGGGATTTCCTGCGCAACGGCGTCGTTGCTCGACGAGATGCCGACGACGCAGACCAGGAAACCGTACAGCGGTAGTCGTGATGCGTTCACAAGTCCCCCCTTGGCGTCCATCGGACACCGCCGGAGGGCCGTTGACCGCACCAACACGCTCCCCCGACCACGTGCGACTGAAGCGCCCATCCATTGCAGCACGAGGTGTCGAGCAGTCAGCGGCAAATCCCCACGCCACTGTTGCTCACCCCACGCAATCAACCCTAGACCAACGCCTAGCGCGTCGCAAGCAGGTCGACGGGAACTGTCGACGGGAACTCAACTCTCGCCGCGGCGCAACTCCACGGTTCGTCCCGCATCGAAGGTACCCCGGGCCTCGACGTCACCGTCGGGCCAGTGGACCATGACCTCCTCGATGGCCGTCGCCGATCCGAGCCCGAAGTGGACACGAGGGCTGTTCGCGGAGAGGTAGCTGGACGCGGGTTGTACTTCGCGGTACTTCCGAACTCCGCCGACAATGCCGGAAACGACCGCAGCGTGGCTGTCCCGACCCTGATCCACCACGCGGAAGCGCACCCAATTGCCGCGGCCCGAGACCCGGTTCATCAACAGATACGGCGGCGCGTCGCGGTTCACGATCAGCAGATCGAGGCCGCCGTCGTCATCCACGTCGCCCAACGCGAGACCCCGGCTGGTGTGCACGAGCGACGGCCGAACCCCTCCGTAGGGACTCACCTCCTCGAATTTTCCGTCTGCCGTACCCCGGTAGAGCATGTTCGGTTCCGCGAACATGTCGCCCTGGCGATCCTCGGTGGACGACACCCGACCGTTGGCCTCGTACAAGTCCAAGGTGCCGTCGTTGTCGAAATCGGCCAGCGCCACGCCGAACCGGGTGTGCCGGCGGCTGCTGACCGCCAGCCCGAACTCCGCCGTGGCATCGTCGAACCACTCGCCCTGATTGAGGTACAGCGAGTCCGTCTGCCCTTCCAGGTTGACGACCAGAAGATCGACATCGCTGTCATCGTCCAAATCCGCAGCAGCCACGCCCATCCCCGCCTTCGCCGTCCCGTAGCCGTCCACCGCCGCGCCCATGGCCATTGCCGAGTCGGCGAACCGCAATTCACCCCGGTTGATCCACAACTGATTCACCATCATGTCGTTGGCAACGTACACGTCCGTCAAGCCGTCGCCGTTGTAGTCGGCGCCGATCACGCCGAAACCGTTGCCGAACGCCAAGTTCAGACCCGCTTCGCCGCTCACGTCGGTGAACGTGCCGTCGCCGTTGTTGCGGAACAACCGATCGGGAGCCGGGGCGTTGTAGTTCTGGGGCGGGCAGTAGGTGAGATTGCCGGCGATGTAGCAGTCGAGTTCCGCCGCCCCGCTCCAATGGATGTAGTTGGCGAGAAAGAGATCCAGGTCGCCGTCCAGATCGAGATCGAGGAACGCCGCCGAAGCCCCGAAACCCGCGTCGTCGACACCTGCGGATTGGGCGACTTCCGCGAAATGGCCCCCGCCATCGTTGCGCAGCAGGGCGTTCGGGCCCACCGTCGTGACGTAGAGATCGACGTCGCCGTCGTTGTCGTAGTCGCCCGTGGCCACGCCCATGCCGTACCCGCGCCGAGTGGGCAGCGGCGACCGAGAAACCTGGAAGTTTCCGCAGCCGTCGTTCCAGTAGAGCCGGTCGGCGAATGGCGGCGAGTCCTCGTAGAGGCTGCCGCTCTGCACCAGGTACGCGTCGAGATCACCGTCGCCGTCGAGATCGGCGAGCGCCGCCCCGCTGCCGACGATCTCCGGCAGCAGAAAGCGGTCCCGGTATCCCGACACGTGGGCGAAGTCGATGCCGCGCGGCGCGGCCTCTTCCTGGAACCAAGGTTCGCCCTCACCGGCATCCCCGCAACCGGGCGCGAGGAGCGCCCCCGCCGCTACCCAGACGACGCGAAACGCGACCGTAGGGGACGGGCTTGTCCCGTCCCGACCGAACCGCACGGCACGTCCGGGCGGCCGACGGCACGCGTCGCCCCTGCGCGGTTGTGCCCGGGGAGCCGGTCGGTCCCGGTCGCAAACCGCAGTCACGGCAGCTCCTTCTCCAGGTCGCGCAGGCGCGCATGGGCGGAAGCCAATTCCCTGGGATTGGTATCCAGCCTCTCAGCCCACGCCAGCGCGTCCCGGGCCTCCTCGAATCGACCCGCCTCCGCCAGCGACCGGCCAAGATAAATGAAGCCGATGGTGAAGGACTCGTCGATGGCGACCGCACGCTGAAAGCGCTCGATCGCCTCCGGCCAGCGCTCCCGCGCACCTTCGATCATCGCCGACGTGTGCAGGACGATGGCCGGGTTCTCGGCGCCGTTCTTGATCGCCTCGTCAAAGGCAGCCAAAGCGTCGTCGTGCCGCCCCTCCTGGGTGGCCAGCAGACCGAGTTGCTCGTGGGCCCAGGAATCGGACGGGTTGGCCGCGACCACCTGCTCGAGATGATGACGAAGTCGTCCGCGGTCTCCCTTCTCCAGGTAGGCCTGCGCCAAATGGCGATGAAAGCGGTAGTAGTCCGGGTGGGTCTCGAGCCCGGCACGGAGAACATCCACCGCTTCGTCCACCCTTCCCGCCTCGGTGTACGCCCACGCCAACGTTCCGATGAATGGCGGATCGTCCGGCCGAACGGTGCCGATGGAGTCCATCACCTTCAAGGCTTCGCGCACGGCTCCGGAACGGATCAGATCCTGCGCGTGCCGCAACCGGCCGCTGTAGCCGAAGATGTAGTCGGCGCGTTCCGAGACGCGAGGGTCGTACCACCGAAGTGGCGTCGCCTGCCGTCCCCGGGCCATCGCGATGCGAGCGTCATCCGTCCTACCGAGGGTTCGGTAGGCTTGGCCGAGCATACGGTGCAGATGCGGGTGGGGATCTTCCTCGACCATCGGTTCGAGGAGGGCGACGGCCTCTTCCGCCAAGCCTCTGTCGAGCAGAATCTGCGCCCTTCCGGGTACAGCGACCGACGCTGCTCCCAACGCTTCGGCACGCCGATAGGCATCGACGGCCTCGTCGTACCGGCCGAGTTCGCGGAGCCACTCGCCCTGCCACAGCCAGGTCGGCACATAGCCGTCATCAATGGCGATGGCTCGGTCCATGGCTTCGAGAGCGCTTTCATAGTCGCTCGTCTTGCCGAGCACGAGGGCACGGAAGTAGGGCCAAGCGAATCTCTTGGAATCCAGCGCTTCGGCCTGTTCGTACGTTGCGACCGCCGTCTGTTCGAACTCGTTGATGTCGTAGGCCATCGCCAGCCGACCGCGCATTTCTCCCGACTCGGGCAATGCCAAGACGCTGGCGTGCAGGTCCGCGAGGCTCTTTCTGAGGTCGTCGTCGGCATCGCCCAACTCGGGGGTCGGCGGCGGGTCGACACCGCCGCCTGGTGAGCAACCGAGTAAGGCGGTCGTCGACGCGATGGCAAACAACCAACTCTTGAAGCCGAAACAACCCGGATTGCTCACACTTGGCCCATGCAACGGCGACCCGCCGTCAATCGAAAGGGGCGCTAGTCTAGCAGTCCGAAAAAGGCGGTCAGCTACCGTTCCAGCAGCAAACAACGCCGCCGGTTGGCCTCGTTGAGGTCCGGATGCTCGCACCGGATGCGGAGCGCGGTGAATGGTCGCCGCGAAGGACCGGTGATGCGGTACCTCCTGCCGAAGACGCCGGATGTCTTCTGGACTCTCACCTCGTCACCCACTTTGAGACGCCCCTCGCCGCCTCGGTCGCTGACGAACAATATCCGTTGGTCCAATGCCACAAGCCGTCGGTTGCCACCCGGGTCGTGAATCGCGGATACCGTGGCCGTGAACCGCTTCGGGATGTCGAGCACCTCGTACGTCCTCGATGAACCGACCACCGTTCCACTCGTGGAAGAGCGCCCAACCGTCTCAATCTCCTCATCGCCGATAGCGGGGGTTCCCCTATCGTCGGGAGCCACCGACGCATCCCCGGATTGCCGATCCTTTCGGCCACCGGGCAGCAGGCGCCCGACGACGGGAAGCGATCGAATCCGACTTCCCCACGTTCGTTTCCGGCCGGCGGGCGAGTCGACAGTGGACACCGTCGCAGTAGGCGTCGACGCGGTCGACTCGGGTTCTGGTCGCTCGACCGGTCCCGTGGACGTGGCCCGTTCGGAGGATTCCGAAGCTTCCCCCGGTTCGGCGGGTGATGCTGTCGTGGCCGACGTTTCAACCGGGTCCGAAGGCTGGTGCGGTTCGGCGGATTGGCCGACGTCTTCGTCCGAGCGAGCGTCCGGCCCCGACTCCGCCACGGCGCGGAAGCATTCTCGGCGGCGTTCCGGGTCGTCGATGGCGGCACAGGCGCGCATCATCCGGCACAACTGTCGATCTGCGTCGGGCAATTCATCGCAATTCCGGGTCTGCGCTTGGGCTTCCACCGCGAACGCCGCGGCGAGCAACAACGCCGGACAACAAAAAGCCCGGCTTCGGTCGATCCGAAACCGGGCTTTGGACATCAGCTCAATCGGCTAGAAGCCGATACTGAGTCGGGCGAACGCTGTGCGACCGTCGATGCTGTCGACATAACCCTCGTACCCCGCACCCGATGGCATCGGGTCCGGGTACGTGTCGAACAGGTTCCGCACGCTCAAGTTAAACGAGACGAATCCCAACCCGAACACGTCGGTCTTCGTGTAGGAATAGCTGATATCCCAATAGTGCCTTGAGTCGATCCGGCAGTATGGATTCCGGTCCTGGTCCGAGCAGGCCTGGGCCTCAGACCATCCCTCCGGCGTGCAGTCAAGCACCGCCAGCGATGCGTCGGTTGTCACGTAGTTGCAGGGGAACGTCGACTTGCCGTGCAACTGGTTCGGCAACGGGCCGTTGAAGTCGTTCCAGGTTCCCGACTCTTCGTTAATCGTCGAAACAGCGCCGTTGGTGCACAGCGTGTCAACGAGAATCTCCCCCGCTTCGATGCGGGTGCGGCAGTCTCTGACGGCGCTGAAGATCTCGTCCCAGGCGCTGTTGACATCGGTCAACGAGTCATGCCAGCGGACACCGAACTGCAGGCTGTGCGAATCCCGGAACCAGCGCAGACCGATGTTGACCCGGTTCTCCGGCGTGGCCGGCAACGGTTGGACGATGCCACCGCCTCCCTGCCAGACGTTGTTGCGGTTGCCCACACCGTCGAAGCGGATGCCCTGGTAGATGTGGTTGCTGCCCATCGCGTAGCGCTCGAGGCTGATTTCCAGCATCCGGGTCCAAGAGCCGGATACCGAGAACGAACCGAAGTTGTCCGGAACGAACGGTATGTCGCCGCTGTCGAAGTTGTAGTTGGAATTGTAGATCAACGTCGTCGCGGTCTGCTCGCCTTGGTTGATCCAGGCATCGCTGACCTCGGTGATCACCAAGCTCTCGTCACGCTCGATGATCGCACCGGCTACAGTGTTGGTCTCCTGGGTCTGGGTGTACGCCCGCGCCGCTGCGGCTCGGCACTGCAGTTCCTCCTGACTCGTCTGCGCGATGTAGTCCGCCGGATTGCGCGGAATGTCCGGGAACTCCTCCGACGGCCAGCGGTTGGTGTTGCGGTAGTCGTAGAGCGTTCCGGGGCATTGTTCGAGCAGGAAGGTCTCCCAGCCTTGTCCTGCGCTGCCCATCACACCCCCGACACCAATGCGCTCGACGCGGCCGTTGAAATCGACCGTCGTGTAGTCGAGGTCCATATTGAAGTCACCGTCGAGGAACCGCAGCGAGATGCCGACATTCCACAGGTCGGAAACCTCCGCACTCAGGTCGAGGTTGCCCGCATTGCTGCGGACCAACACGTTGGACACGACCCCGTTCGCGGGGTTGATATTTCCCGCCGCACAGTGGGGCAGATCGGGTGCCGTCTGGCAAAGGTAGTCGCCAACCTGCCCGAACTGATTGCTGTAGTCCGCCGAGTTGAACAGCTGGAACATGCCCGGCAGGACGAAGCCTTCCGTCCGGCTGCCCCGGATGGCCAACCATTCGAACGGCTGGTAGCGCACGGCGAGCTTCGGGATCGTGACACTGAAGTTGGCGGTCTGGCCTTCCTCCGCGAACGAAGCCGAACCTTCGAACTCCGCGTAGCGCACCGCAGCCTGGACTTCCATCTGCCCCCACTTGGGATGGTCGAGGGGGAAGATCTGGATCTCGGTGAACACCGCCTGCGTGGTCTCCTCCGTCTTCTGTTCGGTAGACAGCGCCGAACCGAGCGACGCGTTGCCGATCTGGTTCGGGCGCTGCTCCTCCACTTCCGACCGGAAGTGGAGTCCGACCGCCCAACCCACCGACGTGTCGTTGTACCAAAGGTTGAACAGGTTACCGTTCGAGGCCACCAAGTCGATGATGTTGGTATCGGTCTCGCGCTGATCCTGGCGCATGATGATGCCCGCGCGCCGGTTCTCGATCTCCGTGTTCCACGCCGGGTCGTCCTTGTCGCGCCAAGCGGGCAGGAGTTGCCCGGTTTCCGGATCCGAATCCAGCCAGGAGGTCGAGAACGGATTCCAGCACTCGCTGGGGCTGGCACCGCCCTGGGGTCGGCCACCCTGGCAGCGCAGGCTGGCGATCGTCCAGGTCCACACCGGCTCCAGGTAGTCGTGGGTGCGTTCGCTGCGCGCCCAGATCCAGTCCGCGTCCACCAACCACTCGGTATTGGGTATCTGTACCTCGGTCCCGATACGCATGCGCAGGTTATCGATGGCTCGCTGCCGGCGCATGCTCATGTCCGGGTTGAGCCAAGGGTACGACTCGTGGACATAGGGTTGCTTCGGGTGCGGGCGTAGCATGTTCATGCGTACATCCTCGAATAGGCGCACTCCCCCATTGCCGTGGGAATCCGGATCGAAACGATCGGGAACTCCGTCGCCGTCGCTATCCGTATCCACGGAGAGCAGCAGTACCCGATAGGCCGGATCCTTCTGTCCCGCCACGTTGGTGAGTTCCGCGTCGTCCGCCACGCCATCGCCATTCAGGTCGCGGTCGGGTAGACCGTCGCCGTTGGCGTCCTGGGCGTAGACGAGGAGTTCGCCGGCTTCCTCCATGTAGTTGTAGATGCCGTCGCCGTTGGCGTCGTGCCAGCTCAGGAAGGTGTCGGCCTGGTAGACGCCGGGAATCGGATCGGTCTGCCGGTTGGCCAGGTCCTCACGCAACTGCATCGGCGAGAACACGTCGCAACCGGCCAGAGTAGGGATGTAGTCGCAGGCATTCGATCCATCCGCGAAAGCACGATACGGATTGCCCGGGTTGGAACCGATAGCCACGGCCACATCGGGTCCAAAAAACGTACTACCCTGGTTCCACTCGTCGATCTGGTAGGCGCGGTCCCGGGAGCTGTAGTCCATGCTCGATGCCACCAATTCGCCGCGAAGGGTCAGGTAGTCGTTGAACTGGTGCTCGAAATACCCCATCCCGCTCTGGCGATCGCTCTGGGCGCGGAGATCCTGCCAATCGGCAGTGATAGCCCGACACGAATTTCCCGCCCCATGGGAGCCACGTTCATCGCCGAACGACCGCGTCTCGACACCCTGGATGTTCCCCGTGGTGTAGCCGTTCAGGAAACTACCTTCCAAGCGGGTGTCGTTGTAGCCCAGACCGAACTCGTTGGCGGTGGCGGGGTCGCCGAGACTGTCGTGGCCGGCACCGAAGTGGTAGCCGCATCCCGGATCAATGCGATCGACCATGCGGAGCTCGTCGGTGGTGTCGTTCATGGCTACGCCGTATCCGAAGGTCACCCCAACGACCTCCCGGCCATCCCTTATGGATCGCTCGTCGGGCGGAGCGGATAGGAAGTAGTCGTTCTGTCCCGGATTCGAGGGGTACAGGAACCAAGGCCCCGAGGTGGCGACCCAACCGGGACGAGCGTCGGCGGGATTCGGGAAGTTCTTCCAGCCGGCTAGAGGAGGTGCTTCCAACTCGCCATTGGCCGCGCGGTGGGGAACCCGCCAAGCACCGGGGTTGGCACGTTCGTGTTCACCGTAGGTGGGTAGCAACTGGCCGGTCCACCCGGTCGAAGACACGATGAAATCGGGCCGCGCCGTGGCACTCCACCGCTCCTCGTCCCGAATCTCCAACGCGAACATGGCGCTGGTCCGCTCGCCCTGTGCGCCGGCCACGAGGCCGAAGCTCTTTGAGGGCGTGCCGTCCTCCACCGGCTGTTGGAACTCGTAACGCATCTCCATGCCGTCGAACTGCTTGCGTGGAATGAAGTTGACCACGCCGGAGACCGCCTCCGATCCGTACAGCGCCGAAGCACCATCGAGGATGGTCTCGACGCGCCCGATGCCGATCCCGGGGTAGAGGTTGGTGACATCCGCGCCGGCGCGACGGGTCCAGAACGAGTAGCCTTGTACGTTGGCCGGAACCCGGTGGCCGTCCATCATGGTCATCGTGGCCCGGGTGCCCAAACCACGAAGGTTGGCGAACACCTCCGTGCCCAACTGCTCCGACTGGTCGTCACCGCCGCCGAACTCGAACGGTGCGGCGTTGGCGTTGACGCCGATCTGGTAGGTCTGGTCGAAGATCACATCACCGATGTCCGGCGTACCGGCAAACTCGAGGTCGAGCTCGTCGATGGTGTCCGTGGGCGAAGGCAGATCGAAAGTCTCGCGTCGAATGAAGGAGCCCGTGACGATGACCGTCTCGACATCCTTGTCCTCGTCGTCTTCGACTTCCTCCTCCAACTCCTCGGCGACCTCGGCTTCCAAGCCTTCTTCCTCCTCCTGCCCCAAGGCGGCGGGAATGCTAGACATCAGCGCAAATGCGCCCACAAGTAGAAGAGCCCTTTGGAATAGCAGTCTCATACCTACCTCCCTCTCCATCTGTACTTTTCGAGGACCATTTCGATTGGATTAACCACGCCCGGACCAAACCGGGGCGTTTCATCCCCCCGTCGACTACAGCACACAGCATTGGTCAAGTCAACAACCGTTGTTACAGGTTGTTACGGTGTGGGTCGGATGTATCTTTTGGCTGAAACAAAGCAACGGAAGTCGCGTGCGCATCGCGTGCACTGTGGCACTGTGGCCGCAGAACGGCACTAGCGCACCGTGCCACCGCGCAAGGTACCGGGACCGGCGAAGGATTGGGGATCAGACGGCTGGTGAGATCGTTTGGCGGCCGCTAGCGTGCCTGGTCATTCCTCGCCGAACTCGGGCGTCTGGCCGCCGAGTTCCTGCACGATCCCGCCGAAGTCCTGGTAGATGCCCTCGTCCATGAACCGGCAGGTGAGTCTTTTGATGTGGCTGCCTGCCTTGAAGCTCATGTCGCAGCCGACGCGGTGGGCCTTGGAGCTGAACTGGTCCCGATACTGATCGACGACTGCCTCCATCACGGGCACGTACGCCTCGGGAATCCGCTCCCACACGTTCTTGAAGTAGTTCCTGATCTCCGGGTGCGTGGTCCCCTCGGCGGCAACGCCCAGCCACCCGACGGCCGCGTAGGGATCCTGGGGCGTGCCGAGACCCTGCTGGTACAGAAAGCCCACCCGCGCCTGCGCGAACTTGAAGCCGCTCCGCGCTGCCGCGAGGAGATGCGGAAACGCTTCCTCGTACTTTCGTTGTCGGTAGAGAAATGCCCCCTTACGCCGCGACTCGTAGATCTGGAACACCCGTTCATAGGTCGGCACCTTGCCCTGCTCGGGTGCAGGCGCCGTGACGATGATCTCTTCGATGTCGTCCTGATCAGTGCGATGCTCCTGTGGCACCGCCTGTTCCTCGGCGGCCGCCAAGGCACTCGCTGGCAGTGTGGCGACCACCAACAGGACGGCCGACAATGTCGTGCGAAACCGCATAGCGTAGATCGTTACGGCAAATCGGATTTCCTACTATAGCACGCGCCCAAGCCCGCCCAACGGGCTTCTTGTTAACATCTCCCGACCGAAAGTGCGTAGCCACCGTGACCCGGAAGAACCCTCCAGCGACCACTATCGCAAGGATCAGGCGAACATCGATGATGACGGTCGCCTTAATCGCCGTGTTCGCCAGCACCGCCTGCCGCCCGGACGGAACCGCCCGGAACGAACAAGGCGTGGCTCTCATGGGCCAGTACGACTACGCGGCGGCCCTGGTTGAGTTCCAGGCCGCCGTCGACGGCTCTCCGGACGATCTAAATGCGAGGATCAACCTCGCGATCGCCACCCTGAACCGCCAAGAGGAGGGCGACGAGCGGCGTGCCCTGGCCATCCTCGGCGAAGTTCTCGAAGTGGATGCCGGGGAGCCCCGGGCGCTCTACATCAGCGGTATTCTCCGCTACTACCTCGGCGAGACCGAGCCTGCCAAGGCTCTCTTCGCCCAGGTGGTGGACATCGACCCGACAGACGCCCACGCCGCCTACTTCCTAGGGCTCGCGAATCTACAGGCGGGAGACAACGTCACCGCAGCGCGGTGGCTTCAGAAGAGCACCGAACTCGATCCCCATCTGTTGAGTGGCTATTACACCGCATCCTTGGCGCTACGCCGACTCGGACGCGACGACGAGGCCAACCACCTCGTCGACATGTACACGCGGCTCGAACCGAACCCGACCGCTCACCTGGCGGAAATCGCGTATGGGCGCATGGGGCCGAAGGCCGAAGTGCTGGCGGCAACGACCGTGCCGACGCGGCCCCGGGAACGCCCCGAGGGACCGCTGTTCGCCGATCCCCGTACGCTCGACATCGACGCCGCGAGCACCGTTGTCAGCACGGTCGACCTGAACGGTGATGGCTGGCAGGACGTCGTGTTGACCGGCGACGGCCCCCCCGTGGTGCTGGCCCGCGGTCCCGACGGCGCACTCGCGCCGGTTTCGGACACCCCGTTCGCGGATGCACGGGGAGTCGCCGCGGCGCTGTGGGGCGACATCGACGACGACGGCATGGTCGATGTCGTTCTTTGCGGTGCCGAGGGAACGGCATATTGGCGCCAGGGACCGGCCGGCGACTGGGCCAGAAACCGGATCCTCGGCGAAGATCCCTGCTTGGCCGGCGCAGTCGCGGATGCGGATCACGACGGCGATCTGGACATCTTCGCCATCGGACCCGATGGCAACGAACTGTTCAGCAACAACCGCGACGGCACCTTTCGTCGCGTCGCGGCCGACATGGGCCTTGCCGTCGGCGCCAACGGCAATAGCGGACGCCAGGCGCTCTTCGCCGACCTCGACGGCGATCGTGATCTCGATATCCTCGTCGTCAACCGGGTTCCGCCCCACGACATCTGGCAGAACGACCGAACCTGGGCGTACCGGCCGATGGCCGGTCTCCGCGACCTGCGGCAAACGCCATTGGCCGCGGCGACGATCGCGGACGCGGACGCGGACGGCCATCGCGAGATCTATGGGCTGGCCGACGACGGCGAGTTGCTGCGCTGGGTGTACGACGGCACGGCGTGGAAGGGAACCTCCCTGGCGCAGGCCGACACCTTCAACGCCGGCGTTGCCCGCGAACTCGACTTCGCCGATTTCGACGGCGACGGTCGAGGGGAACTGCTGCGCGTCCTGCCGAACGGCTTCGCACTGATCGATCCCGGCACCGGCGAGACGAAGCACGGCGAGGCCGTTCGGAATCTCGCCAGCGCCATCGCGCTGGTGCTCGATGCCGCGCAAGGGCCCGGCGTGCTGGCCGTTCATGACCGCCGTGTCACGCTGTGGCCGGCGGGAACCGGCCGGCACGGCTATTTCGCGCTCACCCTCACCGGGGAGAGCGACGCCGGGCAGACCCGGTCCAATGCTTCGGGACTCGGCACCTGGGTCCGCGTCCGGGTGGCCGGTCGATGGACGGTCCTGGACCGGATGGATCCACACTCGGGACCGGGTCAGAGCCTACAGCCGTTGAGCGTCGGTCTGGGCGGTCACGACCAAGCGGACTTCGTGGAACTCGACTGGTCCAACGGCGTCTCGCAGACCGAACTGGACCTTGCAGGCGGCCGGCACCACGTCATCGAAGAGACGCAGCGCCAACTGGCCAGCTGCCCGGTACTGTTCGCGTGGAACGGCAAGGCGTTCGAATTCGTCAGCGATGTGCTCGGCGGCGCCGCCCTGGGCTATCTCGAAGCGCCCGGCCGCTACACGCCCCCGCGACCGACGGAGGGATTCCTGCTGGACTCGTCGGCCTTGGTTGCCCGAGACGGTCGTTACGCGCTGAAGCTTGCCGAACCCATGGAAGAGAACGCCTACCTCGATTCCGCGCGGCTCACCGTCTACGACCTGCCACCCGGCTGGAACATCGTGCTCGATGAGCGCTTGGCCGCCGGCGGTCCGCCCGCGACCGGGCGGCCCATTACCTTCCGGCGCGCCGTGTCGCCGCTAACGGTCACCACCGCCGAAGGCGACGATGTCACCGAACTTGCCCTCGTCAAGGATCATCGAACGCCTCCACCGGGTGCCCTCGACGATCGTTTCATCGGCTTGCTCGAACACGATCAAGAACTCACCCTCGAGTTCGCCCGCCCACTCGACCCCGAAGGGGCGGTGCTCGTCGCGGACGGCTGGATCGAGTATCCGTACTCTCAGACCGTGTTCGCGGCCTGGCAAGCCGGCCTGCGCTACCGGCCGACGACCCTGGAAGCACGCAACGGCGACGGCGAGTGGACAATTGTCGCCGAGGAGTTTGGCTACCCGGCGGGGATGCCGCGCACCATGGCCCTGCCGTTGCCGACGCTACCGCCCGGGACCGACGCCCTGCGCCTCAAGTCGAACATGGAAATCTACTGGGACCGGCTCCGGGTGGTCTGGGAAGAGCCCTTGGTGGACGTGGTCACGGCGACCCTGGATCCGGTGACCGCACGTGTCGCCCGCACCGGCTTCGCCAAACGCACCACCGGCCCGCAACGGCTTCCGCACTACGACTACGGCGAACGCACGCCGCATTGGGATGCCAAGGCGCCCCAAGGCCTCTATACGTCGTTCGGCGACGCGCGCGAACTGATCCGGGACACCGACGGGGCGCTGGCGATCATCTCGAGCGGCGAGGAAGTCCACTTGGAGTTCGACGCGCCGCCCGAACCACCACGCGGGCACCGACGGTTCTTCCGCATTGTCTTCCACGGTTGGGCCAAGGACATGGATCTCTACACGCTCGATGGGGACACGGTCGATCCGCTGCCCATTCCGCAAGGCGCCCATCCAAGCATGCTCGCCAAGCGGGACCGGCTTCACGCCCGGTACAACGTGCGGTTCAGACAAGGCCTATAGGGAAGGTCGATACACTAGCGCGTCTCGCGAGTACGCGAGCCGTCCAAGAGCGACTCGTGGCGCCCGTCAGTGAAATGCAACCTGACCGTTAACGTTGGCCCTGCTCAAGGAA
>JAGWBN010000023.1:0-520 GCA_021295875.1 Pseudomonadales bacterium
TCGGTTCGGTTCCCGAACGGTAGGCTTCGATGGCCGCGCGGCGGTCCTCGGTCAGCGCCGAGAGCAGGTTCTGGTCCACGTCCATGTGCATCACCGCCACGTCCAGGGCGGAGACCAGGGTGTTGACGCTACGTTTGATCATCTGCGCCGGAATCGGTGACTTCGCGGCGTAGCGCGACGCCCACTCGCGGGCCGTGTCCATGAGTTCCGCACGGGGAACGAGGGTGTCCAGGATGCCCCACTCCCGGAGTTCCCGCGCGTGGATGCGTTCGCCGCCGATGACCAGGCGCTTGGCGCGGGACGGGCCCGCGATGTGCGTGACGAGCGGCAGCCCTTTCCACATCAGGTTCACGCCGATGTCGATCTCCGGGTACTGCATGAAGCAGTCGTCGGCGCCGACGCGCAGGTCCATGGCCGTGGCGAGGACCGCGCCGCCGCCCATGGCGGCACCGTTCCAGGCGGCGATGGTGACCTGGTCCATGCCGTAGACCGCCAATGTGGCGCGTTCGCCGATGCGGGC
>JAGWBN010000023.1:576-2546 GCA_021295875.1 Pseudomonadales bacterium
CCCGCGCCGGTGAAGATCACCACCCGCGTGTCGACGTCTTCGCGGAAGGCGAGGGCGACGGCCTCGATGTCTTCGAGGTGGGCGTGGTTCAGGGCGTTGGCCTTGCCGGGCCGGTTGAAGGTCACGGTGGCCACATGGCCAGCACGGCTGACCTCTAGGTTGTCGTATTGACGGTCGTCCACGGGCGCGGCTCCCTCGGCGTCGAAGACGCGGAGTTTGGCGGACTTTGGTCGGGATTTCTCAGGAACGGTGCTGGACCACCGGCAGTCCGTTCCGGTCACGTTGTGTGACGAAGGGGGTGGAGCAGGCAAAAGTGTAGGCTGGCGAGGTCTTGGGAATTGACCTCGGCGCAGCCTACTAGGGGGAGGGGTCCATGCCTGGTGCCGCAACCCTGATCGGGGGACTTCTCGGTGTTGCGCACCGGTCTACTGGTTGCCGATGTTACCTGAGGTAACACCCGTGTCAATAGGTAACGCCAATTTTTTTCAACGCATGATTGACGGCGGCGCCGACGAGTCGGACAGGCTGTAGAATCCCCTCGACGTGAGAGGCGACGCTGCCATGGCCGACCGCGAGAATCCGACTTCCCACAGCTACTTCTCCCAGCGCCTGCGCCTCCACTACCTGGATTGGGGCAACGACTCGGCGTCGGACATGCTGTTGATTCACGGCGTGCACGACCATTGCCATTCGTGGGACTGGCTGGCGCAGTCGCTGTGCACGCGATTCCACGTCGTTGCGCCGGATCTCAGGGGTCACGGGGACTCCGAATGGACGCGGGGCAGTCCGTACTCCTACCTGGAGTACGTTCAGGACATCGCCCAACTCGTCCGTCAGCAGCAACTCGAGCCGGTGACCGTCGTCGCCCATTCGTTGGGTGGCACCATCGCTTCGATCTTCGCGGGTGCATTTCCGGAAGCGCTCGAGCGGCTGGTCATCATCGAGGGCGTGGGCCTCTATCCCCAAGGTGACGACGCCCCCGGCGGACGCCTACGCCAGTGGATCGACGCCAACTACTCGCTTGCCGCCCGGGTGCCGCGCCGCTATCCGACACTGGAGGACGCCTACCAGCGGATGCAGGAGACCAATCCCCACCTGTCTCCCGACCAGGCCCGTCACCTCACCATCCACGGCAGCAACCAGAACGAGGACGGCACCTACACCTGGAAGTTCGACAACTACACGCGCACGCCCCGTCCGTACGACATTCCCAACGCCGACATGATCTCCCTGTGGCAGCGTGTCACCTGTCCCGTGCTGATCGTCAACTCGCGCCAGGGCTATCCGCACCGAATCGGGCACGACGACACCCTGCGCCACTTCCACAACGCCACCCTGCGCGAGATCGACGACGCGGGCCACTGGACCCACCACGACCAGCTGGACGCCTGCGCCTCGGTCATCGGCGAGTTCCTCGACGTTTAGGGTCGACACGGCAGGCACGGCGGAGGACCGGCCATGGGCTATCGCACCATCAGCTACGACGTGATGAACAACGTGGCGCGCATCACGACCGACCGGCCGCGCTACCGCAACGCCCAGAGCCGGATCCTGCTGGAAGAGCTCGACGACGCCTTCCGCACGGCGGGCGAGGATGACGACGTTCACGTCATCGCCCTGTTCGGCGCCGGCGAGCATTTCTCGGGCGGCCACGACCTCGGCACGCCGGAAGAACTCGCCGACCGCGAACAGCGGCCCATCGAGCCCGGCCTACGGGGCCGCTTCGAGCGCTCGCGCGAGCAGTTCGTGGACAAGACCATGCGCTGGCGCAACGTCCCCAAACCGACGATCGCCGGTGTCCAGGGCTACTGCATCTTCGGCGGCTGGATCGTCGCCGGCGCCATGGACATCATCTACGCCGCCGACAACGCCATGTTCCTCGGCTCGAACTTCCAGTTCTTCTCGGTGCCCTGGGACATGCACCCGCGCAAGGCGAAGGAACTGCTCTACGAATCCCGTTTCGTGGACGC
>JAGWBN010000023.1:2567-19020 GCA_021295875.1 Pseudomonadales bacterium
TGGACCGACTGCACGACGAGGTCATCGCCTACGCCGAACGCATCGCCCGCAACGACCCGTTCCAACTGCGCATGATGAAACTCGCCGTGAACCAGATGCAGGACACCCAGGGTTTCCACGCGCACATCACCGCCGCCCATCTGATGCACATGGCGTCTGCGGAAGGCGAACGCGATCCCGGCTACGCGCTCAAGCATCCGGAGGGACGCCGCCGCCCCATGGTCGAACGTGCCTTCGAGCACTATCGCCTCAACAAGGAGCACCTCAATAGGGAGCGCCTCAACAAGGAACGCCTCAACAAGGACCGAAAGGAGTGAGCACGCCGACAGCAGGGTTCGTTCCCCTCGACTTCGCCGAACTCCCGGCGGACGAGATGAGTCGCCGCGCAACGGCGTTCCACCAGCTCATGCGCCGCCGTCGAACGGTGCGCCATTTCGACTCCCGGCCGCTTCCACCCGATGTGGTTGAACAGGCGTTGCTCACGGCGGGTAGTGCGCCGAGCGGTGCCAACCGCCAGCCGTGGCACTTCGTGGTCGTCACCGATGCGGACAAGAAGGCCGCCATCCGCGAAGCGGCGGAGAAGGAAGAGCAGGAGTTCTACCGCCGGCGCGCCTCCCGTGAATGGCTGGAGGCGCTCGCGCCGTTGGGGACCGACGAGAACAAGCCGTTCCTCACCACCGCGCCCGTGCTGATCGCGATCTTCCTTCGCCGGTTCAACGTCGATACGGACGGCAAGCGTCTGAAGAACTACTACACCGCCGAATCCGTCGGCATCGCCACCGGCATGCTGATCGCGGCGCTGCACCAGGCCGGTGTCGCCACCCTCACCCATACGCCGAGCCCGATGCGCTTCCTCAACCGCCTGCTCGACCGCCCCGCCCACGAACGCGCCTTCCTGCTGCTTGTCGCCGGCTTTCCGAGTCCCGACGCCGAGGTCCCGGACATCGGCAAGTACCCGCTCGAGGAGTTGGCGACGTTTGCCTAACACCACGGCGCGCCGCCATCGGCGCGCAACCGTGAGATAGACTTGACGGCTTTGCCGCGTACGGCCGACTGGTCGAGGAGAGTTGAGAAACATGCCATCTGTCACTGCAGCCGACGGCCCCGTCGCCGTCACCGGCGCGTCGGGCTACATCGGCGCCCACACCGTCGTCGCGCTGATGAAGCGCGGCTACGACGTGCGCGCCTGCGTCACCGACCGCTCGAACCCGGACAAGACGGCGTTCCTGCTCGCCTTGAACGACGGGCACCCGGGCACCGTCACGTTGCACGAGGCGAACCTGCTCGAGGACGGCAGCTACGATGAACCGTTCGCCGATTGCAGCGCCGTGCTGCACGTCGGCACGCCGATGGGCTACGGCGGCGCCAACAACCCCCAAGAGGTCTACGACGGCGCCATCAACGGCGTGCACAACATCGTCGACTCGGTGAGGAACGCGGGCTCCGTCAAGCGTCTGGTCTACACCAGTTCCTTCGCCGCCATCGGCCACCCGTCGCCGCCCGGCCATCGCTACACCGAGGCCGACTGGGCGTCGGACAACCGCGAGAACGACAAGAATTGGAACACCGACAACCTCGTCGAGAAGGGCGAGGTCGGCTACTCCATGGCCAAGGTGCAATGCGAACGCCTGGTCAACCGGCTCGCCGCCGAGGACGGCCGCTTCGACGCCGTATCCGTCTGCCCGTGCGTCGTCCTCGGCCCGCTGCTGAGCCCGGTGCACGAACTGCGCGGATCCTGGCAGTTCTTCCTCGGCCGCATGCTCGCCGGCCACCCGTGCCAGCGGGGTTGGCAGGCGTTGTGGAACATCGTCGACGTGCGCGACTGCGGCGAGGCCGGGGCGCGCATCATCGAGAGCGACGCCTGCGCCAACGGCTCGCGCTACATGCTCTGCGCCACCGACGACTCCGGCGAGATCACCGCCAGGCAGCTGCACGAACACCTGCAGGCGCTGTTCCCGCACATCGACGTCGGCGGTGTGACGCCGGAGTACGAAGCCATGGTCGAGAAGTACGGCGCCCCGTACAACGCGCCGCGCGCCCACTGCGACAAGGCCCGGGAAGAACTGGGCCTCGAAACCCACGCCATCGAGGACACGCTGCGCACCACCGGCGAGACCATGATCGAACTCGGCCTCGTCGAGCCGAAGCTCAAGTAGCGCCGTGGGATCTCAGCCGGCCGACGCCGACGGCTTCACGGTCAAGCTCGCCCGCTCGGGCAAGGAGGTTTTCGTCCGCCAGGGCGATTCGATCCTCTTCGAGCTTCTCGACGAAGGCGTGCAGGTGCCGTTCTCCTGCGGTGTCGGCATCTGCGGTGCTTGTTGGCAGCGGGTCGTCTCCGGCGAGCCGGACCATCGCGACTTCTGTCTCAGCGACGAGGAACGGGAACGCGGCGCGGTGATGATCTGCTGCGCCGGATCCTTGTCGCCGACGTTGGAGTTGGATCTGTAGCGGCGGGGTGTGTCCCGGCCCCGTAGGGCGACGCTTGTCGTCGCCCAGGTTCGCACCCGACCCCGCTGCGTTTCGCCAGCGGGCGGAGACAAGCCCCGCCCGGCCGCCTAGGCCAGATCCCGGAGGTATGCCGCGACCTCGTCAACCCCGCCGCTCATGACGACCCGGTCCATCTTGCCCTTGAGCTGGTAGTCGTACATGGGGTCGTAGTAGTACCTCAGCAGTCGTTCGATCCAGCGGTGGTGGATCGCGCGTTGCTCGTCGGGATCGGTTGCCTCGAATGCCGAACGCATGAGTTCGGCGACTTCGCGATAGCGGACGCCGCCAAGTCGCGGCTCGATGCGGGCCAGGCGGATCGGCAGGTGTTCTTCTGGCTCGACGGCGTCGAGCACGTATTCCTGGTAGATGTTGTCGACGCGTTGGGCGTACTCCACGTCCAGCAGGGCGATGGGTGCTCGACCCATGGCCTCGTACAACGACTCGGGCAGTGCGAGTCGACCGATGGTCCGGCTCTCGTCCTCGACCACGATCGGTTCGCCAGCGGGCAATCGAAGCAGGGCCACGGCGAGCGCGTTCTCGAAGGTTACGGGCGGGGGCTGCGGTGTGGGGAAAGCACCGAAAGCCGATCCCCGGTGGTTGGCCAGGGCCTCCAGGTCGACGTGCGCGGGGGCGTTTCGCACCACGAGCGTCTTCCCGGTACCCGTACGGCCGCCAACGAGAACGAACCGGCGCTGCGCGCTCGACTCCTCGATTACGTCCAGGCCGAAGCGGCGCAGCGCCTTGACGCCTCCCGCGACGCGCGGTAGCTCGATGCCGGCTTCGGCAAGCCAGGTTTGGGCGATTTCCGAGCGCAGACCACCACGCCAGCAGGTGATCACGGCCTCGGGGTGCGCGGCGGCGAAGTCATGCCAGGCCGCGACGCGTGATGCCCTGACGTCGTCGCCGACCAGGCGGTGCCCGAGGGCGACGGCGGCATCGCGCCCGCGGGCCTTGTATTCCTTGCCCACGGCATCGCGCTCCTCATCGGCGAGCAGCGGCAGATTTACGGCGCCGGGGACCCGGCCGCGCGCGAATTCCACGGGTGAGCGCACATCGATCAGGGGACGGTCACGGCGAAGCATGTCGGCGTAGTCGTCAAGAACGCGAACGCTTGGCGAATTCAACGGGCTGCGAGACGGTGCCGACCGCGAAGCAACAGACCCTGCGTCCGCTGCATCCGGTACACGGCCGGTCACGGCACCTGCTCGCTGATTTCCTTGCCGGCGCGGAATGCTTCGAGGTGCTCGAGCAGAATCGGCAGGTCGTTGTCGTCCGCCGACATCGCCCGTTCCACGGCCTTCTCCTGGACGCTGATCGCGCGCTCGAAGTCGCCGTTGGCCGCGTACGCGGCGGCCCAGGTGTCGAGGTACGCGGGTGTACGCCGTGCCACCTCGTTGCGTTCCATGATGCGTTTCATGATGCGCAGCGCGTAGCGCTCGTCCCGCAGCTTCGGCAGGTGGGTCACGGCGAGCCGCCAGGCCACCTCGTTGACGAGGTAGGCGTCGTCCGGGGCGGCCTTGACGGCACTCTTGAACCACGATTGGGCACGCCGGAAGCTCGTGCCGACGTGGACGCCCTTGGCGTAGAGGTCGCCGATCAGCAGCATCGCGACGGCGTTCTCGTCGTCGGCGGTCTCCCGCAGCCAGTGGTACCCGCGCTCCTTTGCGCCTTGGGAGATGTCGGGACGCATCAGAAACCCGGCATAGTCGAACTTGGCCGAGTCGTTCTGCTGCGCCGCCCGCAGGTAGTACCGCTCGGCGAGCCGGTGGTCCTCCTCGAGGAGTTCCCCCTCGGTGTGCAGCCAGCCGAGGTAGCGAAGCGCGTCGACATTGTCGAGGGAGGCTGCCCGTTCCACGAGTTCCAGCCCCGTCTCGATCTTCTCGACGCCGTAGAGGCCCCCGGCGTACAGCCTGCCCAGCGTCGACATGGCGGTGTCCAAGCCGGCACGGGCGGCGATCTGGAACTGGTCTTCAGCCCGTTGACGGTACCGCTCGGCGGCGTCCGTGTCGGCGAGGCTCTTCTCCCAGAGAACCTCGCCGAGCATCACGGTGGCCAGCCGGTTGCCCTGCTGGGACGCCATGTGCAGCCAGCCCGCGGCGTCGTCCAGATCGTCCCTGGCGGCGAAATTTCGCCACCCGAGAAAGGTCTGTGCCGCGGAGTCGTTGCCGCGGGCGAGGATGTAGATCAATGCCACCGGGTCGAGGTCCTGGCAAAGGCCCGCTAGGCCCATGGATTCGCATGTCTCCGGCGGTCCCGCAGGAAACACCGTGGCGGGATTGCGTCTGAGCGAAGCGGCAAGGGTCGAGTGGAGGTCGCCCAAGTCGAAGAACACCTCGACCGGATGGCCGCGCGTGTCCAAGCCGGTCATCCAGAGCAGCAACGGTCTGTCCTCGGACTGGTGGTACGCCGCGCCCAAGGGCGTCGCCTCGCGGTCGGCGAGAAAGGCCTCCGCTTCGTTCATGGTCAACGCCGGGTACGGGCGATCCAACGAACCGTCGGACCCGTCGGCGGCGACCGCCGCGGTGATCGCTTCGGCCCAGGCTTCGTGCAACTCCGCCTGTGCCAGGGAGTCGACGTGACGGTAGAACCTGGCCAATGCCTGGTGGCCGACCAGACTGGCCTGATAGTTGTCGAGGATCGCCGCTCCGATGGAACCAAGCCGCAGCGTTTCCTCCTCCAGCGCGTAGGCTTCATCCTCCAGCAGGACCAGTGCTCGTAAGCGCCGGTCGAAGTCGGGCGTGGACAGGAAGGCCGATTTGATTGCGGCGATGCGTTCCGGACCGACCGGCAGTTCGTAGGACTGTTCGGCCAGCTCGTCGTAGGTCGGTGCCGCCGGGCGAGGCGCGCTGGCGCAACTCGACACCAGGCAGCCGAGCAGGACGGCGAGTGTGGTAACGATGCGGCTCACCCGAAGAGTGTAGCGTATCGGCTGTCGCCGATTCGGGTATGCTTCCGGCGTTTCGCGGCACGGAGAAGACCATGGCGTTTGGTTTCAAACCCGCCCTCCCGGGTGCCCACGAGGCCCTGCCCGGCCGGGCGCAGGAGACGCCGGTGCCCGAGAGCCATTTCGTCAACGGCAATGTGCTGAAGGGTCCGTTTCCCGATGGCCTCGAACAGTTCCTCGGGGGCATGGGCTGTTTCTGGGGTGCCGAACGGAAGTTCTGGCAGACTCCCGGCGTCTACACCACCGCCGTGGGCTACGCCGGGGGTCTGACGAGGAACCCCACCTACGAGGAGGTGTGCTCGGGCCGCACCGGTCATACCGAGGTCGTCCTTGCGGTGTTCGATCCCGCGACCGTGAGCTACGCCGAACTGCTCAAGGTGTTCTGGGAGACCCACGATCCCACCCAGGGGATGCGCCAGGGCAATGACGTGGGTACCCAGTACCGTTCGGCGCTGTACGTCTACGACGAACACCAGCGCGAACTCGCCCAGGCCTCCCGGGACGAATACCAGCGGTCCCTGTCCGCCGCAGGCTACGGCGCGATCACCACCGAGATCGAGGATGCACCCGCTTTCTACTACGCCGAACACTACCACCAGCAGTACTTGGCCAAGGTGCCGAACGGCTACTGCGGCCTTGGCGGAACGGGCGTCACCTGCGGCATCGAGCCACTGGTCGAGTATCGGGGTTCCCGGGCTCGGGCGCGGTAAGACGCACCCGCCGCGCGAACACCATCTTGTCCACGGCCGTCGAACCCGGGTCGCTGGGGTCTGACTCCACGACGGATCGGGTCGGCATCGGGATCGACTTCGGGACCAGCAATTCCGTCGCCGCCGTCTTCGACGGCCAGCGGGTGACCCTCGTCGATCTGGAGGACGGCGTCGGCCACCCGGGCGCGCCCGAACACGACGCCGAGATCATGCCGTCGGCGACCTACATCGATCGGGCGCTGCAGACGCTCACCGGGCGCGATGCCATCGACCAATACATCGACGACAACACCGGCCGCAAGGTCGAGCTGATCCCCGAGGTGATCGGCAAGGCGAGCCTGGCCGTGGGTTTTGCCGGCGCGGGGTCGCGCAATCCCGGCGAGACCCTGAGCGTCGATGTCTACGGCGACGCCATGACGGATACGGGCATGCGGGGACGGTTGTTTCGGGGCACCAAGCGCCTGCTCGGCAAGGCGGATGTCCGGCGTCTCATGGTATTCGACCATCCCTTCCGCCTGGTGGCGTTGATCACACCGCTGCTGCTGCGCATGCGCAATGCACTGGCGAACCAAGTCGGCGACATGGACCGCGCCTGTGTCGGGCACCCGGTCAATTTCGAAGGCCGCGACGAGCACCGCAACAAGCTGGCGCTGACACGGCTCGGTGAAGCCTACCGCTATGCCGGCATAGCCCGGCCCTGCCCCTATCCGGAACCGATCGCGGCTGCGGTGAGCTTCCTGCACGCGAATCCGGGCGCCGAAGGCGAGCGCGTGCTGACCGTCGACTTCGGCGGCGGAACGTTGGACTTCTGCGTACTGGAACGCGCGCCCGGAAGCTCCTTCCGCGTCGTCACCACCCACGGCGTCGCCCTGGGTGGCGATCACATCGACCAGCGCCTGTTCCGCGAACTGCTTTTCCCTCTTCTGGGCAAGGGCGAACGCTGGAAGCGACGGGGCGAAAGGGGCGTGATCGACACGGCGTTTCCGTTCGAGGACTACGAGGAGCTACTGGTGAACTGGGCGGTCACCTACCTGCTGAACCAGAACCGCTACACCGCCGCCGTGCAGGACTGCATCCTTCGTGGCGGTGCGGCGGGCGTGAAGTTCCGGCGCCTGCGCGAACTGATCCAGCAGAACCTCGGATACGTCGTGTTCCAGGCGATCAAGGAGTTCAAGGCCCGGCTGTCGAGTTCCGAGGAAGCGGCGCTCGACATCCCCGAGATCGACGTCTACGTCCGCCTCACGCGCAGCCGTTTCGAGGAACTGATCGCCGACATGCTGGGCAAGGTGGAACACGCCGTGCGCGAGACACTGACCCGCGCGCGGCTGCCCGTCGATGGCGTCGACCTCGTGCTGCGAACCGGTGGATCGTCGCTGATCCCCGCCGTACACCGAATCCTCGAAGGCTTCTTTCCGGGCCGTGTGGTGGACCACGATCCGTTTACCAGCGTGGCCGCCGGGCTGGCCATCGCCGACTTCCACGGTATGCCTGCCGGACCCGACGACGGGTGCCCGCGATGAAGGACTTCAACGCCCTGCTCGAGAGATTCACGAACGCGATCGAGTCAGGCGACGGACGTGCGCTCGCCGCCCTCTTCACGGAGGATGGCGTCTACGACGACGGGTTCTACGGCGCGAACCGGGGCCGGGACGGCATCGCACGGATGCTGGAGGAGGAATTCTGGGGCCACGCCGAGGGATTCCGATGGCGGATGGTCGACCCGGTATGCGATGGCCGTGTCGGCTACGCCCGCTACCTATTCAGTTACCGTTCCAAACTCCCCGGCGTCGAGGGCCGCCACGTCATGTTCGATGGCATGTGCCAGTTCACCTTCGACGGGGATCTCATCGCCAGCTACCGGGAACAGTTCAACACCGGCATGGCCATGGCCCAGCTCGACTTCGCGCCGGAACGGATCGCCAAGAACCTCGCCAAGCGCGCGGCTACCCTTCGCGCCAAGACCCCGTAGGGCGACCCTCGTGGTCGCCCGTCTAGGCACGACGCACGGTGGGGTTCTGCGGTCACGGGCGGCGACAAGCCCGCTCCTACGGGCGCGTTCCGGCGGGCCCGGTGCGTTTAGTCGGGTATGCGCTGATAGCCGGGGTCAAGTGTCTCGAACAGCGTCTGGACCATCCGGTAGGTCAGCCCCCAGACGAAGTGACCACCGCCCAGGCGGAAGCCGTTGAACCGCACGTGGCCACCGTCCGGACTGCCCGTGTCCTGGTTGTCGCCCCGGTACATGGGTTCCAGCGGCGTCCACACGGCTTCGGCCACCTCGTGGTTCAGGGCGAACGACGGATCGCCCTCAATCTCGAACACGAACGGCGCCACCATCATCCGGCGCCGTGAACTCATCGGTTGTTGCGTCGGCAAGGTGCCGATGACCGGCGCGCGGGAGAGGTCGAGGCCGATCTCCTCGGCGGTCTCGCGGATCGCGGCGGCACACAGATCGGCATCGTCCGGATCCATGTGGCCGCCGGGAAACGCCATGTGCCCCGACCAGGGATCCCCGGGCTTCTCGGCGCGCTTGATGAACAACACTTCCGGCGTTCCCGACCGGTCGCGCAACACCACCGCCACGGCCGCATGCCGTGCCTCGGCGGACATGGCGTGGTCGGGGGTGCGCGCGCCGAGACGGCGACGGATGCAGTCCAGTCGGAGCATCGTTCCTATTTCGAACGTTCGGCGGGCGATGGTCAAGACCTTCAGACCCGTGACCCCGCGGGGCCGCTGATCGCTTCTCTCGGGTCTCCGCGCTTGCCACGGACCGTGTGGTAGTGTCCGCCTCCTTCCCGTCCGGCGGATCGACAACCGTGAACCCACTCGCCTCCACGGCCAACCGCTGCTTCGTGTGCGGTGTCGGCAACCCCATCGGATTGAACGTGCGGTTCCGTTTGGACGGGGACGTCTGCCGCGCCGAGTTCACGCCCGGCGAAGCGCACGTGGGCTACGACGGGCTGGTGCACGGGGGCATCCTGTTCAGCCTATTGGACGACGTGATGGCGAACCACGTCTTCCTACGCGGCGAGCGCTGCTACACGGCCAAGGCCGAAGTCCGTTACCGCAACCCCCTGCCCGCGGGAACGGCGGTTCGCCTCGAAGGCCGGCAGACCCGGCGTAAAGGACGTCTGGCGATGCTCGAAGGCCGCGTCCTCCGTGCGGACAACGACGAACTGGTGGCCGAGGCGACGGGCAGTTTCATGGTGGAAGGGTCGTGACGGTTCCGCGACCTCGGAGGCCTGGAAGTCCACTGACCCACTGACGCGAGATCAGTTCCCCGTTGGATCGGGTTCGCTCTCACCCAGCAAATGGCGCCTCAGGAACATCGCCGTGACCGCGCTAAGGTAGTCCCGGTTAGTCTTCTTAGGAACAGCTACCGTGTGCATGGACGAGCCGGTGATTTGCCGCGTCCCGGTTGGACAGAGGACGAATTCGACGCGGTGGCGAAGTTGCGGAGCAGGCTGGTGGCTTCGAGATCCTCCCTTATTCGCGCTACAGCGATCATCACCTACACGTCGCGTTCTGAGCGAGGGAGTGTCGATGAGAAGGAACAATCTCGTGATCGTTGCGATTTCTTGCGCCCTTGCGATGGCGCTGACGGTTCGATCCGGTGAGGTCGAGCACGCACCGGACTCGGCCTGGGCGCAACAGCGGCAGGCAGAACTCGCGGCCGACCTGCTAGGCGACAACGGAGTCAGGCGTGAGCGCGCCGTTTTCGTCGCGGACGCTCTAGGGCCCTCGCGAATGAGCGAAGATGTCCGCATTGCTCTCATAACGCTACTGGAACAGTTCAACGACGAACAGGATGTGGCGGAGGCACAGGGCATCGCACTAGAGAGCGTGGTGCAAGGCGAGTTCTTCCTGTGGGTTGCCCGAGTCGTCGCCACCCTCGACGATCCGCGGGCAATTTCGGCGCTCGCAAGAGTCGGCAACCACGCATTCAGCAAGCATGTTGCGAGCGGGCTCGCGAGGCTTGGGGAGCAGGCCCTGCCCGCGATCGTGACAGTGATCGACGCGTCTCGAGCCGGGGAGTCCAAGTTCGCTGTGCGAACCAACCTGCTCGCCATCTCGATGATGGTTGGGGATGGAGGTGCGGATCGGCTTTCGGCGTCTGCACGCGAGGACATCGTTCGGGTTACCCGAGACAGCTTCTGGAGCCAACGTGGAACGACAATCAGGAAGGCCATTGATATCGCCGTTGCGCTCGACGAGCCAGAGCTGGTCCAAATGGTCGTGGCGATATCTCAGGATCCAAGCATAGTCGCAGAACGTGGTCTCGATGGGTTCATGGTTGACCGAGTGCACAAACATGCAGTTGATGCACTTTCCGTGATGGCTGAATAGCGCTCACGCTGTCCACGAACTCGCCGGGAATGTTCTTGTGGAACAGATCGCTCATCGAGTTGACGAATATCAAGCGCCGACGGTGCCAATGTCGGGATTGTTCAAGTCGTTCGGGGTGCAAGGTCAAGTCGAAGCCGGGCTCGAACGGGTGACCAAGTACCCTCCCCCCTCAAAGCGCTCCGAGAAGCGTTCCGCATAGCAGTGATCGCACCCGGCACTGGGTTTGGTGCACCCGGTCACCGGATTCCAGGTCGCGTTAGTCCACTCGATGGTGCTGCTTTGGGCCGTAGTTCGGCGTTCTCGCTGTAGCCAAGCAAATGGCGCTTCAGGAACATCGCCGTGACCGCGCTCAGGTAGTCCCGGTTGGTCTTCTTGCGAAAGCCGTGACCCTCGTCCCTGGCGAGCACGTACCAGACCGGGACATCCTGTTTCTTCAGCGCCGCGAGGATCTGTTCCGACTCGCTCGCGGGTACCCGGGGATCGTTGAGCCCTTGGGAGATCAGGAGCGGCGTGGACATCTCGGCGACGCGGTTGAGCGGCGCGATGGACTCGAGGAACGCGCGCATCCCGGGGTCGCGCTCGTCGCCGTACTCGACCCGTCGGAGGTCTTGGCGGTACGGCTGGGTGTTCTCGAGAAAGGTGACGAAGTTGCTGATGCCGACGCGCTCGACGCCGGCCCTGAGGCGGTCGCCGTAGTGCACCAGGCACGCCAGCACCATGTAGCCGCCGTAGGACCCGCCGCTGACGGCGACGCGGTCGGCGTCGAGGTCGGGTTGGGTCGCGATCCAGTCGAGCAGGGCACCGATGTCGCGCACCGAGTCCTCCCGCAGCCGGCCGTTGTCCAGCCTGAGCCAGGTCTTGCCGTAGCCCCTGGAGCCGCGCACGTTGGGGTAGATCACCGCGGCTCCGAGTTCGTTGACGTAGTACTGGGCCGTGGCGGAGAAGGTCGGTCGCGACTGGCTCTCCGGGCCGCCGTGGATGCTCACCAGCACGGGGTGGGGACCGGGTCCCTCCGGCTTGTAGACGAACGCGGGAATCGAGCGCCCGTCGAACGTTGGATAGCGAATCAACTCGGGCTCGGCGAGACCGACGCCCTCGAGGCCACCGAGTTCGCTCCTCGTCCAGCGGGTGAGGAGGCGGGTGTCGAAGTCGATGCTGAACACGTCCGAAGGTGCCGTAGGGGAACGGACGATGAAGCCGAGGCGGCGGTTGTCGGGATGGAAGCGCAGACCGGAGACGACACCCGTCGGCACGCCGGGCAAGGCGATGAAGGCGCCCGTGATCAGGTCGAAGGCGACCAGCCGGCTGATGCCGTCCTCGTTCACCACGTAGGCCAAGCGTTCCCGGTCGCGCGACAGGGCGAAGGACTCGACGTCCCACGGCGTGTCCGGGGTCAGCACCGTCACATCGCCGGTCCCGGTGTCGAGCCGATGCAGGCGCATGAACTCGGCGTCCATGTCGGAGGTGAAGTAGACGCTGTCGGCCTCGCCGTAGCGGATCGTGCCGAACGCCGCCGTGGTGTCGGGAAGCAGGCGCGTACGCTCACCGCCGACGAGATCGATCTCGTAGAGGCGCGACTCGTTGATGGAGATGTATCGGCTCGCCAGCACCCGGGTCTCGTCGGCCGACCAGTCGTCGATGCTCCAGCCGACGCCGGCCCCCTCTTGGACCACCGTCCGCCCGCCGGTCGGATCCTGGATGTGCAAATCCCAGTCGACGCCGTTGCCCTCGGTCGTCGAGTAGCCGAGCCAACGCCCGCTCGGCGAGAACGACACGCCGCGGTAGCGTGACTTGCCATCGGTCAGCAAGGTCGACTCGCCGCTCGCGTTGTCGTACCAGAACAACTGGTAGAACTCCGAACCGCCGACGTCCTTCAGGTAGACGAAACCGTCGCGCTCGGCATCGGGATTGATAACCGCCCCGCCTACGGGTTCCGCGAAATACGTGAGCTGCCGACGCATGCCCAGCGGCGTCTCGACCCGGTGCAGCTGGCTGGTGTTGCCGAACCGGGTGGCGATCAGGATGCCGTCGCCGAGCCACCCCTGGAAGCTCGCGGAACGGGTGTTCTGGTAACGGGCGAGTTCGGCGCGGATCGCCTCGGCGACACCGGGGACGCCGTCCACGATCAGGTTGGCGCCAACAGGCGTCGACTCCGGCAGTCTGCCCGTCTGGATGGCGGCGCATCCGGTGAGCAGAATCAGGCACAGGCAGAGGCAATGGCGCATCCGAGGATTCTACTGTGAACGCGGGAAGCGGGTTCGCCCATCCATTGCTGGTCTTGAGTTCGCAAGCGGCAGACCAATAAAGTACTCGTTCGAGCAGTTGGACCGTGCCCAGGTGGCGGCTCGCGATTGATTCTGGATGGGATCGTTGGCCAACACTTTCTTCGGCTGGACCACGGAAGCCACCACTGGGCGAAGGAGCATTTTGACTTGCCCCCGAGATTGAAAGCCCACACCACCAGACGCCTTGTCGCCTGGATTCTGACCTTGCCGTTCAGTGTCGCCGGCGCCCAAGAACCCACGTCCCACACCGTGGCACTGTTCCCGTCGGCGTCCGACGCGAGCAGACAGGGATTTGCACGGGTCATCAACCATTCCGCACAGGATGGCGAGATACGGATCGCGGCCGTGGACGACTCCGGATATGGACCGGAACCGGTCACCCTGGCCATCCGGGGTAGCCAGACAGCCCATTTCAACTCGGACGACCTGGAGTACGGAAACGAACTCAAGGGCCTGTCCGGCGGTGTCGGTTCGGGCCAAGGCGACTGGCGGCTGGCGTTGACCAGCGATCTCGACCTCGAAGTCCTGGCATACATCCGCACGGACGGCGGCTTCCTCACGGCGATGCACGATGTGGTCCCCGCGACCGGCAACCGCCACCACGTGGCGATCTTCAATCCGGGCAGCAATGACCGACAGGTCAGCCGTCTGCGCATCGTCAATCCCGGGGAGGATCAGGCCGCCGTCACCATCGCGGGCGTCGATTCCGTCGGCGCCATGCCCGGCAAGGACGTCGGGGCGACCATACCGGCCGGTGCCGCGCGGACCTTCACGGCGCAAGAACTGGAAAGTTCGGGCCTCGGCGATGGCACCGCGAAGTGGCGGCTGACGGTCGATTCCGACCGTCCCGTCATCGTCCAGAGTCTGCTTGAGAGCCCCAACGCCAACCTGACGAACCTGTCGACCACCGTGGACACGCGCCGGGTTCCGTTGTTCCTGGCGGCGTCGAGCCCGCTGGGCCAGGGGTTCGTCCAGATCCGCAACCGCTCCGCCGGCGGCGGTGAAATGACCGTTCGGGCGTTCGACGATGCGGGCGTCGCCCGCGAGCCCGTCACGCTGACCATCGGTGGCGGCGAAACCCGGTTCTTCAATTCGGATGATCTCGAGCAGGGCAACCCGGACAAGGAGGGGCTGTCGGTTGGCATCGGCGCCGGCGAGGGCGACTGGCGGCTGGAATTCGCGAGTACCCTGGACATCGAGGTGCTCGCCTACGTCCGAACCGAGGATGGCTTCCTCACCGCGATCCACGACACCGCATCCGGAACGGGGTACTACGCGCGGCTGCCGACATTCAATCCCGGGAGCAACCCCAACCAGGTCAGCCGGTTGCGCCTCGTGAACCACGGAACCGCCACTGCCGACGTCAGGATCCAAGGCATTGACGATGACGGCAAGTGGTCCCGGAACGTGCGGGCTTCGATCCCTGCGGGCGCCGCGCTCGGCTTCAGTGCTCAGCAGTTGGAGTCGGGCGACGAAGGCTTGGCGGGCGCGCTGGGGGACGGTGCCGGCAAGTGGCAACTGATCGTCCGTGCCGATCAACCCGTGACGGCAATGAGCCTGATGGAGAGCCGAGCCCGGCACCTGACGAGCCTATCGACGGTTCCCTTCGACCGGTCGGACAGGGCATTCGATCATTCCCAGGCCTTCGCGAAGTTGCCGGTCTTGTACAACCTGGGGGACTCCGAAAGCTTGTGGGAACGCACTTGGTATCGGAGCAACTACCACCACGCCAAGTACGCCGGCTACGACTACCTGTTGCGCAAGCATGGCCATCACCTGCCATCCGGAAGGGGATTAACGATACTTCAAGCCGAGAGCGCCCATACGCCGGAAGATTTGGGTAGCGTCCTTCACCTCTTCGACTACGAGACCCACGAACGACACGCCAGACTCGTCGCCGAGTTGCTCACCGAGCTAGCCAACTACTACGCCCTCTACTCGTCTTACACAACATACTCGCACCAGTTGGACAACTTCCATGCCGCCGACACCGCCGACCTCCGGGAATTCATCGGCGACGCGAAGAATGTCGAACGGTATCCGCTGACGAGCTACGACGACGTTGCGATCGCACCCGCGAAGCTTCTCAACGTCAGCAACACCAACGGCGGATCCAGCGGCCAACTCGTGCGGCAGTTCGACAAGCTCATCGAGGAGAACGACATGGTTGCCTGCACGGCGATGAGTTCGCTGAGCAGCGGCAACTGGACAACGAGCGGCATGTCGTACAACAGCATCGTCGTGGACCAGTTCTATGCGAATCCAAGCAACTACGACGGTGCCAAGATCAACGACCACGGGTCGCCGAGAGACAAGCCCGACATCTCGGCGCGCAGCTCGGCGGGCACCGCCACCAGCTACTCGGCGCCCCAGGTGTGTTCCGCAGCGGCGGTTCTGCTGGAGCGCGCCAAGGTCGACCCGCGACTTGCCAACGCCTACAACAGCGTCGCGGTGAAATCCATTCTGATGGCCGGCGCGACGCGGTTCGACTACAAGATCAGCGTCGGATGGAGTGACGCGAGTCCGGCCGAACCGCTTTTCTACGACGGAGGATGGGAACGGACGTCGGACACGCGGCCGCTGAGCCGCAAATACGGTGCCGGTGCGCTCAACGTCCTTGCCGCGTACGACATTCTAGACGCGGGCGAGTTCGACACCGGTGACCCGGTTGGCTCGGGATCTGGCGCAAGGAGACGTCTCCTCCTATCGCTTCAATGTCGATGACGAATCAATGTTCTCGGCTGTCCTCGTCTGGCACCGGTATATCGACGATGCCTGGAACAGCTATCTTCCCGACTACGAACTCGCGGTCTACGACGAATCCGATGTCCTCGTCGCCTACAGCAACGACGTGACGTCGAACGTGGAACTGGTGGAGTTCGAGCTGCAGCCGGGAAGCTACGAAATGAAGGTGCGGCTGATATCGGACGGCGGCAGTCCCGAGCCGTTGTCCTATGGCCTGGCATGGACGACGAAGACGGTCTGCGCCGACCCCGGCGATCTCCGCGTCGTCCGGAACGGCGACGACTGGGACCTCGACTGGGCCATTCCGGCGGCGGAGCAATGTCGCAAGTACCGGTTGGAGGCGCGGGCGGGCTCCGACGACGCGGAGGAGGTGTCGGAGGAGGTCTACCTGGACGTCAACTCGTACACCTATGCGATACCCGACGACTCGTCGTCCCCAGGACAAATACGTGGCATATCACTATCCTTCCTCGCCGATTCGCGCCGTGGTGGAGGCTTCGTCGATTCAGCTTCCAAACCGACGACGTCCTTCCTGGCGTTGGGTGGGCACGGTTGGACAGCCGGTCTTGCCGCCCGAGATTCCTACGAGAGATTCCTTGAGCGCCCTTGATGTTTGTTTACACTCAGGTTGCATATGGATAGGCGGCTGAAACTGCCCATTGACGACTCGCGTAGCGAGACGCCCCAGACGAGAAGGCGTGTGATGAAAAGAGCCAGTGCGTTGTTCGTGGCGGTCCTGCTTGCGCCTGTTGGCGAAGAATCCGTTGCCGGCGCGGAGACGGCGGCGGCGAATGCGGGGGCCTACGCCGGCGTTGAAGTGGGCTTCGCCATCGCCCCGGCGGCGACCTTGAGATCAACGCAGAACAATGCCATCGCCGATACCCGATGCGACCTGCATTTTGCGGGCGAGGCGGGCTTTCCCGAGACCGCGGCGGACT
>JAGWBN010000205.1:0-2159 GCA_021295875.1 Pseudomonadales bacterium
CCGCCTCGCCCGACGAAGCTTGCCAAGGTCGCCTTGCGGGCGTCACACTCGGCCTTCCGACAGAACAAGCCAATCTGACAGGGGGAAGGATGGCCACACCCGCACGGGTCGTGGTGCTGCCGCAGGAGCACGCACCGCTCGAGGTCCAGGAAATCGATCTACCCGACCCGGAGCCGACGCAGGTCGTCGTCAGGCAACACGCCTCCGGCATCTGCCACTCGCAACTTCACCAGATGCATGCACCGCGTCGCCGGTCGTCGCTGCTCGGCCACGAGTCCACCGGTGTGGTGATCAAGAGGGGCGGCGACGTGGGCCACGTCGAGGAAGGCGACACGGTGCTGATCACCTGGGTGCCCCGCGACGCCGCCAACGCGGACGGGCCGCCGTCCCGGCCTGCGGTGGACATCGGCGGTGGCCAGACGGTCTCCCCGAGCGTGTTCACCTGGGCGGACCACACCATCGCCGACGAGCAGTACGTGGTGAAGGCCGCAAGCGACATCGCCACCGACGTGACGTCGATCATAGGCTGCGCGGTGATGACGGGCGCCGGCGCGGTGCTCAACACCGCCAACGTCCAGAAAGGCGACTCGGTGGCGATCTTCGGTGTCGGCGGCGTCGGGCTGTCGGCCGTGGTCGGCGCGAGAATGCGCGGCGCCGACCCGATCATCGCCGTGGACCTAGACGATGCCAAGCTCGAGTTCGCCAAGCGTTTCGGGGCCACCCACGGCATCAACGCCACCGAAGTGAACGCCGTCGATGCCATTCACGAGCTGACGGGCAACCCGGTTCAGACTGCAAAAGGCGGACGTCCCGTAGCCGGCGTCGATTTCGCCTTCGACTGCATCGGCCTCAAGACCACCATGGAGCAGATCGTGCCGGCCTGCCGACGGGGGCACTTCGGCGCCTGCCAGGGCGGCACCGCCGTGCTGGTCGGTGTGCCGCAGACCACCGTCGAACTGAACGCCGGCCAGATCCTCGCCGAGGAGAAGCAGTTCCGAGGCTCCATCGGCGGTTCGTGTTCACCGGAGCGCGACTTTCCGATGTTCCTCGACTGGCATGCCAACGGCGATCTCGACCTCGAGTCGCTGGTGACCGAGCGCTACACCATCGACGAGATCAACGAGGCGACGACGGCGTTGGAAGAGGGCCGCACCAGCGGTCGCTCGATCCTGGAGTTCTGACCGTTTCCCGGCAGCACCCACCATGATCCAAACGGAGGTGCGCAATTAGGACGATGCTCGACACCCGACGCTACCGGGTCAAACCGGGCCAGAAGGTGGATCTCGACCAGTTGCCCACGCTCCCGACGATCGCGCGGCGCGGGAAGTCGACGCTCCGCGAGATGCTCGAGATCCATGTCGCGCGCTTTGCCGAGCTGCAGGAAGCCATGTATGCCGAGAGTCGCCAGGCCCTGTTGCTGGTGTTCCAGGGGATGGACGCCTCGGGCAAGGACAGCACCATCAAGCACGTCACCACGGGTGTGAATCCCCAAGGGTTCCGGGTGTCGAACTTCCGGCAGCCAACCTACAAGGACATGGAATACAGCTATCTCCACCGGCATTGGATGACGCTGCCCGAACGCGGTCGCATCGGCATCTTCAACCGCTCGCACTACGAGGAGGTGGTCACACTGCGGGTCAATCCGGACCTGCTCGCCGGCCGCAGGCTGCCGCCGAGGCGGATCGACGAGACCTTCTGGGAGGAACGGTTGCGCGACATCGTCGCCTTCGAGCGCCATCTCGTGGGCAACGGCACGACGATCATCAAGTTCTTCCTCAACATATCCAAGAAGGAACAAAGGGCACGCCTGCTGGATCGCCTGAACGACCCCACCAAGCATTGGAAATTCGATCCCGCCGACCTCGAGGCCCGCAGCCGCTGGGACGACTACCTGCGGGCCTACGCCTCGGCCTTCGCGGTCACCAGCACCAAGCAGGCGCCGTGGTACGTGGTTCCCGGCGACAGCAAGCCGGCGATGCGGGTCATCGTCGCCGCCATCATCGTCGAGACGCTGGCGGCGATGAAGCCCCGCTACCCGGAACCCGATGCGGCGCTGCTGCGCGCCATCAAGACGGCGAGGAAGGCATTGGCCTAGCGTCCGAACTGCGCTGATTTCTTGGAGACAGCACCATGAAGAATGCCCTTGTTCGTACCCTTAC
>JAGWBN010000205.1:2227-5251 GCA_021295875.1 Pseudomonadales bacterium
TTCGGAGCCGGAGGAACCGAGGCATGGCAATCAACGCGATCGGCCGTCTTCTCGCTTTCGCGACCGTCACCTGGCTGTGCGGTTGTACCGCCGCGTTCTACGGTGGCGGCACCGAACGCAGCACCAGTTCCAGCATGGTGGACTTCCTCTATCCCGAAGGCGAACGACCGGTCGTCGATCCCGCCATGACCCCGCGGCTCGAACTCCCGTTGCGTATCGGCATCGCCTTCATTCCGAGCGCAGGCCGATGGGGAGGACTCGAACCGACGGAAGCGAGACGTGTTGAGCTGCTCGAGACGGTCAAGGCCACATTCGAGGATGTCGACTACGTCGAGAACATCATGATCGTTCCGTCGAACTACCTTGCCAGTCGCGGCGGGTTCGCAGCCCTCGAACAGACCAGCCGGCTCTATGATCTCGACGTGTTCGCCCTGGTCTCCTGGGACCAGGTCGTGAACACCGAAGACACGCCGCTGTCGATCCTCTACTGGACCATCGTCGGCGGCTATGTCATTCCAGCGTCCAAGAACACCGTGAACACCATGCTCGATACTGCGGTTTTCGACATGCGAACGCGCAAGCTGCTGTTGCGGGCGCCCGGGTTCGACCACGATACCGGGGCGACCACCGCGATCGGCTCGGAGGCACGCGAAAGGAGAATGAGCGACGTGAGCTTTGCCAAGGCCATGGCGGCGATGTCCACGAACCTGCAAGCGGAGGTCGATCAATTCGGCAAACGCATCAAGGAGGACAAGTCGGTCGAGATCGCCTATTCCAAGAACTACAAGGGCGCGTCGTTGTCGTGGGGGGTGCTCGCCGTGCTCGCGCTCGCGGCGCTCGTCGCCCCGGGACGAGTTCGTCGGAAGCTACCTGCCGAGCATCCGGGGGTCGCCGCGGGACACTAGTCGGGAGCTCACGACAGTCCCAGGGGGTCGAGGAACGCGACCATCGCCTCGACACACTCCCTCGGCTTCTCGAGCTGCAGGAAGTGGCCTGTACCCGGAACGAAGTCGTAGTCGATCCCGGCCAACGTGCCAAGGTCCCCGCTCGGGCCGAAGGGAGAACGCACCGCCGGATCCGCCGCGAACACCTTGACGGGACAGGCGAAGTCACCGGGAGTGGGGTCCACGGAATACGCCAAGGCCCAGTCGCAGATTTGGGACTCGTACTCCGGCGGACAACGGAGTCTGCCGTCGCGAGCGGGTCGGGTACCTGCCAGTGTTCCACCGCTTGACTCTCGGGTTCTCAAACGGTCACCGCGAAGAAGGCGGCTACCAAGTGTCGATGTACGGGTACTTCTTGCCGTCCCGCGGCACCGGTGGCGGCAAACGCTTCAAGCTGCTCGCGATCCAGCTTCGGGTGTCCGCTGGGTCGATGACGTCGTCGAGACCCCCGCCGACGCCGGCGTTGATCGCCTTGGCGCCCTCGTAGGCCCGGGCGACGCGCGTTTCGAACTCCAGGCGGCGCTCTTCGGCATCCTCGATGGCGGCGAGTTCCTTGCGGAAGCCGAGCTTGACCGAACCCTCGATGTTCATGCCGGCGAACTCCGCCGTCGGCCAGGCAACCGTGAAGAAACCCACCAGCGAACTCGCCCCGCACATGGCCTGCACGCCCAGCCCGTATGCCTTGCGGACGACCACCCCGAAGAGCGGCACCGTCAGGTTCGCGCCGGCGTTGAACATGCGCACGCAGTGCCTGACCAGCGCCGTTCGTTCGACGTCCGGGCCGACCATCATGCCCGGGCAGTCCATCAGGCTCAGCACCGGGATGTCGAAGGCGTCGCAGAGCTGGATGAAGCGGGCGCCCTTGTCGGCGCCGTCGGAGTCGATGGCGCCGGCCAGGTGGTGCGGGTTGTTGGCGATCACCCCCATGGGCTGACCTTCGACGCGGATGAAGGCCGTGATCACGCCGATGCCGAACTTCTCCCGGATCTCGAGCACCGAACCCACATCGGCGATGGTGTTCACGATCTCCTTCATGTCGTAGAGTCGCAGCCGGTTCTCGGGCACCACGTGGCGCAGGCGGCGCTGGTCGGGGGCCTGCCATTCCGAGACGGGTCCCTGGAAGTACGACAGGTACTTCTTCGCCACCTCCACGGCCTCCTGTTCGTCCTTGGCGAGGATGTCCACCACGCCGTTCGGCACCTGGAACGACATGGGCCCCACCTCCTCGGGCGTGTAGATGCCGAGCCCGCCGCCCTCGATCATCGCCGGGCCGCCCATGGCGACGGTGGTGCGCTCGGTGGCGATGATGACGTCGCAGCAGGCGACCAGTGCCGTGTTCCCGGCGAACGTCCGGCCGTTGATGATGCTGATCATCGGCACGAGGCCGGAGAGCTTGGAGAATTGCGTGAACGTGTCGGTGTCGAAGGCGACCCCCGGGCCTTTGCCGTCGTCGCCGGGCCGGCCGCCGCCGCCCTCGCCGAAGAGGATCAGCGGTATGCGGAACCGTTCCGCCAGTTCGTACATCCGATCCTGCTTGTAGTGGTTCCGGCCACCCTGGGTGCCGGCCAGCACCGTGTAGTCGTAGTGCACGAGCATGGCGCGCGCCGCCTCCTCGCCGAAGAGATCGGCGTTGATGGTGCACAGTCCCGCGATCAGGCCGTCGGCCGGCGTGTTCCTGCGCAGCGTCTCCATGTCGTGGCGGGTGTGCTGGCGGGCCACGATCAACGGCCAATACTCCTTGAACGAACCCGGATCGACCAGCTGGTCGATGTTCTCGCGGGGCATGCGATAGCCGCGTCCATAGCGCTTGGCAACCGCTTCCGGCCGGTTCTCGTCCAGGATGTAGGCGTGGCGCTCGTAGGTGAGCTCGAGGTCGGGGCGGATGTAGTCCGGGTCGAGTTCCTCGGCCCTCGCCGCGGCATCACCGGTCACTACCGCCTCCTCGATGAAGACGATGGGATAGCCTTCGCGGACCACGTCGCCTTCGGCCATGGTGATCTGGCGCACGACGCCGTCGCGGTCGGCGGCGATGACGTGTTCCATCTTCATGGCCTCGACCACGGCCACCTGCTGACCCTCG
>JAGWBN010000206.1 GCA_021295875.1 Pseudomonadales bacterium
GTTGCCGGCGTTCGCCGCGCAGCGCCACCGGCGGGTACGCCGACTCCACGGGGACGCCGCCGATCTCCACGGCGTTCTCGTCGACCGGCAGGCGCAGACGGCCGGCCTCGTCCACGCCCGCGTACACGAAACCGGTGACGAAATCGTCCACGCGCGCGCTGACCAGCGTCACGACCCGCCACCGGGGCGCCCGGTCGGGCGCGGCCACCGGCGGCATCAGCAGGTAGCCGTCGCGGACCAGCGGCACCCGCAAACCCCGGTAGATCGCCGCGTGCAGACCCAGTCGAAGCGTGACGTCCGTCTCCACTTCGCCCGATACCTCCCCCTGGTCGGGGCCACGCAACCAGTGGGCGATGTAGAGCGGCCGGTTCACGGGCACGCCGAGGGACTGGCCGGGCAAGGCCTCCGCCTTGCGGTGCACCACGACCAGGTTCGGGTTCTCCTCCGCCGCCGGCTCGGACAACTCCTGGGCCAGGGCGCCGACCAGGCGCTCGTCCTCGTCGGCCAGCGAATCCTCGGCCTTGACGAGTATGTCGCGGCCGAAGTCGAAGGCGACGAGGGCCGACGGACGCCCGGCGTCGGCATCGGCCTGCACGGACCGCATGAACGCGAACAGCCCGCGGAGCACGGTGTGGAGATCGAAATCCAACTCCGCCGTGCCTTCCACGACGACCGGCTTCGGGGTTCGAAATCGGATGGACGATGTTCCCTGGGCCTCCCCGCCAGGCACCCCGGGCGTCGTCGACGACCCTTGCGAAGGCTCCCGCCCGGCGGCGTTCGGCGGCAGGTCCAGCGCATCCTCCGCGCCGCCCGGCCGTTCGCCAGTCGCCGAGCCGAGACCCAGGCCGTCCATGGGATAGGCCTCGGTTCCCGGGCCCGCGGTCGCCAAGTCGACATCGCCCGGCAAGGCACTCCCCTGGTGGACGTCGTCCGAGAGGTAACCCCGGGTCGACGAACCCGGGCCCGGCCAATCGACCGATGGTTCGAACACCGGCCGGTCGCGGCGCAGGCGTTCGGCGAGGACACCCACCGCCTCCCCCTCACCGGCCTCCCGGTCCGCGCCTCCGGTCAGGAAGTGCCAGTGCCTCGGCTGCACGTCGTGCGCCCTCAGGATCGACATGGCGATGTAGAACTCGGTGATGCTGTAGACGTCGATCCGCACGGCCTGGAGCTGTTCGAAGGCGAGCCGGCCGAGGTAGGCGTCGAAGGCGTTGTCCTGGCGCAGCAGCTCGTCGCGGGTATAGACCCGGCCGGTGTAGTAGTCCCGCACGTAGCCGGCATGGAGCTCCATGATCGGCATGACGGCGTGCAGCGGATTGCGATCCGGCGGGTAGGTCACGTAATCGTGCAGACGTGCCGGGGCGCTGGTCGGCAGAGCGTTCATGACGAAGGACGTCGCCAGTTCGCGGCTCAGCAGCACCGCGACATCCTCCGCCTGTTCGAGCTTGTCCTCCTCCTCCTCGCGACGCGCCATCAGGGTGACGACGATCATGATGATGGCGATGGCGGCACTGTTGGCGAGGATGTCCGCCAGCGCCACGCCCGCGAACGGCGGAAACAGGCTTCCCGACGCGTGGCTACGGCGCCGCGGCGCTCCGTCGGCCGCCGACGCGGTCCTCACGGCTCGAGCGCCCGCTGGATGTAGGCCGGAATGTCGTTCAGCGACACCGACTTAAGCAGTTCGTTGTTGGCGACGATCCAGCCGATGGTGAGTTCCCGTCCCGGCAGCACGGTGCGGATGCAGTTGCGCGCCGTCGCCATGGTCGGCACGCCGCCTTCGAGGATCGCGAACACGATCTGCTGGCGTTCGGCGCGGTAGATTCGTCTCACGTAGTCGACGAACTCGCCGCCGGGATCGCAGATCTCGTCGGCGGCGACCGCCTCGCCCGTCTCGACGATGCGCAGTTCGGAAGGGAAGGCCAGCACCACGAAACCGGCGCCGCCGGCGTCCCATCCGACGCGATACAGGCCATCCTCCTTGGCGGTCTCCAGGCGTTCGAACAGGGCCGCCTGGGAGAGCAGGTTCACCAGCAGGTAGAGCACCAGCAGCAGCGCGAACACGCCGCCGAAGATCTCCACCATGGGCGCGCTGTTGGACTCGCGATCACCCGGCGCGGGGGTGTCCATCCGTCACCTCCGGTGGACGGCGGTCGATCTCACCCAACTCTCGTAGTCGACCAGGACGTTGTCCTCCCAGCGCTGCAGGGCGACCTGCAAGAGGGTCAGAAACACGCTCAGCGACAGCGCGATCAAGGTCGTGTCGAAGGCGATCCCGAGCGGCGCGATGGCTTGCCCCAGTTCGCTCGACAGGTCGACGAGGCTCCGGCCCGATCCGATGACGGACTGGATGCCGTTGGCGGCCAGCGATATGCCCAGCACCGTGCCGATGAAGCCGAGGATGGGAATCGCCCAGTTGATGTAGCGCGGCACGATGTAGAAGTCGGCCGACTTGCGCCACACCATCTCGAGAAAATCGTCGGTGCCGCCCGGGTCAGTCACCAGGGCGTCCTCCCGGGCGCGCATCAGCACGCTGCGACCGGGCGCGCCGCCGAGCATGCGCCGCTCGCGCCACAGCACCCAGGTCTTGTTGGCGAGCAGCAGCAGGCCCCAGAAGAACAGCGCGAGGGTCAACGGCGGGATGATCCCGCGGTCGGTGAACCGTGCGGTCACGAATTCCCACGCAGGCACGCTCAGGCCCGCGTAGCGGATCAGCAGCACCGCGCAGGTGGCGAGCGTGACACCCATGGCGAGCGACAGGACGAGGGGCGGGCCAGACAGCGCCCCGGCAAGCCGGTCGGCGACCGACGCCTCGCGCAACGCCAGGCCTGAACGGTTGAGGAACAGGTACATCACGTACAGGGCGGGGGCGATCAACAACAGCGGCAGGGTCGTCTCAAGGCGCACGTCGTCGCCTGCCAGTGCCGGCAGCAGCGCGGTGAGCGAGAGCGTTGCGGCGATGGCGGCCCATTCGGCGCAACGTGCCGCTTCGAGGCCGTGAACCGCGCGGGGCAGCCACGCCGGCAACGAACCCAAGCCGACGCCGACGGCGAGACCGGGCCACAGGGACATCTCCAGGGCGTGCGCCGCACTCGCTCCGGCCACGCCGCAGACGGCGGCGAACGCGGCGATCCGCAGGAACTGACCGAGGTGCTTCATGGGCGCTCCGAATGACTTGCCCGGCCAACCTCGGGCCGAGCAAGGATATTACGGTCCCGTATGGACTCCAAGGGCCGATAAGAGACGCGACCGCTTCGCCGTCGCACCCGCTGCGCGAATTCTCCAACGCGCCCCTTGGGCGCGCGGGCGAGGCGGCGCCGACCGTCAGGCAACAAACGACGCGATGGCTCCATGGACGCCGAAATCCCCCGTCGCGGGGAGGCGTACCGTCGTCAGGA
>JAGWBN010000207.1 GCA_021295875.1 Pseudomonadales bacterium
CTTCGAGAACGTCGGCGGCGACGTGCTCGAAGCGGTGATCCCCCGCCTCAACCCCCGTGCCCGCGTACCCATCTGCGGATCCATCGCCCACTACAACGAAACCCCCGAGACCCGCCGCGCACACCCGATGCAGCGACTCCAGGAGGAAGGCCTGAAGGTCCTCGGCAAGGACGGCAACACCGAGGGCTACACGTTCTTCGGGTTCTCCAACCTGGCCACCCGGCATCCGCAAGCCGAAGAGGCACTCGCGGACCTCTCGGGTTGGATCAAGGCCGGTCGGCTCAAGTACCGGGAGAGCATCACCGAGGGTCTCGATTCCGCCGTGGACGCCTTCATCGGCATGCTCGGTGGACGGAACTTCGGCAAAACGATGGTGCGCGTCTCGGCCTGAACGCCGAGGTCGGTCGGGAACCGTCATGGCGTTCCGCAACCACGGTCCCGATGCCGTGCTCGTCTCCCGCGTGGACAGCCGCAGTCCGTTGTCGAGCCACTCGCCGCACGGCATCCGCCTCGACGACGCCGACTGGCCGATGAAGTTCGAGGACTCCGCCCTCCGCGAGGCGATCCGCTCGGCGCCGCATCCCGACCTCGCCGCCAAGCTCGCCCGCCGGCGCCGCCGGCAGGTGCGCCGCGACTGGGACGACGTCAAGGAGGTCTACATGACCCGCGGCATGTACATCAAGTGCCGCACCCATGGCGAGGTCGCCGACGCGCTACTGGCCACCGGGGACAGGGCCATCGTCGAAACCAGCCAATACGACTACTACTGGGGTTGCGGACGCGACATCCGCGGACTGAACGTCTTCGGTCGGGTGCTGGAGAACATCCGCCGACGGTTGCGCGAGGACCGCGACGAGCCATAGTCCCGGCGAAACGCACTGCCGCTATACTGCGCGCCTTTTTGCCGGAGCATCCCATGGGCGTCGAATCGAACGAACGGGGGCCGAAGTTCCCATCCCGCCACGTGACTCGCGCGGCAGCCGTGCTTGCCATCGCGTCCCTGTTCGCTGGCTGCACACCGCCGCCAGCCGGCATCGAGGTCGAGCCTACCGATGGCGCGGTTCCCTGGACCGCCCTGGAGGCCAACGACGCGGACGACGAGTTCCACTTCGTCATCGTCAGCGACCGCACCGGCGGTGCCCGGCCGGGTGTGTTCGCTTCCGCCGTCCCCAAGGTCAACCTGCTCGAACCGGCGTTCGTGGTGAGTGTCGGAGATCTGATCGAGGGCTACACCGAGGACCAGGCCCAGATCGATCGCGAGTGGGACGAGTTCGAGGGATTCATCGACGAACTCGAGGTGCCGTTCTTCTACGCTGCCGGCAACCACGACATGAGCAACGCCACCATGGCCCAGACCTGGCAGGCGCGCTTCGGGCCGTCTTACTACCGTTTCGTCTACAAGGACGTGCTGTTCGTGGTGCTCAACTCGGAACTCTTCGGCATGGTGAGCAAACCCGACGCCCCCGTGCCGGGACCGTGGACCCAGGCCGAGCAGCTGGCGTTCATCGAGCGCACCCTGACCGAAGTGCCCGACCCGCGCTGGACCATCGTCATCGTCCATCAACCGCTGTGGGACTACCCCGAGGCGCGGGGCGACTGGCCCCAAGTGGAGGCGATGCTCGCGGGCCGCGACTACACGGTGTTCGCGGGCCACTTCCACCACTACGTCAAGGTCGTCCGCCAGGACAGCAACTACATCACCCTGGCCACCACCGGCGGTGGCAGCGACCTGCGCGGTGGTCTCTACGGCGAATTCGACCACGTGGCGATGGTGACCATGAAAGCCGAAGGGCCGCGCCTCGCCAACCTGATGCTCGACGGCATCCACGACGAGAACATCGTCACCGAGGATGTCCGCGACACGATGAAATGGCTCGTCGACACCGTGCAATCGGAACCGATTCTCGGCGACGGCGAGACCTTCTCCGCGGGCGAGGTGGCGTTCCAGGTCACCAACGACGGCAGCCAGGATCTCACCGTGGCTTTCCAAGTCGACCCCGGTCCGGACCTCGACTATCAAGGCGGCGCCGGGGCGGCCACGATTCCCTCGGGCGAAATGAGACGCTTCGTCTTCGAACTCACCGCGCGGACCAACGTCCCCTACCACGCGATTCGCCCGGGACAGGTGTCCTGGTCGCTGTCCACGCACACCGGCGAGAACCCGGTGGATCTGGACGTGGTCTCCGCGCTGCTGCCGGTCGCCCCGCTACCGATTCCGGTGGGCGATGCGCCGACGGTGGATGGCGACCTGGCCGAGTGGCCGGCGTTGCCGTACCGGGTGGACCGCCAGGGCGACGTCGTCTCCCGCGACACCGCGGTGAGCGACATCGCCTACTCGTTCGGACTGCGCGCGGCCGACGGCGATCTCTACGTCGCGGTACGCGTCGACGACGACAGCCTGTTCGCCGACGAGTCCCGGGGTCTGTTGATCCAGGACTCCGTGATGATCGCCGTGGACTCGCGTCCGGAGCCCAAGCGGTCGGCCAACCTGCGCCTGTACGAGTCGACCCGCCGTGATCTCGCCGAGATGGCGGTCGGCTTCGTCACCCTCCCCGGAGTCGTCGAGGAGAGCTACTACCTGCGCTTCCTCGAAGGCTCGCGCAACGCCGTCACCGCCGAGACCACCACCACGGAGTCGGGGTACGACGTGGAGTTCAAGGTCGACGGCACGTTCCTGGACGGCCACGCCGGAGGTCGCTGGGCCGCGGTGCGGCTCGCCATCGCCGCCATCGATTGGGACGCGGGCAAGGACGTCAACGAGATCCCCTGGCACTCGAGAGGTTCCGACGGCGTCGCGCTGCACTGGCAACCCAACCGTTTCGGCGACGCCCCGGTTGCCGCCTCCGGCACATTCGTGCGTGATACGCGCTGACATCGGTCTGGTCGTGTCGGCCAAGAAGCGAATCCCGCTGGAGCATTCCCACGCCTCAGCAGCGGATGCGCTTGTTTCCGGGATCGTACATGGGCGTTGACGAGACCGCCGCCGGAATGCGGTTTCCGGCCACCTCGATGCTGAAGCCCTCCTCCGGCGGGTCCGGCGCCCTGGCGGTATCGACGTAGCCGAGGCCGACGGCGCCGCCGAGGGTGTGGCCGTACGCCCCGGACGTGACGTGACCGACCAGGTCGTCCTCGTGCCAGATCGGTTCGTTGTGGTAGAGCAATGGCTCGGGATCCATCAGCCGGAACTGCAATAGGCGCTTGGTCGGCCCCGTCTCCCTGTCCTTCAGCAGCGCCTCCCGGCCGATGAACCCGCCCGGCTTGTCGAACTTCACGGCGAAGTCCAGGCCCGCCTCCAGCGCCGTGTCCTCGTCGGTGATGTCGTGCCCCCAGTGACGATAGGCTTTCTCGATGCGCAGCGAATCCAGCGCGT
>JAGWBN010000208.1 GCA_021295875.1 Pseudomonadales bacterium
TAATAACAACGTCGTACTCCATGGAGTTCATGGCTTATCTCCGGCCGAGGTATGGGCTGGGCAGCGGCCATCGTGTGTGCGGAAAAGAACCTCCAGCCGGCGCCAAAGCAGGGTAATAGTAGCAAAGGGTAATAGAGGTGTAAATGCAGAGGGAAAAGGCTAATGGCGTCACGGCATGACCGGGAAGGGAACGGCCTGACACTTCCCAGAAAACTAGCGGTGGAAGGCGTTGCCTTCATGCTATGACGAAATCGGTTGATAAGCATGCCGTATTAATTGACAACAGCAAATGAATACTTATATAGTTACTCTTAGCCCTTATGTTATAAAGATATATGATTGTAAAGTGATAACCACTATTGCATGGCTAAGCCGAAACTGTTTTTTTGAAGCTTTGACGAAACCTATTCAGTCACAGAACAGTTCGCGATTGTATGCGAACCGCACTGGTCACAAAATCCCGCGGCCCGCGCCTGTATCGAAATCTGCATAAATTGCCTACAAAATATTCGGTAAAGGAGGTGAAGAAAGAGCAAATGCCGGTGCCGAGTCCGCGCGGCCAAGCTTACAGCCGTGTTCCTGTCAATACCACAATTGGGCACTTTGCCGTAGCAAGTCGAGATTTGAACTTCCGTAGGCATTGATGCCAACCATCCAGGACCCGTCCGGACCCCAGATCTTCCTACCAAAATTGTGCTAGGGAGGATTCGAGATGAGCTGGTACAGAACTAGGAAACCTTGGTCATTGGTCTATGTTTCGCTTGCCCTCACACTCCTGCTGCTCGTTGCCTGTGGCGCCGCCGAGCAGGTTGCTCCTGAGCCGGCCGCGCCAGCCGCGGAACCTGCCGCGCCAGCCGCGGAACCTGCCGCGCCAGCCGCGGAACCTGCCGCCCCCGCTGCTCCGGCCGCCCAGCCGGCAGCGCCAGCGGCTCAACCTGCGGCCGCGGCAGCTGAGCCGGCGAAACCAGCCCCAACACCTACCACCGTAGCCGCCGCCGCGGTGGCTCCTAAGGAAGGGATGGTAGAGGGTCCCCAGGAAGCGCCTGAGTTCGCTTCCTACTGGAAGCCGCCTATTGATTTCTACGGAAACCCGGTTTACGGCGGTACTCTCCGCATCAACTACGAGGACCCCCTGGAGCATGCTAACATATGGGGCGCTCTCACCGGCGCCGCCAGGCGTGTCCGGTTGCCCACCCATGACACTTTGATGCAGAACAACCCTTACGATCCTGGCTCTCCCTATATCCCAGGACTGGCCTACGGCTGGACCGTTGACGCAGATATTTCTGGCGTAACCTTCTACCTCAAGGACAACGTGCAGTGGCACAACGGGGCTCCCTTCGTGTGTGAAGACGCCCGGTTCACTTTCGAGACCATGATCACCGGGGAAGGTCTCACCCGTCCTTACATGCAGGTCCGGCTTAAAAATGTTGTCCTCGATGAATTGCAGTGCGTGGACGACTACACCCTGAAGTTCCAGTTTGACGCTCCCGACGCTGTCCCTCTCCTCAACTATGGCAACACCGCCACTGTGATTTTCAACAAGGAGTGGTTCCTTGCCGGCGGCGAGGAGGCCATGTTCCAGGACATAAGCCTGGGCACCGGTCCGTTTATATGGCAAGAGGGACAGACCATAGGGTTTGACCAGCAGCACTTTGACAAGAACCCCAATTATCACTTTGAAGGCATACCCTACGTAGACCAGGTGACCGTTTTTGGCATTCTGGACGAGTCGGTTCAGCAGGCGACTATGCTGGCCCACCAGACCGACTGGCACTGGGTGCGAAACTTCGGCCAGTACGACCAGTACGTGAACCACGATCAGATTCGGGTGGTAATCAGGGCCACCAGGAGCAGCGAGAATCTCTGGATTAACACTCGCATTCCTCCCCTGGACAATGTCCGCATCCGCCAGGCCATCGCCATGGGCATGGACCGGGTCAGCGGCATTAACGTTGCCCTGTCCGGCTACGGTTCTCAAGGATTGGGGTTGATGCCGCCCGGTAGCGCCTGGGCGGTCGAAAGGGCCGATGGCTGCGCCATACCCGGTTGGTGTGAACCTGCCGATATGGAAGCCCAACGAGCCGAAGCCATCCAGATCCTTAAAGAGGAAGGGTTTGACTTCGACAAGACCTATGTCCTGACCGTGGAAAGCGACGCCCAGCGGGTAAACCGCGCCACCTTCATGCAGGAACAGCTGCGCCTGCTGGGAATCAAGACCGACTTTGACACGGTCGAAACCGTCGCCTACCGCGAGGTCAGCCAGAACGGCAAATGGGGCGAGTTCCTGGCTTCCACCGGCGGCGTGGCCGGCATTGACGACCCCTTCATCGGATTGGGCCACTACCATCGCTGCGACAGCCTTTACAATTTCCAGACCCCCGGGAACCCCTGCGACGAAACGGCGGAAGGCCTGTTCGAGGAACTCGGCAAGCTGACCGCCTACGAGGACCGGAAAGCCAAGGGTCAGGAAATCCAGCTATACCTGATGAGCCAGTACTGGAACTTTCCAGCCTTCTGGGAGCAGGAAGCAGTGGCCTTCTGGCCCGAGGTACGGGGCTATGTCCACTTCCCGGGTCCCACATCCAGCCACCTGCGCTGGGCCCACATGTGGATTGACCCGGCCCGCAAGGACGACACCGGGTTCGCCGGACAGACCAGCGGAGTGCCAGGCGGCGAATAGACACGTCTTACGGTACTAACGTGGTACTGTAGCATCACAAGAAGAGCCGCCCATCGCGAGGATGCGATGGGCGGCTCAACTTTCTATCCTCGCATTCTTCCCAAGGCGGTCACATTATGTGTGCGAATCGTTCCCGGCGGACCCGGGCGGCAGGGAAATCGCGCTTAAGTTAACTGTCATTCTTGTATGTGTCAGGTAATTCGTTGACAGATGGGTATAAAAAGGAAGTACCGATCTGGAGGCGAA
>JAGWBN010000024.1 GCA_021295875.1 Pseudomonadales bacterium
CTGCTGGCCGGCGAAGGACATGTCGGGCAGGTCCTCGGCGTTGGCCGACGAGCGCACCGCCACCGCCGGGTTGTCGCCTTCGATACCTTGATACGCGGCGGCGATCTCCGCTGCCATCGCTGCGGACATGGCGTCGGACTGGAACAGCGCCTGGATTGCCTCGGAGGCCTTGTCGAAGGACAGCGTGAACTCGCCGATCTCCGGTTTGGCCAGTTCGATGATCCTTGCCTGCAGGTCGTTGTCGGCGACGAAACGCCGGTACGCCGCGGTCGTTACATAGAAGCCGCCGGGAACGGCGAGCCCGGCATTCGCCATTTCCGCAAGCGAGCGGCCCTTGCCGCCAGCCACTTCCAGGGTGGCTTCGCGGGTGTCGATCGGCAGGATGTTCGTGGTGGTCATGTAGCTAAGATCCTCGACCTTCAGTCAGCTCAATTTCAGTGGTTGGTACACGCTCGGGCGGAAGATCCGAGGACGGCAGCGCCCGCGGCGTAATCGCTCCAGCGCAGCGTATGCGCTCCAGCGTGGCGTTGGGATTTCCAGCGCCCGCACATTTTAGAGTACGGGGGTTGCAGTCTGAAAATCGGAGTCTTCCCAAAATCGCAACAACCCCAACGGGCGTGCTCGGGGCGATGACGCTCGAAGCTGGCGAATGAAGCCGCGCAGGGTGGGGCACAATGGCCGTTTGGCACACCGACCGGAAAGGAAGGGAAGATGGGCTACAGACTAGCCACCTTAGGCGCGACAGCGCTGGCGACGTTCATGCTAACCGCCTGCACCACGCAGACCGCCGCGCCTCCGCCGCCTCCGCCGGAGCCCACGATGGACATCATCACCGCCGCCGCTCGAGGCAACATCGCGGAACTGGCGGCGAACAAGCAGGCGGGCGCGGATCTCGACGCTCCAACCGATCTCCCGGTCACGCCCCTGACGATGACCGTACTCGGCGGTCACGCCGAAGCCGCCCAGTGGCTGCTGGACAACGGCGCGAACGTCAACGCCTTGAACGGCGACGGCGGCACCGCACTCAATGCCGCGGCATTCCTGGGGCGTGATCGACGGCGGCGTCGATACGTCCATTAGGAACTGGGAGGGTCAGTCGGCGGCCGATCTCGCCGTGTTCGACTTGGATGCCACCGAGTACATCGCCATCACCCAGGTTCGACCCGCCGTCGCGGGATTGCTGCACCTGGAGGTCGACCGGGAGACCGTGGAGTCCGGCCGCGCGAAGATCATCGCCATGATAGGCGGCTCGTCGGGCGAAGGGTCCGGCGGCGGATAAAGCGGCGCTTGGCGCGGGCGCCGATCCGTTGGGGCGCTACGTGCTGTCGTCGTCCGCGGCTGGTTCGCCCAATAGCCGGTTCATCGACTCCATCAGGTTCACCGGCAGCGGGAAGACGATGGTGGACGACTTCTCGCCGGCGATCTCGGTCAGCGTCTGCAGGTAGCGCAGCTGCATCGAGCCGGCTTCGCTGGACAGCCGGGCCGCGGCGTCCGTCAAGCGCCCCGCGGCCTCGTACTCGCCGTCGGCGTGGATGACCTTGGCGCGCCGCTCGCGCTCCGCCTCGGCCTGCTTGGCGATGGCGCGGATCATGCTCTCGTCGATGTCGACGTGCTTGATCTCGACGCTCGCCACCTTGATGCCCCACTGGTCGGTCTGCTGGTCGAGGATGGTCTGGATGTTGTTGTTCAACCGCTCCCGCTCGGCGAGAAGCTCGTCGAGTTCGTGCTGGCCGAGCACGGAACGCAAGGTGGTTTGGGCCAGTTGGCCGACGGCCTCGATGTAGTTCTCGACGTTCAGCACCGCGTGGTCGGGGTCCAGCACCTTGAAGTAGAGCACCGCGTTCACCTTCACCGAGACGTTGTCCCGGGTGATGAGATCCTGGGACGGGACGTCCATGACGATGGTCCGAAGGTCCACCCGGACCATCGACTGCAGGATGGGGATGATGATGATCAGGCCGGGGCCCTTGACGCGCTGGAAGCGGCCAAGCAGGAACACCACGGCACGCTCGTACTCGCGCAGAACGCGAAACGCGCTCGCGAGGACCGCCAAGAAGGCCGCGATGACGATTCCGATGAAGATCTGGGTCATAGGTCAATCCTTCTTTGCCTGGGGTTTTTCAACGACGGCCGTCAGGCCGTCGAAAGCCGCGATGGTGACGCGCGTGCCCTTTTCGAACACCTGGTCGACGTCGGCCTCGGCCTGCCAGACTTCACCGAAGGCGCGCACGCGGCCCTTGCCCTGGAAGTCCTCGACCACCTCGGCGCGGCCACCGACCATGCTCTCCTTGCCGGAAGCGGCTCTCGCCCGACGCGCACGGACCGCGGCGCCGAGGACGAAGACGACGAGGGCCACGGACAGCGCCGCGAGCGCCGCGATGACCGGCTTGGAGATCTGGTAGGCGGGCAGGTCGGTGTCCATCAGCATGATCGCCCCAACGACGAAGGCGATCACACCACCCACGCCGAAGACGCCGAAGCTCGGCGTGAACGCTTCCATGGTAAGCAAGCCGAGGCCGACGACGATGAGCGCGAGGCCTGCGTAGTTGATCGGCAGCATCTGCAGGGCGAAGGCGCCGAGAAGCAGGCAGATGACGCCGACCACGGCGCCGAACCCGACGCCCGGACTGTAGAACTCGAAGATGAGCCCGTAGAAACCGATCATGAGCAGGAACACGGCGACGTTCGGGTCGGTGATGACGCCGAGCAGTTCATAGCGCCAATCCGGCTCGATGAATTCCACTTCCGCATCGCTGGTCCGAACGACGACGTCCATGCCGCCCGCGTTGACGGTACGTCCGTCGATGGCCTCGAGGAGGTCGGTCAGATCGTCGGCGACGATGTCGATGACGTTCGACTCCAGCGCTTCCTGCGCGGTGAGATTGGCCGCGTCGCGTACCGTGGCCTCGGCCCATTCGACGTTGCGGCCGCGAAGTTCCGCCAACCCCTTGATGTACGAAACCGCGTCGTTCACGACCTTGCGGTCCATGGCCGTCCCCGACGGTTGCGCGGCGGGGGCGTCCGACTCTTCTTCGGCCCCGGCCTCCTCCTGCTCGCTGTCGCCACCGCCCTCCTCCGGGCCACCCAGCGGATCCGGTGCGGTGGGGAACGGCAACGGCGAGCCGTCGCCGCCGATGCTGACCGGCGTCGACGAGCCGATATTGGTCGCCGGTGCCATGGCCGCGATGTGGCTCGCATACATGATGTAGGTGCCCGCACTGGCGGCGCGGGAACCGTTCGGCGCGACATAGGTGGCGACGGGCACGCGGGAGGCGAGAATCGCCTTGATCATGTCGCGCATGGACTTGTCGAGTCCGCCGGGGGTGTCGAGACGCAGCACCAGCAGGTTGACGCCTTCGTCGTCGGCGCGCGCGAGGGCACGGGTGAAGTAGTCGGCCGAGGCCGGGCCGATGGCACCGTCCAACTCCACCACCCAGACTATGGAACCGGTGATCGGGTCGTCATCCTCGCTGGCGAACGACACCGCGCCGCCGACAAGCAGCGTCGCGAGGACAAGTCTCCAAATCGAGCGCGACACTATTGCTCTCTCAATCCGGTGCTCTCCCAATCCGGTGCTCTCTCAATCCGGTGCTCCTCTCAATCCGGCGACAAGCCGCGCTCGGCGAGCCACGCGCGGTTGAAGAGCCGCGACTGATACTTCGCGCCACTATCGCACAACATGGTCACGATGACGTGGCCGGGACCGAGGTCGCGGGCGACCTTGGCGGCGGCGCACAGGTTGATCCCCGTACTCGAGCCGAAGAACCAGCCCTCTTCGCGCAACAGCCGGTAGACCATGACGACCATCTCCTGGTCCGCGACCTGCACCGCATCGTCCACCGGCGTACCGGCAAGATTGTCCGTGGCGCGGCTGCTGCCGATGCCCTCGGTGATGGACGGGCCCTCGCTCATCACCGTCTCCCCCGTGGTGATGTAGCTGTAGAGCGCGCTGCCCATGCAGTCCGCGAGTACCGTACGCACCCCGGTGTTCCGCTCCTTGAGGAACGTCGCGACCCCGCCGAGCGTGCCGCCGGTGCCGACCGAGGACACGAAGGCGTCGACCTTGCCGTCCGTCTGGCGCCAGATCTCCGGGCCGGTCGACTCGTAGTGCGCCAGCCGGTTGGCGGTGTTGTCGAACTGGTTCGCCCAGACGCCGTTCGGGACGCTGGCGGCATACCGTCCGGCCTGCTTCTGGTAGTTCATGTCGTCGGCGTACGGCGCGGGAGGCACCGGGCGGACCTCCGCGCCGATGGTTCTCAGGATGTCGATCTTCTCCGGCGACTGGTTGTCGGGAATGTAGATGACGCAGGGATACCCGCGCGCGTTGCAGATGTGGGCGAGGCCGATGCCGGTATTGCCGGCGGTACCTTCCACCACCGTCCCGCCCGGCCCGAGGGCGCCGCTCTTTTCGTGTTCGCGGACGATCCACAGCGCGGCACGGTCCTTGACCGAGCCGCCGGGGTTCATGAACTCCGCCTTGCCGAGAATCTCGCAACCCGTCTCCTCCGAGAGACGGTTCAGACGGATCAGCGGCGTGTTGCCCACCGTGTCCGCAAAGTCGGTGGCGATCTGCATCGTCGGTACCGAGCCGGTGACATTGGGAGTTTGTAGGCTTGCCGCTACCGCGGCAAGTGCCTTAGGAAGCTCCGAACGCAAGCGTTCGGTCGTGCCCCTTCCGCCCGCGCGCGGGTCAGCTCGTACAGGCGCCAGCAGTGCCGGGCGGGATGGGTCGCGCTCGCGGCTTTGGATTAGTCCTTGTGGCGCCATCCCGTCGTGCGTGTGTCGCCATGCCGCCGGCGAGGCTTGCCGACGTCCGCCGCGAAGACCACCATTGAAGCGTGGACTTCGAACTGATCGCCATCGCTCTCGGAGATGTGGGCTGGATCGCGGTGGCGTTCCTCATGGGCCTGTTGGCGAAGGCACTCGGGCTGCCGCCGCTGGTCGGCTTTCTCGTCGCCGGTTTCATGCTCAACCTCTACGGCATCGCGGCGGGGGAGATCGTCCGGAAACTCTCGGACCTCGGCATCACGCTCCTGCTGTTCATCGTTGGCCTCAAGCTCAATCTGCGAACCTTCGCGCGACCGCAGGTCTGGGGGGTGGCCGCATCGCACATGTCGCTTGTCGTCCTGATGTTCGGCACCGGCATCTACGTACTGGCGCTGGTCGGACTGCCCTTCCTGTCGGGTCTCGATCTACACCGGTGTCTGCTGATCGCCTTTGCGCTCAGCTTCTCGAGCACCGTCTTCGTCGTGAAGGTGCTCGAAGAGAAGGGCGAAGGCGCTTCGCTGCATGGTCGGATCGCCATCGGAATCCTGATCGTGCAGGATCTGGCCGCCGTGGCGTTACTGGCGGTCTCCACCGGCAAATGGCCCGCGGTGTGGGCCTTCCTCGTCCTGCTCGTTGTGCCACTGAGGCCGCTGCTGCTTCGCGTCCTGGAACGGGTGGGCCACGGCGAGCTTCTCGTCCTGTTCGGCGTCATGCTGGCGTTGGGCGGCGCACAGGTGTTCGAACTGGTCGGCCTGAAGGGCGATCTCGGTGCCCTGTTCCTGGGCGTGCTCATGGCCAGGCACCGCAAGGCCGACGAGTTGGCCAAGACCATGCTCGGCTTCAAGGATCTGTTCCTCGTCGCCTTCTTCCTGTCCATCGGACTCTCCGGGAGGCTTACGGCGGAGGCCGTGCTGATCGGTGCCGCCGTCACGCCGTTCGTGTTTCTAAAGTCGGCCCTCTTCTTCGGTCTGCTCGCGGCGTTCAAGCTGAGGTCCCGCACATCGTTCTTCGCGTCGCTGAACCTGACAAACTTCAGCGAGTTCGGTCTTATCGTCGCGGCCGTCAGCGTGGCGAACGGCTGGATGGACGAGACGTGGTTGATCGCCATCGCGGTCGCGCTGGCCCTCTCGTGCACCGTCGCTGCGGGACTGAGTGTCGTCGCCCAGCGGATATACGCGCGTCACCGGGGCCTGTGGGTACGCCTGCAACGATCAAAGAGGCTTGGCGACGATCAGCCGATCGACATGTCCCGCGCGACCGTCGCCGTGTTCGGCATGGGGCGCATCGGTACCGGGGCATACGATTATATGAACGAGCGCCACGCCGGCGCGGTGGTCGGTGTGGATGTCGATCCGACAAGGGTGCGGCACCTGCGGGCGACCGGCCGCAACGTGGTCCTGGGCGATCCGAGCGATGCGGACTTCTGGGACCGCGTTCAGACTCCCCGTGCCCTCGAACTGGTGTTGCTCGCGCTCCCCAACCAGGCCGCCAACCTGGCGGCGATCGAACAGTTCAAGGCCATGTCGTTCGGCGGCCGGCTGGCTGCGACCGCCAAGTTCGAGGACGAGATCGAGCCGCTCGAACAAGCAGGCGCGTCGGCGGTCTTCAACGTCTACGCGGAGGCCGGTGCAGGCTTTGCGGCGCATGTCACGGCACGGGTGTCCTCGCGACGCATTGAGGACGCTCGGCGCAACTCAGAATAGTCGGGCTTGATCGGAGGATACCTGGACACGACTATACTGCTCGTTCGAACCTGCAAACCGCCGGAAACGCGACGCCGGGAGATTCCCTTGTCGAACCCCTATTCCGTTACGTCATCCCTCGAATCCGCGAACGTCGATCCCGACAAGCTCGCCCAAGTCGTCGAACGCGCACGTCGTGAAGTGGACGAGAGACTGCTGCCGTCGGCGCAGATCGCCGTCGCCCGGGAGGGTCGACTCGTACTGTTCGAGACCTTCGGCGACGCCACCAACGACTCCCTGTATTGCGTGTTCTCGTCCACCAAGGCGATCACCTCGGCCGCCGCGTGGCTGTTGATCGAAGCCGGGGAACTTTCGACGGAAGAGGTCGTCGCCGACATCGTTCCCGAGTTCGGCACCAATGGCAAGGACGTGATCACCGTGGAGCAACTGTTCCTCCACTCCGCGGGCTTTCCCCACGCCCCCTTTCGCCCCACCGACTGGCCGGATCGGGACCGTCGCTATGCTCGCTTCGCCCAGTGGCGGCTCAACTGGAAGCCCGGGTCGCAGTTCGAATACCACCCGTCGTCGAGCATGTGGGTCGTCGCCGAGATCATCGAACGCCGCAGCGGCCGCGACTTCACCGAGTTCGTGCGCACGGAAGTCGCGGATCCCCTGGGCCTGACCGACCTGCATCTGGGGCTTCCCGCAGCCGAAAACCCACGGGTCGCCGAGATCGTCCACTGCGGCGAACCGATGACCAGCGAGGACTACGCACGCCTAGGCATGCCGGAGCCGCCGGCGACCGAGGTGACCGAGGATGCGATCCTGAGCTTCAACCGGCCCGAGGTGCGTGCCATGCCCGTGGCGGGTGGCGGAGGCATCATGACGGCGGCCGACCTCGCGCTCTTCTACCAGGCACTGCTGCATGGAGGCCGTGTCGATGGGCGCCGCGTCTGGAAGGACGAGACGCTGCGCATGGCCCGCCGGGTTCGATCCGGTGATCTTCGCGATCCGCTGACCGGCGTAGCGGTCAACCGCGCCCTCGGCATCGTCGTCGCCGGTGACACCTGGCGCAACATGCGCGGTTTCGCCCACGGAAACTCCGCCGAGGCATTCGGCCACGGCGGCGCCGGCGGGCAGATCGCCTGGGCCGATCCTTTTACCGGCATCTCGGTCGGCTACTGCACCAACGGCCACGACAGGAACCCCATGCGCCTCGGACGCCGTGGGGTGAGCATCTCCAACCGCGTGGCGGACGTGACCGTCGCATCCGTCGCATAGGGGCCGTACAACACGTCGCCTCACGCCCGTTCCAAACGAACCTGCGGCAACGCCCGTGGTCAAAGAAAACAAAGAGCGGGATCGAGCCGCTGTCGCAACGGAGCGCAATGGAGCATACCCAACGCGATCCCAACGCGACGTGCAGTCGGCGGACTTGGTCCCGCTCCCACATTGAATTGCCTATCCGCGTTCCGTATGTTGCCGCAACGACTCGGCACCTCGCCGAGTCGATGTTGTCACCGTTACGGTGCCCGACTCGGGACCAGCCGAGGAGATAGGATCTTGTCCGTTCGTACGGCATTGATCGGCGTGATCGCCGCGTGGCCCGCTTGGGCCGCCGACATCGACGATTTCGTCGACGCCCGCCGAGACCAGGCCATCGCAATCGCCTCGGACATCTTCGACTACGCCGAACTCGGCTACCTGGAAACGCGGAGCTCCGCGAGGCTCGCGACGTACCTCGCCGACAACGGCTTCAAGGTGGAAACCGGCGTCGCGGGAATGCCGACATCCTTCGTCGCCGCGCACGGCAGCGGCAAACCGGTGATCGCGCTGCTCGCGGAGTACGACGCGCTCCCCGGACTTTCCCAGGCACCCGTCACGCGTAGAGAGCCCGTGGTCGAGGACGGCGCCGGCCACGCCTGCGGTCACCACCTGTTCGGCAGCGCCTCGGCGACCGCCGCGATCGCCATCGCCGACTGGCTGACGGCCACCGGCACATCGGGCACCGTGCGCGTATACGGCACACCCGCCGAGGAGGGGGGTTCCGGCAAGGTCTACATGACCCGTGCAGGGATGTTCGACGATGTCGACATCGCCCTGCACTGGCACCCGAACGACCGCAACATCGCCGTCCCCGAGAGCAGCAACGCCAACAAGTCGGCGCGGTTCACCTTCCGCGGCATCGCCGCGCATGCCGCCGCGTCCCCGCACCGGGGACGGTCCGCGCTCGACGGCGTCGAGGCCATGAACTACATGACCAACCTGATGCGCGAGCACATGCCGAGCTCCGCCCGCATGCACTACGTCATCACCGACGGTGGCCGCGCGCCCAACATCGTCCCGGAGCGCGCCCAGGTCTACTACTACGTGCGCCACCCGCGCCCGGTGGCCGTCAACGAACTGTTCGAACGGGTGGTCGCTGCCGCCGAGGGCGCCGCCAAGGGCACCGGTACGCATATGAGCTACGAGGTCATGCACGGCAACTTTCCGCTGCTGCCCAACGAGACCCTCGCCAAGGTCATCCACGGGCGGTTGAAGGCGGCCGGCGGTGTGGTCTACGACGAGGACGAGACGACCTTCGCCGAGGCGATCCAGAAGTCGCTGTTCGGCAGCGTCCGGCCGCTGTCCTGGGCGCGCGAAATCCAGCCCTTCGAGTTCCGCCAGAAGACGGGCTCCACCGACGTCGGCGACGTCAGCTGGACCGTGCCCACCGCCGGATTCGGTGCCGCCACCTGGGTTCCCGGCACCAGTGCCCATAGCTGGCAGGCGGTCGCGGCCGGCGGCATGAGCATCGGCCACAAGGGCATGATGCTGGCCGCGAAGATCCTCGCCGAGACGGCACGCGAGTTCATCGAGAACCCCGACCTCATCGCCAAGGCCACCTCGGAGTTCCACGAGCGCCGCGGCGAGGACTTTGAGTACCGGCCCCTGCTCGGTGATCGCGAGCCGCCGCTGAACTACCGCCGATGACCGTCGTGCTGCTCCATCCCGGCGCCATGGGGGCATCCATCGGCGCGGCCCTCACCGGCAATGGCCACGACGTGACGTGGGTGTCCGCCGGGCGCAGCGAAGCGACCCGGGAACGGGCCGAACGGGCCGGTCTAAAGGACGCCGGGTACCTGGCGGAGGCGCTCGCCGATGCCGAGATGGCGTTCTCGGTCTGTCCACCCGAAGCGGCCGTCGAACTGGCCACCCAGGTTGCCGAGACCGGCTTCGAAGGCCTCTACGTGGATGCCAACGCCGTGTCCCCGGCAACGGCCAGGCGGATCGAGGGTCTCCATGGCAAGTGCTTGGTGGACGGCGGCATCATCGGCCCACCCGCCTGGCGCCCCGGGGTCACGCGCCTGTACCTGTCGGGACCGCGGGCGGAAACCGTCGCCGCCCTGTTCGAGGGCTCGCTGATGGACGCCCGCGCGATCGACGGGGGCGTCGGCGCGGCCTCGGCCGTCAAGATGTGCTACGCCGCCTTCACCAAGGGGTCCTCCGCGCTGCTGCTGGGAATCCGCGCAGTCGCCGAGAGCAACGGCGTAACGGACCAACTGCTTGCGGAGTGGGACATCTCGCAGGCGGGCCTCGGGGCACGCAGTGCAGGCACCGCCAAGTCCACATCGCCCAAGGCGTGGCGTTTCGAGGGCGAAATGCTGGAAATCGCCTCGACCTTCGCCGAAGCCGGACTGCCGGATCAGTTCCACAAGGCGGCGGCGGAGATCTACTCGCGCATGGCCGGCCTGAAGCACGCAGAAGGCGGCGCGGATCTCGACACGGTCATCGGCGCGCTGTTGCAGCGGCACGACACCGAGTGAGCCTGTACGATCGGCGTGTCGCAAGAAGGAGATCGGCGTGACGGAACTCGAGGTGAACGGGGTTGCGCACCGGGTTGAGGCCGACCCGGCGATGCCCCTGCTCTGGGTGATCCGCGAGAAGTTGGAGCTCACCGGGACCAAGTTCGGCTGCGGCATCGCCCAGTGCGGTGCCTGCACGGTGCACCTCGACGGTGCGCCGGTTCGTTCCTGCACCACGCCGCTCAGCGCCGCCGCCGGACGATCCGTGACGACCATCGAGGGGCTCGCCGCGAACGGCACGCGCCATCCGCTGCAGCAGGCGTGGATCGACGAGCAGGTCCCCCAGTGCGGCTACTGCCAATCCGGCCAGATCATGTCCGCAGCCGCCCTGCTTGCGCACAACGCCGCCCCCACCGACGCCGACATCGATGTCGCCATGCGGGGCAACATCTGCCGCTGCGGCACCTATGCCCGCATCCGCAGGGCGATCAAGCGGGCGGCCGGGGAGCGCGACACCGATGGCTGACGACAAGCCAGAAAGAAAAGCCAGCCGTGTAGGCAAGTGGACGCGCCGTGGCTTGATCACGGCGGGTGTGTTTGCGGGCGGCGCCCTCATCGTGGGGGTCGCCATCCGGCCCGGCCATCGCGCCCCGCGCGTCCGGGAACTGGTCGCGGGCGACGGCGAATCGCTGCTCAACATCTGGGTCAAGATCGCCGCCGACAACCGGGTCGTCGCCATCGTCCCCCATGCCGAGATGGGCCAGGGCGTGCACACGGCGCTGGCGCAGATGCTCGCCGACGAACTGGACGCCGATTGGAATCTCGTCGACGTCATGGAGGCGCCGGCCCACGACGAATACGCCAACTACGCCCTGCCCCGGGGATTCCTGTTCGGCGACGCGCAGATTCCCCGGGCGCTGGTCGGCACGGTGGACGGGATCTTTCTCAAGCTCACCCAGGCGATGGACCTGCAGATCACCGGTGGCAGCCTAAGCGTGCGCGCCACCGGGGCGCACGGCATGCGCGTCGCGGGCGCGGCGGCGCGGGAGATGCTGGCGAAGGCGGCATCGGCGGCCTGGGACGTTCCGGTGCGGGAACTCGTACTCGCCGAGAGCCGCGTTTCGCATCCGGGCAGCGGTCGCAGCGACACCTACGCGGCATTCGCGGCGCCAGCGGCGGAATTCAGCCCTTCGTCGAAACCGAAACTCAAGGACCCCGAGGCGTTCACCCTGATCGGCAAGTCCGTACCGCGCACGGACATACCCGCCAAGGTCGACGGCAGCGCGCCATTCGGCATCGACGCCCAACTGCCGGGGATGAAGGTCGCGACGGTGCGCTCGGCACCCGTCTTCGGCGGCAAGGTCGGCATGATCGACATCACCGAAACGATGCGTCAACCCGGCGTCGAACAGGTCGTCCCCCTCGACGACCTTGTCGCCGTGGTCGCCGACGGCTACTGGCATGCCAGCCGAGGACTGGCGGCACTGCAGGTCGAGTGGGACAACGGGGGTCGCGACGAGGTGAACCAGGCGGGCATCTACGCGCAGTTCGAACGCGACCTCGCCCAGGCCGAGATCGAGTCGAACGGTGATATCGAGGTCGACCAGGGCGACGTCGACGACGCCCTCGCCACCGCCGCCCGCCGGATCGAGGCCGAGTACCGGGTTCCCTATCTGGCCCACGCGCCGATGGAACCGTTGAACTGCACGGCTTGGCTGCACGACGGCATCTGCGAGATCTGGACCGGCACCCAGAATCCCCTCGGCGCGCGCGCCGCCGCGGCAGAAGCGCTGGGCATGGAAGCCGACGCCGTGATCGTCCACAACGCCTATCTCGGCGGCGCGTTCGGACGCCGTTCGGTCCAGGACTACGTGGTGCAGGCCGCGCGCATCGCGAAGGCCGTGGGCGCGCCGACCAAACTCGTCTGGTCCCGCGAGGAGGACATCGCCCAGGACCGCTACCGACCGGCGGTGACCAGCCGCTTCCGGGGCGCCCTGGACGAAGGCGGCCATCCGACGGTGTGGATGAACCTCTACGTCGACAAGCACGAACCGGCCGAAGCGCCACGCATCCCCTACGCCATCGACAACCAGCGCATCGCCTCGGTGGCGAGCCCGACCCACGTCCCCTTCGGCGTGTGGCGCGCCGTCGACCACTCGCAGCACGCCTTTTTCACTGAGTCGTTCGTCGACGAGTTGGCGACTCTTGCGGGCGAAGACCCGTACCCGTTCCGCCGCCGCCTGCTCAAGGACGCGCCGCGCCACCGCAAGGTGCTCGACGCGGCCGCCGAGAAGGCCGACTGGGGCCGTTCGCTCGGCCAAGGCCGAGGCCGGGGCATCGCCCTGCACGAGTCCTTCGGCAGCATCGTCGCCGAGGTCGCCGAGGTCTCCATCGACGACGGCAAGCTACGCGTCGAGCGCGTGGTCTGCGCCGTGGACGCCGGCACCGCGGTCAATCCGGACGGCCTGACCGCGCAGATGGAGAGCGGCATCGTCTACGGGCTGACCGCCGCTCTGCACGGCGAGATCAGCATCGAGCGCGGACGCGTCAAGCAGAGCAACTTCCACGACTACCCGATGCTGCGCATGGACGAGATGCCGGTGGTCGAGACGGTGATCGTGAACAGCGGCGGCCCGCTCGGCGGCGCGGGCGAACCCGGCACACCACCGCTGGCGCCGGCGCTCGCGAACGCGATCCACGACGCGATCGGGGTCCGGGTCAGGGAGTTGCCGGTCGCCAAACACGACCTCCGGGTTTGACGTCTTCGAGCAGCGTGTGTCTGGTGCGACTACGCCCCACTCAGTCGCTGCGCAATTCCGCCAATCGCTTCGGCAGATCCTCGCGTCCCGGGATTTCGGCAAACCTTTGCGCCCAGCGTTCGACGTAGGACCAGTCCAGGTGCGGTGCCTGTCGGTCAACCACCGACCGGGCATCCTCGATGTCCCGCGCACGTCCCGCAAACAGCTTCAGCAGGAGGAGGTCCTCGGGCGAGGCGAACGGGACAGTCTCCCCGGACAGACGAACGCCCACGGCGCGGTCCACAGCCAGCCTCTCGAAATCCGTATTCGAGAAGATGAAGTCGACGCGGATACCGCTCGATTGACTCCGGGCGGGCAGCACAAAGGTCTCACGCGCGAATTCGACCGGATTCGCAACCAGCGACTCGAGGTCGGCGGCTTCGCATACCGCTTCCACGGTCGCCACCTCTTCAGGCCCGATGCTCAACGATACGTCGATGTCCTCCGTCAGCCGGGGTGCACCGTGGAGAAGCACGGCCTGACCGCCGATGAGCATGTGGGGAACGTCCCGACGCGTTAGTTCACGGGATACCGCCGCGAGAAGACGGCCGAACTCAGGTGGTTGGCGGGAGGCCATTGAGCGTCCGCGCGACCTCCAGGTCCACTTCGAGATCCACCCGCCAATCGACGCCGAGGTCGTCCCTCATTTCTCGAGCCTCCACCCACAGCGCCTCGAAGATTGCCAGCGCTTCCCGGTAGGTCATATCGCGGTAGGCCTGGCGCCGATAACGCGCCTCGAAATCGCGAAGCCGTTGCGTGTCCCGAACCATGTCCTATCCGTGCGGCCGATGTGGCGGGTGCCATGGTCGATTGTCGCGTCTGCCTTGCCGGCGTACAAGCGAGCGTCGGTTCATTCACGCGGTTTCGAAGCTGATCAGGATCACGGCGTCGAGCTCCAGACCGTGTAGTCGCCGCCGAGGGGCATCGGCCCGCCCGACACCGCGACTTCCGGCTTGACGCCCGTGACCTGGCGCTCGCCCGCCCGCTGCTGCAGTTGCTGGATGCAGTCCGTGTGCATCCAGAAGCGGCTGCGACCGCAACCGATGTTGCCACCGCTCGGCTGCACCGGATTCGGTCCGCTGATGCTGATGTCCGTCTGATAGAAGTCGAGGGCCTCGCCGAATTTGAGCCCGCGGTAGCCGAGCCCCTCGATGTGGAACTGGTGGAACTGCGTGAAACCGTCGTACATGTTCTCGAACGACAGATCGGCGGCGGTGATGCCGGCGCCTTCGTAGATCTTCCGTGCCGTTCGCGCGGTGTCCTCCTCCACTTCGTCCAGCGTCGGCGTCAGGCTGCGCGGCCGTGTGCGGCTCGACGCGTGGTTCAGGATGTAGACCGGTTTCTGCTTGAGGTGGCGCGCGCGTTCGGCGGTGGTAAAGAGGTACGCCGCCGAGACCATGATCGGCATGTCGTTGTCGAACAGGTTGGCCGGCTTGGCGATCCAACGTGCCGCCTTGTAGTCCTCGGGGGTGATCTCCTCGGGCCGGTGCTGCGCCCAGTAGCCCTCCGGGAACTTGAGCCCGTTCAGTCGCGAGTTCTCGATGAACGGCGCCATCATGTCGTGGTTCTTGCCGTACTTGCGGCAGTACTCGGCGAACTGCACCGCCGTGCCGAAGCACGCGGGCGTCCCCCAGAGCGAGCGGATGGCGCTCGATCCCGGAACCGCGTCGCCCGCGTTGGCGCCGCCCTGGGAGTAGCGGCCCTCGAGGTTGTGCCAGCTCTTCAGCACCAGGCAGGTGTGCGCCCGGCCGTCGCCGACGGCCTGCGCGGCCACGCAGATGGCCGTGGACATGCAAACCATGCCGTAGCTGGTGAACTGCACGCCGTTCAACTCCGGCATGTTCTTCAGTATCCACTCGGCACTGAGGCGCGTTACGCCGTCCAGCGGGTCGTCGGTCCGCTCGTAGGCGTTGATCGTATCCCACGGCAGCGGCTTGTCCTGGGGCCAGAAAGCGCCGGTGGTCGTGGTCGGATCCATGACCAGGCCATCCACTTCCGCGGGGTCGACCCCGGCATCCTCGATGGCCCCGCGCAGCGCGGCCAGGCTGATGCCTCCCACCGAGTTCCCGGGTGTGCCGTCCCAACGACGTGCCGTCGGCGAGTGGCCGATGCCCACCGCGGCGACCTTGCCACGGTGTTCCCAGACGCCGAGTCCCTCCGCGGTGCGAAACACCGAGGCGGGTGCCACCGACGTGCTCATTTCTCCTCCGTCGCGACCCGCCACTCGGGAACCTTCTGGCCGTTCGCGGTGGCTTCGAACACCACTTCCACCGGCGCACCAACAGGCACTTCGTCCACGGGCGTCCCGGGAAGGTGCGAGTACATCTGGATTCCGGGATCCTCGTCCAGGGTGATCACCGCGACGTTGAACGGCTGGTCATCCCGGAGCAGCCGAACCGGACAGTCGTGGACGACGCCATAGTTGTAGATGCGGCCCCGGCCGCTCACCTGCCTCCATTGCAGCCCGTCGTCGGATCCGCACCCGTGACATGTCCGCCCCGGCGGGTGCTGCAGCTGGTCGCAGTCGACGCAGTATTGGATCACCAGCCGCTCCGCGTTGGCGGCCTCCCAAAACGGCCGCGTCAAGTCGTCCGGGTCGATGCCCTGCTTCATCCCTCCCCCACCTGCTTCATCCCTCCCCCACCTGCTTCATGCCCTCCCCCAATCGTTCGACACGAAACGGCGCATTGAATGCATCGCCGACGTTTGGGTCAACTCATGGAAGGCATGATTCGCAGCACGTTGCCGTCGAGAAGGCTCGTACGCCCTAGCCGATCCGTGCTGCCACGTCCGCGCGGGAAACCCGGTGGCGCTCGAGATAGTTCGCCACCGGCACGTCACGCTCCCCGCAAAGCGCCCACAGCGCGTCGAGGGTGTTGGCCCGGTCGCGGTCGCACGAGCGGGCATGATGCGGTTGAACATGCGCGTGGGCTGCGGGACTTCATCGTCACCCGCAACGACGGACGTCGCATCGGTGAACGTGCCGAGTTCTTGGCGCAACTCGTCCTTCCGGGCAGCCACGGATCCAAGCACGTCGTCGACGTGAGTATCGGCGAGCAGAGCCAGCAGGAGAAGCTCGACGGACACATACCTCAACCCGTCCTCACGCGCCTTCGCGAACGCGGCGTTTGTCGAATCCTCCAGAGCTTCGTCCAAGACCGAGGCTCCCCGTTCCTGTCCTTCGACCGCAACGCTCGGAATGCCGTGCGTCACGTAGTTCACCACGTCCCGCTGGCGGACGCCCAGACC
>JAGWBN010000209.1 GCA_021295875.1 Pseudomonadales bacterium
TCCTGCTGTTGGCGCTGACCATGTGCGCCGGACATTCCGTCGGGTTCCATAGGCGTTTGATCCACCGCACGTTCAAGTGCCCCAAGTGGTTGGAACGAACCCTCGTGTGGCTCGGTGTGCTGGTCGGCATGCACGGGCCTCTCTGGGTCATCCGCTCGCACGACATTCGCGACTGGGCGCAACGCCAACCCGAGTGCCATCCCTTCGTCCGCCACGGCCACGGCCTGCTGCGCGACGGCTGGTGGAACCTGCATTGCCGCCTGGTGCTGGATCATCCACCCGGTTTCGATCCAGGTTCGGGAATCGCGGATGACGGGTTCTACCGATTCCTGCAGAAGACCTGGATGGCCCAGCAACTCCCCCTCGCCGTGATCCTGGTCGTATTAGGCGACCTGCCGTGGCTGGTGTGGGGTGTCGCCGTGCGCGTCGCGGTAGGCGTGCATTCGCACTGGTACGTCGGCTATCTGTGCCATACGCACGGACCACAGGACTGGCTCGTCGACGAGGGCGCCATCCAGGCGCACAACGTGCCGTGGGCCGCCATACCGTCCATGGGCGAATGCTGGCACAACAACCACCACGCGTTTCCCGCCTCGGCCCGGCACGGCCTGTATCCGGGCCAGCTGGACCTCGGTTTCCACTTCATCGAGCTCCTGGAGAAGCTGGGACTCGCCTGGCATGTCCAAGTGGCGGAGGATCTGCCGAGCCGACCGGGCATCACGGCTATCACGCCATGTGCCCGGCACACTTTGGCGGCACAAGTTCGAAACACAACGGCAGGCTGATGGCTCGGCTGACAGACATCGTGGATCGACTTCGGGCTCGCCGCGGGGCGCGCCGTGTACTCGTGCTGGCCATATTGCTGCTCGTTGGCGTCGGTTCACTCGCCGTCCACTTTCTCATACGACAGGAGCTTGACTCATCAGCCCTGCTGTATGTCGGTATTCCCTACGTAGGGGCCTTGGTTATCGCAGCGGTGCAGCCGACCACACCGAGCACGAGTCTGCGGCACCGCTATCGCGACTTCTCGTTGACATCGCTGATCGTGTTCCTCGGCAGTTCCATCGTGTTGTTCGAGGGCTTCGTCTGTGTGCTCATGTTCCTACCGATCTATTTTCTGGTCGCGACCATTGCCTTTGCGACGCACTGGCTGTCGACCACGGGCGGCAAGCACCACGGCAAGAGATACGCCTCCGTGTTGCCGCTGATCGTGCTGGTGTCGTCATTCGAGGGGACGACCGATCGGCTCAGTGCGGAGCGAACGTCGTCCGCGACTGCGACCAGGGTCGCGCACATGACACCAGCGCAGGTCATGGCGAACCTGGTACGCCCAATCGACCTCGACAAGGACCGCAACTGGATGCTGTCGCTATTCCCGATGCCCTACCGGGTCGAGGCGGAGTCGCTCCACCCCGGCGACGTTCACCACCTGCACACGCGCTATCACCGGTGGTTTGTCACCAATACGCACGAAGGTGTGCTGCGTCTCGAAATCCTGGAGGTCGAACCGACGAGAGTGCGCACACGAATCGTGCACGATACAACGTTCTTCTCCTCGTACCTGGAGCAGATCGGCACGGAGATCTCGCTGACTCCCATCACTCCCGACACGACGAAAATCGCGTTGACAATCGACTACCGCCGCAAACTCGATCCCGCCTGGTATTTCCACCCGCTGCAGAAATACGCCATGGGTCAGATGGCGGGGTTCTTCATCGACGAGGTAATGATCCGGAACGCGCCGGCTACCCGGCATCAAGCGCGCGGCGGCACGTAGCCCTCGATCGGCCCGCTCCACCAGTTGCACACCCGACCGTCGAGGTAGTGGGTCGGGATCGCCGACTTGAACCGGGCGGCGCGGGCCTCGCGGTCGGTGTCCTTGCCGTAGATCGCCTGCATCCGCACCTCGATGGTCGAGCGCATGGGCGCATCCTCCGGCGTATTGGGATCCGCGACGGCGGTGTGGAACACGGTGCGAAGGTTGAGGATCTCCTGGCGCGTGTCGTACTGGCGGAACAGCAGGACCTCGTCCGGGGTCATGTCCGGGAAGTAGCACCAGCGCTGGTGCGGGCCGTGGATCAGCCGCTGGTCCACGACCTTGGTGTACTGCTTGATGTTGCCGGTGTTCTGGCCGTCCCCGAAGACGATGTCGTCGGGTCTGACCGAGCGCATGTCGCACACCGCGAGCGGCATCAGGCGTACGGTCTCCCGGACGGCGCTGCGCCAGATGTTGATGCTCTCGAAGTGCCGGGCCTCGGGCAAGATCCGCTGGAAGCGGTCTTCCACCGCCGGCGACATGTCGGCGTGGATGCCCTGCGCGTAGGCGCCGCCGCTGCCGTTGGGCGTCGGCTTGACGCCGCGCGGTCCCTTCATGCCGCCGAAGCCGTTGCGGTATTCGTGCCCACCGCCCCTGACTTCCTCGCAACCGGTGACCTGCTTCAGCAGGTCCCGGCATTCCTGGTAGAACGCGCTCTGCACGACTTCGGTGTCCAACAGGTCGAGTTCCGTCGGCGCGATGACGAGTTGGAAACCGTGGCTGTCGAGCGTCGGCGCCGGGTCGAGCAGCCGGGCGTTGTGGACGACGATGTTCTCCCGGATCCCCAAGGTCTTCAGATCGTCCGGGTGCTTGGCCGAATAGTGGTTGGGGACGCGGAAGCCCCGATGTCGGCTGTGGGCGAAGTTGGCCGTGGTCTCGATCGACGCCGGTTGCGAACCCGACATTGCGCCTCCGCTGACCCTGTTCCTGTCGGTGACCTCGTGCGGTCACCTGCGCAATCGACAAGTATAGACCGCTGCCGTCTATACTGATCGGTCGACGATCTTCCGCCGCGAAGCAAGACGCAGGAGGC